>CAKQQU010000042.1 GCA_934271085.1 uncultured Bacillota bacterium | reverse complement strand
TGAATTTTTTTATCATTTTTATTTCTCCTTGCCTGGTTTACTTCAAAAGCTGCTGCCGGTTGCTGATTATTTCATCCGTACCGCTGGCAGTCCAGTTATTGCGCATACAGGTGGCGCGTCTGATGGCAACATATTTAAGCTGGCTGACCGGTTTGCCGATATAAGCCTCAATGGCAGCTATTATAACAGCGGTTATTTCCAGATCTGTTTCTTCGCAGCTCATATGATTTTCTGCCGTATCCTGTATTTCCGTTTTATTTTTAGTAAATAAAGACATATATTTATCCCTCGGTTACAGCGGCATATTATCATGCTTTTTGGCTGGGCGGCTCTCCTTTTTGGTAAGCAGGGCATCCAAAAAGCGGATCAGATACAATCTTGATTGCGCCGGTTCTATCAGCAGATCAATATATCCTTTGGCCGCCGCTTCCTGAAGATGTATGTTTTCCCTGTCGGCAGTGGGCATAACCGCCATAGCCGAGCAATTCCAGGCTATGACCGCGTCAGTTCCCAGGGATTTGGCGCCGAGAAGGTTATAGGCCTTGCCAAAAGCGTCACCGCAGATAAGAGCAATTTTGGGAACAGTGGCGTTGGCATAGGTAAAGACGAGCTGTCCCATGCTGATAGTATCCCGGTAGTCCTGGGCGGCGGCGTCCCGGCAATCAACAAGCGTCAGCAGCGGTATGCTGAAAGCGTCGCAGAAATTGACAAAACGGGCGGCGCTTCTGGCAGCGGAGCCATTGAGTATCTTTTCTGATGCAGATTGATTGGCAATCGCACCGGTAGTGATACCATTCAGCCGCATAAAACCATAGACCAGATCGTCGGAAGAACTTGCCTGTATCTCCATAAAATCATGGTTGTCGGCAATTGCGCAGATAACCTTTCGAATATCTGTATCCCCAGGTCCGGATTCTGCCATATCTGCCAGCAAACCGTCGCAGCGGGTCTGGGAATCCGTACATTCATATACCGGAACTCCCTCCAGATTATTGCTGGGCAGAAAGGCCAGAAGGCTGCGGAGTTGGGCAATGCAGCTGGGCTCATCCCCTGCCAGAAAATGAACAATGCTGCCTTCGTTTGTATATGTGGCGGAGGCGGTCCCCCGGCAGTCAGGGGAAGAAAGAGCAGATCCTTCTACCGCAAAAACAAAATCGCTGAGCCCGGCAAGAATGGCTGCATGTCCCAGGCAGGGGCCCATGATCATGGAAATGAGGGGTATTACTCCGGAAGCCATAACAAAACTGTTATATATCTCCCCGAAACTGCTCAGGACTTCTATTCCGGCTTCTGTCTGCAAACCGTCGCTGTCAAAAACAGTTATCAGCGGCACGCCCGCTTTCAGAGCCTGAGACAATGCGTTTTGCAGCTTTCTTCCCTGCTCTTTATTGAACAAGCCTTTGTTTATGGTATGATCCTGGGCAAAAATATAAACCAGCCGCCGGTCTATTGTACCGTAGCCGCTTATTGCGTTGGTGACCTTTTCACCGGCGTCTATATTGCATATGCTGCCGTTTGTTTCCACAAAACTGTTTTTATCCAAAATAGCTTCGATTCTTTCTCTGGCTGTCAGCTTATTATTAATATGCTGCTCTTCTATGGCTTTCTCAGTTGAGATTTTGGCTGATTGGTCAATGATATCTTTAGGCATTTATTACCTCCTGATATTTATACATGTTTAATTTAGAATATCATAAACATACCGCTCCTGCAACGGAAAAGTGCAGGCGGGATTTTCCTAAATATCTATTTGACTTCCGGATTGTTTTGGGTTAAAATGATTAACGTTAAGTGCCCGTAGCTCAGTGGATAGAGCGCCGGCCTCCGGAGCCGGGTGCGTTGGTTCGATTCCAATCGGGCATACCAAAAAAGACCAGATTCTCTGGTCTTTTTTTATTGCAGCGCCTTATGGACTGTGGTGGTTATCGTATCCAGAAAGCTCTTTTTTATATATCCTGATCCGGTTGGGAAGCCTATCTGATACCAGTTTTCATCATAGTCATCGATGACCAGGAATTTTTCTCCTTTAATAGTCCCCAGTATGCTTTTGCTTTCAGTATCGGGTTGGGCATAGACAGTCATTACTCCTGATCCGATAACTGTTCCTACAGTTAATTCATAATTTGCAGGCCACTGGGTTATATACAGGTAATTGCTGTTGATATAGGCTATATCGCCTTTGCATATTATTTTATGCCATTCTTCTTCGGCATCATAATCTACTACTTCAAACATTTCGCCCCTGGATGCTGTATCCACAATACGGCTGTCGCCTTCCGGAGCTATGCGTATATTAACCACCGCCGCATCATACACAGTACCTACGGTTATTTCCCCGTTGTCAATATTCCCGATATCGGAAGAATCCGGTGGAGTTTCCTCCTGCTGTCCGCAGGCGGCGCAAATGAGCAAACACAGGCTGCATACTATGGCAAGGAAATATTTTTTCACATTGCATCCCTCCTAAAACATACCCTTTGCAATTTCATCCATTACCGGTCTTCTGTCTGCCAGCGAGTTGAAGGTGTTTTCCTGATCAAGAAGCGAGGTGTCAATTTCGGCAATGGCAAAATCTTCGTTGTTTCCCAATTTTGCCAGAATATTCCCGAAAGGATCAATGATCAGGGAATTGCCGCAGTACTCCCCATTGGCTGTATCTGTATAATTGGCACAGATCAGAAAACTGCGGTTTTCGATGGCTCTGGCCTGACAGAGTATTTCCAGTTCCCGGACGCGCCTTTGGGGCCATCCTGCAGGGGCGCACAGCAATCTGGCGCCGCGCAGCGCAAGATTGCGGGCAAACTCCGGAAAACGCAGATCATAACAGATCATATGCCCCAGGATAATAGTATCCTCATCTTTGCGGTATCGGGAAAGCACCCATTCATTACCGGGACTTAGATAAAGGTGTTCGTTAAGATAGTGACTGAAAAGATGAACTTTCCGATATATTGCTGTAATTTTTCCATGGGAATCAATTACAGGACAGGTATTATATACTTTGCCCCCGTCTGCTTCCGCGAAACTGCCGCCTATGAGATGCACGTTCAGCTTTATGGCCTGTTCTTTTAAAAAGCTGACTGTTTCTCCATCTAATGCTTCTGCAATACTGTTTATATTGGCGAAATCAAAGCCGCTTGGCCACATTTCGGGCAGCATCAGTATTTCCCCGCCTTCTTTTGCAGCGGCTGTCAGCAGCTCCTCTGCTTTGGCCAGATTACGGTCATGCTTTCCTTCCTGTATGTCAAATTGGCATATACCGATTTTTATTTTCATTTTATCAACTCCAATACTTCAGTAAGCTTATGGATTATCCGGTATTCGCCGCAGGGCTCGGCAATTTCAAATTCCCAGCCTGCCATTTGGTAATGAGCAGCCTGCAGCCCGGCTTTTATGGCAGGGTTGACATCGGCCCTGATACTGTTCCCCACCATCCAGGAAGCGGCCGCGTTTATCTGAAAGTCTTTCAGCAAATTTCTGTAAGCATCGGAGTTTTTCACCGGAGTTATCCTGTAGCCGTTAAAAAATTGCAGTACTCCCTGATTATCAAGACGTTTTTTCTGGATATCCGTATCACCCTGAGTAAAAAGTATCAGTTTCACCCTTCCCTGCAGCGCCATTAATGTTTCCCTGGCATCCGCTACCCATTGCGGCTTTATGTCATAGACGCTCCAGCCTGTCTGCTCCAGCATAAGCCCGATTTTTCCATCGGCTTTTTTCCCGTCCAGCCGGCAAAAGTATTCATAAGTCTGCCGCATGGCCCGGGGAAAACATTCCTTTGCCAGATGTCCGGTTGCGTTAACATTGGCGATATCCGCTTCGTTAAGATAATCATAAACCATTTTTTGCGGATAGGAGCAGCCATTTTCTACCATTTGCTCATAAAATATCTTCCGCACAGATTCGTAGACATCGTTTGTATGGACAAGCGTATCGTCAAAATCAAAAATTACGGTGTCTGTCACCAGTTGTTCCTCCCGTCTTTAAACAGTTTCAGACGGATATCCCTATCGGTAAAAAGTTTTATATTGGTACCTGTCTCCATCATTCTGGAAGTTATTCTTTCTCCTACAGCGTCTATCATTTCACTGATACTGAGATTGGTGGTGATAATTATCGGCAGTTCGTGGTTGAGGCGGTAGTTGATAATGGTAAAAAGAATATTCTGCACCCAGGGGCTGAAATTATGCGCGCCCATATCATCCAGAATAAGCACTCTGGTGTTGCGTGCACGGGCTATCATATCGTCGCCGCAATCATCATTGCTGTGAATATTATGTCTTAATTCATCCAGAAATTCCGGTACGACCACAAAATCGATATCAATTCCGTTGGCCAGCAGTTCATTGGCGATTGCTGCTGCCAGGAAAGTTTTACCGCTGCCCACATCTCCCTCGAAGATAAGTCCCGGCCGGTTTTGACCCTTGATTATACTTTGGGTAAATGCCATGGCAGCAACAAGGGCTTCTTTGGCCAGCTGCCGGTAGCTTTTACCTCTTTCCGTCCTGATATGGTCGGGATAAAGACGGACGTCAAAATTGGCAAAACGCATTTTTTGCAGATGTGGTATATCAAGGGATTTGCCGCCTGTATTTGCCGGTTGACAAATACATGGTCTGGCGCAACCGTTTTCTATAATATACCCGCAATCCCGGCAGATAGGGCAATTATATGTTTCTGCGTCATCCAGGGTAGTGTTCTCTGCCAATTTCTCGAAATATTCGGCCAGTCCATTAAGCTGACTATTGATCTTTTCCATAATAATCCCTCTTAATATTTATCATAAATTATATCATACTGGCTTTTTCTTTTATCAGAGCTTCTATGGGAACCTGTTTTTGCCCCTTCCCGCCGGGCTGGTTTTATATCGTTATCCAGCACGGCCTGAAGATCGGCATAACCTGCTTCCCGCCATTTGCGCAGAATTGATTTGATATAGGCAAAACTGCGTTTTTCCTGCAGTACGCTGCGGCGCAAGGCTTCCTCTATCATATCCGCGGATAATCCGTCATCCTCCAGCCAACTGCGTATCTCCTCGCTTTGGATGGGGGTAAGATTTTTGCCCAGCTCCTGCTCAAATCTTCGGTACAACATAGCCAGGTCGCTTATGAGCTTATTATTTTTTGGGGCAGGCCCTGATATACCGGCTTTTTGCAAAGGTTGGGGATTCCTTTTTTCGGCTATCCAATCTTCGTAATAGCAGTTTATCACGCCGCTGCAGTCATACAGACCGTTTTCATATTCCTCTATAAGCCGTTTATCCAAAAACGGCTTAAGTATGACTTTCGCCTCGTCTGCCGAAACGGAAAATTCCCGGGTCACATCGTCAAGGCTCAGGGAGCCTTTAATGTAATAAGGATGCAAAATACGCAAAAGCACTATAAGTGATTTTTCATCTATTCCCAGACGTTGATAGTTTTTGATCAGTATATACGGATAAGTTGCCAGTTCGCCGGATATTTTTGCAGCAAACCCCGTATTCATTGATATATCAAAATTTTTGTTGTTCAAAATATGCCTCTCTTTAATATCTCATGCACTTTGTTAAAAGGTTGGGGCTTACTATTAAATTTTAGCAAAAAAATACCTCTTTTTCAAATACAGTGATAAATAATAACTAAAAAAATGGAAAAAACTATTTGACAAACGCAGTAACCGCGGCTATAATAAAAACGTTGCAATGAGGCGGGGCGTAGCGCAGCTTGGTAGCGCACTTGATTTGGGATCAAGGGGTCGCAGGTTCAAATCCTGTCGCCCCGACCATAACTCGTCAAAGCAATCTGTTTATCTGTTTACTAGTATTGGGGTGTCGCCAAGCGGTAAGGCAACGGTCTCTGAAATCGTCATGCGAAGGTTCGAATCCTTCCACCCCAGCCAGACGTCTGTTTCAGACGTCTTTTTTTTTGCGCAGATATTGCCGATATGCTGCTTCTCTCCGGGATAATATTGGTAACATGTGATATCAATATTTATGGTCGTATATAAATAAGAGGCGGATCAAATATCCGCCTCTTTTATTAGTGCCGGTTTGATATACTATTGAAGGCCCTCGATATCTTCAGGAGCACCCATGGTTATGCGAATGTATTCATCGCCCATAAGTTTAAGCTGAACTTCCAAAGAACCGTCGGCTGATACATAATAAAGATTTTCACTTTCATTATAATCCGCCACTTTATCGTTTAATACCCAACCGTCATTAACGAGGCTTTCGCCATATTTCTGCATATCTGATAAAGCCGCGCCGGATACCCAAAAGCCGGAAGTGGCGTCTTCCCAGGGATACTGGATCTCGCCGGCGCCTTTATACTTGGGCAGCGCTTTCAGAGTATCAAAATCGGAAATATCAGACTCGCTGGCAACAGGCTCGCTTATATCATTGCCGCTGTCGTTATTATCCTGATTATTGCTGCCGCAGGCGGCAAAGACAAAAATCACAGAGAACATTAAAAGTGCGATCAGTAGTTTTTTCATAATTTTACCTCCAGGCAGATAATTCAAATACAGCTGCTTGATGTATTCTAACACCATAAGCGGGATACTGTCAATTTATTGTTTGGCAAATTCAGATGTTATTCACCCGATCTGGCTGCGAACTGTTTCGATAAGCTCCTGGGCGATACTGATATTGCTTTCGCTGGCAGGGATATCATCCCTGCTGAACCATTTGGCCTCTGTAAGTTCGTTTTCGTCTACCGTAAGCGTGTCGTCGCCGTCAAGCTCCGCCAGAAAGCCTACCATCTCAGCGCCGCTGAACGCCCAGGGCTGGCTTTTGTAGTAGCGGAGATTTTTTACGCATATGCCTACTTCTTCCTGTAATTCCCTTTTTACCGTATCCTCAAAAGATTCGCCGAATTCCACAAACCCGGCAATAAGCCCGTAGCGTTTGTAGGAGCTGGTTTTGCTGCGTGCCATAAGCAGCCTTTTACCATCGGTAACGGCAACGATGACGGCCGGAGAAATATGAGGATAGACGGTCATACCGCAGTCAGGGCATACTTTGGATCTTTCAGTTGTGCCGTTTTCCATTATGCTGCCGCAGCTACCGCAATATTTGTTTTCCGTATACCATTTGTAAAGCTGATGTCCGGTAATGCCGGCAAATGCCAGATATTGGGGATTCATGGTTCTGAAAAGCGAGACGTTTTCCAGCATATATTTTTTGGGCAGCCTTATATTAACTTCGCTTTCATCCACCAGAAAAAAACCTTCGCTATCTATTGCAAAAAGATAGGTAGCATGCTTTTCTATATCTGACCAATATTTTATCAGCTCGCCGAATGTGGGTAGCTGGGGGCCGGCTTCCTCATCGCAGCAGATAAGGACCGCATCGTCTCTATATATAAGGACTCTGTCCCCTACCAGCGGTTTGCGTGGAGAAAAACTGTTGTCAAACGCATGTGGAAAAATATCCTGTATCATAAACTAATACCTCTGGTTATGTAGTTCACTCATTATACCAGAAATAATCCCAACATGCAAAGTACAGCGAAAATAATCGTTAGCCTGCAGCTTCGGTTTTGTTTTGCTGTTGTGTCCTTGAAAAAGATATAGCGGAAACAGCGCCTCCGGCCAGCAGTCCCAGATAATAATTCAGGCCCCGGCACAGCAACAGTGCCGGAAGCAGCAGCCCCTCGCCGAAAATTTTGGTATAAATAAGGAAAAAGCCTCCTTCCGCAACGCCTATGCCGCCGGGTATGGGCAGTGATTCAATACAAATCGTCAAAGCTGCCTGGATAGTTATCATTTCCATAAAAGATATGCCAGATAGTCCCAAAGCGCGGTAGATCCAGTAAGGAACAGAATAAAGCATCAGCAGATGCAGCAGTACTATGACTATTGTGCGTAGCAGCAGCAAGGGATGGTTTTTAATATAGCAGGCTCCCTGGCAGTAAGCGTCTATCTGCAGGGCGGCTTTTGCGCGGAATTTTTCCGGATCCTTTACCAGTCTGATTTTTGTAAGAAATGCTGCCAGGCAATAGATGATGCGGCAGATCAGTTTGCGGTTGAAAATGGCCAGCAAATAAAGAATGATCAAAAGAAATTGGATAGTCAGTCCGTATACAAGGAGAATTTTAAAAGCGCCTATTCCCGACAGTATGTCCCCGGGCGCCCAAATGGCTATGGCAACGGCAAAAAGTATTATCGCAAAATGGTAAACCATATTGAAGGTAAGCAAAGCCAGGGATGATGCGGAAAGAGGAATATTATCCTTATACATAAAAAATGCCTGGGATGGCTGCCCTCCGCTGCAGCCCGGGGTTATGGAGCTGAAATAGAAATCTATCAGCGCATATTTATATGTCTGCATATACCCCATCCCGCCGGCCAAGGGCTGCAGCAATATCTGGATACCTCTTGCCTCCAGCGCAAAAAAAGCAGCTATGGCCCCTATACCTGCCAGAATATAATAAGGGTTGGTCCCTGCCAGGGCCTGGGGTATGGCGGTAATATCCCGGTCTTTAAAAAGGAATAACCCGGTAAGCAATACCAGCAGGATCACCCCGGCAAGGCAAACAGTATGTTTTTTTCGGTCAAGTATTTTATGGTTCATTCAGGTATTCTTCCGGGGAGATAAAACAGTATCCCCTCTCCATGGCCCTGGGAATAAATTCAGCCAGGGCTTCTATAGTTCCTTCCGGAGCTCCCGGTTCTCCGCCGGTATCTTCTCCGGAATCGTGCAGCAGTATAATATTTCCAGGTCTAAGATTCTCAATCAGTATTTCCAGAATAATATCTTTGCCGGTATTGCGCCAATCCCCTACTATGGTATTCCACAGCAGCAGCCGGTAGCCATATCTGCGGCAGGCGGCAAGGGATGAAAGGTTGAGGCAACCGTGGGGAGGGCGGTAAAACTGCGGGCTGTATCCCAGCTCTTCCCAGACCAGAGAGCTTTGCCGAAAATCCTTTTTTGTTGTCCAGGGCCCCTGGAAAAGCGGATTGCGGTGCGCATGACCGTGGCAACCTATCATATGCCCGTCCCGGCGGATACTATCTGCTATACCGGGATAGCGTAACGCTTTAAAGGCGGGCAGAAAAAAAATTGCCTTGATATTATACTTTTTAAGTATCTCCAGCACTCGATATGTATAGCGGGGGTCAGGCCCATCGTCGAAGGTCAGCAAAAGCCGTTTTTCCCCGGTATTGCTTATGGGCAGCGTATAAGTTTTGACATATTTAAATATGATGGTAGGCAAAAGCGCATATATAAGCCATCCGATAAAAAACGCAACCGGCAGCATCAGGATCAGCATCAGGACACGCTTCTTTCTGTTTCCAAAATATCTTTCATCTGCCGAACATAGTTTATCAGAGCAAAGTGATCCAGGCTGTTTCCGAAATCCCGCATATTGCTGCTTATTTGCCGCAGCAATTTTTGATTATTTATCATACTGTTTATCTGTGCAGGGATATCCTCAGTTGCAGATAGGACCTGCCCGAAATTGTTGCTGAGAATATAATCCAGATTATGTTTTTCCTGCTCCATAGAAGGGCTGAATAACAGCATGGGCAGAGTTGCCGCCGCCGCTTCAAAAGTGCTTATGCCTCCGGGCTTGGTCAGGAACAGATCGGCATTATACATGTATTCCGGGACGCTGTTGCATTTGCCCAGTACGGTAATATGGGAAAAATTCCAGTTGCGCAGTTTTTGTTCCAGTTTTCGGTTATTGCCGCATATAACTGTGGTATGTACATTGGCAAGCCTGTCAATGCCTGCATAAAACGATTTATGCCCGGGAAGCATGCCCAGACCGCCTCCCATTATCAGCAGTTCCCTGGTTCGGGATAAGCCATGCATGCGGCTTTTACGATAGAACTCCTTTTTTAGGGGCATACCGCACAGGGCTATTTTATCAGCAGATACTCCCTTTTCAAAAAGGGAGTCGGCAGTTTCCCTGCAGGCGGTAAGATATAACGATGTATTGCTGTTAAGCCACACATTGTGTACCCCCACATCTGTTATGCAGGTTATCAGCGGAGTAGTAAGACGGCGGTTTTTTATATAAAGAGAGACAAGCCTGGCTGCCAGGGAATATGTAGATATGATAAGATCGGGCGATTGGCGATCCAGATATTCGCTGAGCTTATCCAGAAGATAGCGCTGGGGAATATCAAGGGCCAGGGGCAAATCCCCGTTTTCGCCAATGGCATTGGAATAGGCCATGCCAACCAGTTTGCCGCCTTTTTTTACAAGATTACCGTAAACGGAATAAATAAGATTATGCCGCTGCGGAAAAGCTATTTCGTACAGATCCCCAATAATAATTCTTTGCCCGGGTATGGCAGAATCCAGCATAGTTTTTATGTTTTGGGCAGCGCTAAAATGACCCATGCCGAATTTCCCGGTTAGAATAATGATTTTCATTATAATTCTCCTGCTGTTTTATATTTCTCTACAGTATGATTATTATTATCAATCGTATATGCGGTCAAATTCCAATTCTATTTTGAAAAGATCTCCGTCAACATAAAGCTGCATGGAGCCTTTTTGAAGTTCTGTAAGGCTGCGGGCTATGGATAATCCCAGGCCGCTGCCTTCGCTGCTGCGGGAACTGTCTCCGCGCACAAACCTTTCCATAAGCTCATCCGCCGTAATATTAAGCAGCTCCCTTGAAGTATTTTTCAGGGATATCCTCACCTTATCACGGGTACCGCTTAGGCTGATGAATACCCTGGTATGAGGCTGGGCATATTTGCAGACATTGTTGAAAAGGTTATCAAAGACCCGCCATAAATATCTGCCGTCGGCCATTATGACCAATCGGTCGCTGGGGATGGTAGTGATGGGGTCCAATTCCATGGAACGGAGTTTATCTGCATATTCGCCGGCTATCTGTTCCACAAATTCATTCATATCAATATTTGATAATTCCATTTTAATATTGCCGGTGGATGCCTTGGAAGCGGCTACAAGATCTTCAGTTAGTTTCTTCAGCTTGGCGGCCTGCCTGGCCAGTACATCCAAATACTCTTTGGCCTGCGGATTATTTGTCTCTATCTTCTGCAGAAGATCTACGTAATTAATAATGGAAGTAAGAGGAGTTTTCAGGTCATGGGAAACATTTGTTATCAGCTCTGTTTTGAAATGCTCGCTTTTCATCCTTTCATCCACTGCCCGGGACATTCCTTCGCTGATGCTGTTGAGATGGATCCCGTGACGCTTGAGTGTATAAAACATATTTCTGGTATCCACACGGTAGTCCAGATCTCCGGCTGCCATTTTAGCGGCAGCGCTGGCAATGGTGCTGTACTGTATGGCAAAGATGCTGATAAACAGCAGGGTAACTAATCCGAGAAGTCCCAGAAGAAAAGCTGCAAAGGACGAGCCGTAGCTTGCGTTAACGCAAAATATTATGGCAAATGTACAAAATAGTATATAGATAAGCAGAGCTTTCCATACCACGTTCATGTTATGGATTATCTGCTTGATACTGTTGTAGACGAATTTGCCAAAGCGGCAAAGGGGTTTGAGCAGAAACATAAATATTATTGTGTTTTTCCACCAGTCGCCGCATTTCAGCCTGGCTGCGAAAGTTACCAGAAACCCTGCAGTGAATATTGACAGCAAGGAGCAGCCTATTACCAGACATACCAAGCCGGAAGTCCAATACCAGTAGTTGATATCGCTAACAATCCAGGATACGATAAATGTATCAGCAATGGCGGTAAAAACCATCCATATATCCAAAGGTATTTTATCTATGGTTCCCAAAGTGGCGTTATCTGCGCCTTTGCGATACCCGGCAGACCACATAAGAAAAGCTGTGACAGCGAAAATAATTATCACAGATAAAATGGCAAGGGCAATAAACAAACCGCTGTGGCCTTGCGCTGCCAGGCCCAGGTGGAAAAGCAATGTGTCATAGTCTGCGGCAGCACTGATTTCCATGCCGGTGTCGGCAGCCCCCATCAGGCCGGTAAGAGAGCAGATAAAAACATTTGAGAAAATTACCAGTGCTAAAAAGGCAAAAACCTTGGCTTTGGCGTCTTTTCGGAGTTGGCTCATCATTTATCTCCTTTCTCAAAAATATAGCCTTTCCCCCATACTACTTTAAGATAACGAGGTTCTGCCGGGTTTATTTCCAGCTTCTCTCTTAAGTGGCGGATATGAACGGCAACCGTACCGTCAGCGCCGAAAGCTTCGGTTTTCCAGACTTTTTCGTATATTTCAGAAGATGAGAAAACCTTACCGCTGTTTTGCAGCAAAAGATGAAGTATATCATACTCGGTTGGCGTAAGGTTTACCGGTTCGCCATCCAGGGTAACAGTTTTGGCATTATCATTAAGCTGTATTCCTCCTGCAGTAATTACGGCAGGATTGCTTACATTGCCCCCAAAATTCAGATACCTTCTTAACTGAGCCTTGACCCTTGCCAGCAGTTCAACAGGATTAAACGGCTTGGTAACATAGTCGTCTGCCCCGATATTCAGCCCCAATACTTTATCCGTATCCTCGCTTTTCGCCGTCAGAAGTATTACCGGGATATTATTATTGTTTTCCCTGATTTTGGCGATAGCGCTTATACCATCCATCTGTGGCATCATAATATCCATAAGAACAAGCTGGATAGTTTCATTTTTTAAAATATCCAAAGCTTCATAGCCGTTGTAGGCCATCCTTGTTTCATAGCCCTCGGCTGAAAGATAAATATTTAAAGCATTGACAATATCTTTATCATCATCGCATATCAGAATTGTAGCCATTTTTTATATCCTCCATGGTTATTCTAACATTATAAGGTTTAAGAAAATAGTTTGCAAATGCTTAAGATATTCTAAAGCTGTATCGCAGACAATATATTAACCGAAATGCGGATATAAAAAAAGCTCAGTCTAAAGACTGAGCTTGGTGGGGTTA
>CAKQQU010000041.1 GCA_934271085.1 uncultured Bacillota bacterium | reverse complement strand
TATCTGGCCCTTCCGGCGTTGGTAAGGGTACTGTTTGTTCTGCAGTGCTGGCCGGAAGTTCTGATACTGTTTGCTCAATTTCCGCAACTACCCGCAAGCCTCGTCCCGGAGAGATCGATGGGGATAGTTATTATTTCTTAACCCGAGAGGAATTTTTAAAAAAACGGGACAATGGCTATTTTCTGGAGTGGGCCGAAGTTTTTGGCAATTATTATGGTACTCCGGCAGCTGAGGTCGATAGACTTTTAGCTGCCGGAAAAAATGTAATTCTGGAAATAGATACCCAGGGTGCCATGAAGGTCAAATCCGCATGTCCCCACGGTGTTTCTATTTTTATTCTACCCCCATCCTTTGCTGAACTGGAAAAAAGGATAATAGATAGGGGCACGGAAGCTCCCGAGGTCAGAAACAGACGCTTGTCCTGCGCAAAAGCAGAAATGGAACTGGCCTCCCGCTATGATTATTCTATCATTAACGACAGTGTGGAAAAAGCTGCGGCAAGAATACTAAATATTATTAGTGAAGAGCATAAAAAACGCGGCTGTTAAGTCAATTCTGTTGTGCTGGTATTAAAAGGAGGATAATCTTGTTAAACAAACCTTCTCTTCGCGAATTGATGCGTAATGTGGATTCAAAGTATGCTTTGGTAATAATCGCGGCAAAGCGTGCCCGTGATTTAGTTGACCAGAACCCCGAGCTTTTGGCTACATCTACAGTCAACCCTGTTTCCCTTGCCTTGGATGAGCTGGCCAGCGGTAAGCTTACCTGGACTTCCGAAGAAAAATCTGCTCACTGATTTTATTCATATCCAACTTGTCCATGCGAGCGGTCTTGTTTTAAATCCGGAGGTTCTATGATGTTAAAAGGGAAGAAAATTACCGTCGGCATCACCGGCGGTATTGCTGCATATAAAGCAGTTGAAATAGTCAACTGGTTAAATAAAAGCGGAGCAAAGGTACAGGTCGCCATGACTAAAGCTGCCTGCAGCTTTGTAACTCCCCTTACTTTCAAGACCCTTTCCGGAAACCCGGTGCTTACGGATATTATGGACGAGTCGCCTTATTGGCATGTCCCGCATATTGATATTGCCGGCTGCGACCTGTTTATCGTTTTGCCAGCCACTGCCAATATTATAGCCAAGGCGGCAAACGGCATAGCTGACGACTTGCTTTCCGCAGCTTTGCTGGCAACCACTGCTCCCATTTTATGCGCGCCTGCCATGAACAGCAATATGTATGCCAATGCAGCTACCCAGCATAATCTGGCTGTACTGCGGCAGCGTGGGTGGCATATTATTCAGCCAGAAACGGGACATTTGGCCTGCGGAACTGTGGGCAAAGGCCATTTGGCTGCGGAGGAAGATATCAAGGAAGAGATCCAAAAGCTGCTTGCTCCGGCAGGTCGGCCCTTGAAAGGCAAAAAGATACTGGTCACCGCCGGACCAACTTATGAATATATAGATCCGGTACGTTTTATCGGAAACCGCAGCAGCGGGAAAATGGGATTTTCCCTGGCACAGGCTGCGGCAAATGCAGGTGGAAACGTGGTACTGATCTCGGGGCCAGTGGGCCTGCCCGACCCTGACGGCATACGTATTATAGGGGTCACATCTGCCAGAGAGATGAGAGATGCCGTTATCAGGGAATATGCTGACACGGATATTGTTATAATGGCAGCAGCGGTTGCAGATTACAGACCAAAGGCAGCCCTGAAAAAAAAGATTAAAAAGAACGACGAACAGCTTAGGCTGGAGCTGGTAAAGAATCCTGATATACTTAAAGAGCTTGGTCAGGATAAAGGTAACCGCTTTTTATGCGGTTTTGCCGCCGAAACAGACAACCTGGCAGATTATGCCAGGGACAAATTAATTAGAAAGAATCTGGATATGATAGTTGCCAATGATGTAAGCAGGGATGACTCCGGCTTTGATGTGGATAGCAACGCGGTAACTGTCTATTATGACGAAAAAGAAATCAGTTTGCCTTTAATGAGCAAGCAGGCTGTTGCCGGTGAGATAATAAGACTTATCGGTAAACTGTTAAAATAATACACCAATTTTTTATAATTATCACATAGTTTTGTTTAAGGAGGCACAAATGAGCAAATTATTCACTTCAGAATCTGTTACCGAAGGCCATCCCGATAAAATGGCGGATCAGATCTCAGATGCTATTTTGGATGCTATTATGGCAGAAGATCCCAATGGCAGGGTAGCTTGTGAAACTTTTGTTACCACTGGTCTGGTTTTTGTTTCCGGCGAAATTACTACCGAATGTTATGTAGATATTCCCCATATAGTACGCCGTACTGTCAGAAAGATAGGATATACCCGCGCCAAGTATGGCTTTGACTGTGATACCTGCGCCGTTATGCAGGCCATTGACGAGCAATCAGGCGACATTGCCATGGGCGTTGATAAAGCTATGGAAAGCAAAGACGGCAATAATGACGCGCTGTTCCAGATAGGCGCCGGCGATCAGGGCATGATGTTTGGCTATGCCTGCAATGAGACCCCTGAATTAATGCCTTTGCCCATAAGCCTGGCCCATCGTCTTACCAAAAGGCTGTCTGAGGTAAGAAAGGCAGATGAAAATTCACCTTTGCTTCCTGACGGTAAAAGCCAGGTAACTGTGGAATATGATGATAATGACCGGCCTGTTCGTATTGATACTGTAGTGATTTCCACGCAGCATAAACCTGAAATCTGCCTGTCCAAACTGCGCGATTTTATTATAAGGGAAGTTATCCTGCCCACTCTTCCCCAGGAGCTGATAGACGATAATACCCGCTATCTTATAAATCCTACCGGCCGTTTCGTTATCGGCGGGCCCCAGGGCGATACCGGTCTTACCGGCAGAAAGATTATCGTAGATACTTACGGAGGAATGGCCCGTCACGGCGGCGGCGCCTTTTCCGGCAAGGACCCCACGAAAGTTGACCGCAGCGCTGCTTACCTGGCCAGATACATTGCCAAAAATATCGTAGCTGCTGATCTGGCAGACCGTGTGGAAGTTCAGCTGGCTTATGCTATCGGTGTGGCCGAGCCTGTATCGGTCATGGTAGATACCTTTGGCACAGGCAAGGTAGCCGACAGCCGTCTTTGCCAGGCTGTAACCGAAGTATTTGACGCTCGTCCGGCAGCTATCATTGCCAATTTTGATTTACGCCGGCCTATTTACCGCAAAACAGCCGCATATGGTCATTTCGGTTTGAATACCAAGGATATGCCCTGGGAACAAACTGACAAGATTGCCGACCTGAAAAAATATTTTTCTTTGTAATAATTAAGGCACATAAAAAACCTCCTGCTAGCTTCATAATATAGCTGGCAGGAGGTTTTTTTATATGGAAAAAAAGGCATGGATAATAGGCATGGTTTTTTTGTCCCTTATTTCAATAATAATAATCCGTTTAGCCTGGCTTTCTCTGATAGACGGTCAGGAGCTTAAAACTATGGCGGTTCAGCAGCATACCCGCAGCCTTGCCTACTATCAGTACGAGCGTGGTGAGTTCCTGGACGAGCTGGGAAGAAATATCACAGGTAATGTAGAAAACTGCCTTGTAATTTTTCCTGCAATGATTAAGGATGAATTATCCTGTGCCCAGCAGCTTGCGGTAATACTGGATGAATCTGCCGATGCAGTATATTCCAGAATGCAGTCAGCCAAGGAGCAGGATCTTTCGCCGTATATACTCAAAACCGGGCTGGATGGAAAACAAATTGCGGCTGTAAATGACTGCAGTATATCCGGCGTTGTTTCTCTTCCTCTGGCAGCGCGTTACAGTCCATCTTATCTGGCGGAACACTTGTTAGGCGAGCTTATGATAGGCGAGGACGGAAAATATTACGGCGCCAGCGGTTTGGAAAAGCAATATGATGTGTATTTGGATAAGCGCGTTGACGCCCAGGTGGTAGCCTATGTTGATGCCGGAGGATCGCTTTCTGCGGAGAACCTGTATCTTGCCAAAGCTGACGATCCCAGCTATAACTGCGTATGCTTAACAATAAACAAGGATTATCAGGAGCTGGCTGAAAGTATTTTGCAGGATTACAGCGGAGCCTGTGTTATTCTTGACCCCTATAATGGCGATATTCTGGCAGCAGCTTCCGCCCCCTTTTATGATCAATACGGATGGGGAGATCTTGCGGCTGACGATGTGTATATAAACAAGGCTTTTTCGTCTTATCCGCCTGCCTCCACCTTTAAAATCGTTATGGCTGCAGCAGGGTTGGAGCTGGGAGTTCAGCCCAAACCGGAATCAGAGGGAAATACCGGTATGGAAAATTTTATCTGTGACGGAGCTTATAATATAACCGATAATTACGGGGTAGGCTGCTGGAACAGGGAAGGGCATGGCTCTGTTGATCTGGAAAGCGCCCTAGCTCAATCCTGCAACTGCTATTTTGTAGGGTTAGGGCTTGCTTTAGGCGGCGATAATATCAGATCCTATGCCGAAAAATTCGGACTTAACAGCCAAACCATAATTGGCTATGATTATCCGGATTCCACCCATATAAGCTTTTCCTCGCAGATACCGGGGGATATAGCCAATATATCTATAGGTGAGAAGGGAATACGCATAACACCTTTGCAGTCGGCCGTTATGGTTTCCGTATGCGCAAACGGCGGAAAACTTGTTACTCCCCGTCTGGTAAGGGAAGTTACCGACAATAAGGGCAATACTCTGCTTGAGTTTGACTCTGCATCCCACAAGCAGGTGATACGGGAAGATACAGCCCAAAAACTGCAGCAGATGTTATTAAAGGCTGTTAGTGAGGGTACCGGCACGAATGCCGCCGGCAACTATATTGCCGGGGCGGGCAAAACCGGAACCAGTGAAAACGAGGGAGTGTGGTTCTGCGGCTTTGCACCGGCCGATGCTCCAAGATGGGCTGTTTCCGTATATATAGCGGACGGAAGTTCCGGGGGAACGGAGGCGGCAGGCGTATTCCACGAGCTTATTGACAGTCTGGCCATACTGGACGGTATCAAATAAGTACTGGTATGCCATGCCAAAAAGACAAAGTCCAGGCACCATACAGACAAAAAAGCATATTATATACCACATCTATTTGAAGAGTGGTACGTTTATATGCGCTTTTTTGTAGCTTATCTTCATAATAGTGTTTTTCCGCCGCTGCTGTCAAAAGAAGAGGAAACAGCCAATCTGGAAAAAATGGCTTCCGGTGATGAACAGGCCCGCAACATTCTTATTATCCATAATTTAAGGCTTGTTGCCCATGTGTGTAAAAAATTTGAAATATGTGGAGTGGATAAAGAAGATCTTATATCCATCGGAACTATCGGGCTTATCAAGGGAGTTAATACATTTTCTCTTGACCGTAAGACCAGGCTGGCTACCTATGCGGCCCGCTGTATTGAAAATGAGATCCTTATGTATCTGCGCTCGGTAAAAAATCAGAAAACAGAAATGTCGATATATGACCCGGTGGGTGTTGATAAGGAAGGAAATGAAGTTTGCCTTCTGGATATGCTTAGCAACGGCGAACCGACTGCACAGGAAAAAATAGAATTGGATGAAGAAAGACGCCTGGTAGCCGAGAATTTGCATGTGCTGGACGACAAGGAAAGCTATGTATTAAGTATGCGTTACGGTTTGGGGGGACGCTCCCGGTTACCCCAGCGGGAAATAGCCAAAACCTTGGGTATTTCCAGATCATATGTAAGCAGGATTGAGAAGAAAGCTATAAACAAACTGGCAAAGGCTATTGGCAAATGAGAAAAGCAGGATATTGGGGCTAAAACTAGAAAATATAAAAAAATTATTGTTTATGAGGAATGAAAATGAGTGAAGTATTGCTGGAAGTTACCAGAGGCAGCCTTGTAGAAAATATCGTCAGGGGAAGCATTGCCGTTATTGGTACGGATAACACTCTTATTGCCCATACTGGAGATCCCGACTACTATACATATATGCGCAGTACCGCCAAGCCTTTACAGGCATCCGTAGCGGTGGAAAGCGGAGCATTGGACTTTTTTGGCATCAGTCAGGAAGAGCTGGCTGTTATGTGCAGCTCCCATATGGGGGAAGATTACCATGTGGCCGCTTTGGAAAGCATCCTGGGCAAAATAGGCCTGCATGAATCGGATCTGACATTGGGCGAAGCGCTTTCTTTGTCTGATGATATTTATATCAAAAGGATTGCCGAACACATAAAGCCCCGCAAACTGTATAACAACTGTTCAGGCAAACATTGCTGCATGCTTACCATGTGCAGATACAAAGGCTGGGATTACAGCGCTTATCAGAAACCGGACCATCCTGTACAACAGCTTATACTGGCTACTGTAGCTCAATATGCACAGATGGATACCAAGGACATTACTATCGGGGTAGATGGCTGCGGCGTGCCTGTATTCGCCATGCCCCTGCGTAATATGGCCATAGCCTATCATAATCTGGCTGTTCCGGAAAAACTTGATGATATTAAAAAGAAAGCCGCAGCTCGCCTGGTATCGGCAATGACCGATTATCCCCATATGGTATCAGGCAATGGGACTTTTACCACTGAACTGATGCGTGCAACAAAGGGAAAGGTAGTAGTTAAGCTGGGAGCAGACGGTGTTTATTGCGCGGCCGTCCCGCAAATGGATATTGCTGTTGCCCTGAAAATTGAGGACGGCAACGGTAATATGCTGGCTCCCGCCATGATGCGGGCATTATCCCAGCTTAATGTTTTTACCCAACAGGAGGCCAAAGATCTGGCCCACTTCGCCGTTTTAGATAATATTAATTGTCAGAATGATAAAGTTGGCGAAACAAAAGCTGTTTTTGAACTTAAGGCTGACTAGGATGAATATATTTCTTCCCGATATGCGGGTAAACAGAATATTTGATATTGATCTGGCCTCCCTGTCTTTACAGGGTATCGAAGGCCTTGTTTTTGATTTGGATAATACTCTGACGCCCTGGCATGAATATTCTCCGGATGAGCAGGTTATTAAGTGGTTCGCCGCTTTGCATGAAGCGGGGTTCAAATCATGCATCCTCTCCAACAGCGGCGAGAGCAAGGTCACAAAAATAAATTCCTGGCTAAAGGTGCCGGTTATTGGCAATGGGGCAAAACCGGCAAAAAGGGGATTTTTGCGTGCTGCCGAAAAGCTGCAGCTGCCACCTGAAAAATTAGCTATGGTTGGCGATCAATTATTAACCGATGTACGGGGCGGCAACAGATGCGGCTTTTACACTATCCTTACCGAGCCAATTGCGCCCGGGGAATTCTGGTGGACTAAAAATGTTTCCCGGCGCCTGGAAAAAATCATCAGAAAAAGGCTTGGTCTTTAATTCGCCTGACTGGGGCTGCCTCCGGTAATAATTATCATACTTTTCCTTCAACATCCCCATTACAGGAGGATGCAATTTTAACCTTTTGTTAATCAATAATAAGTAATTACAGGATCATATACCATGAAAACAGCAGGTATAATCTGCGGTAGCTTAATAATTGCTTTGCTGGCCATTGGCTGGGCATTCAACTGCATAAGCTCCAAACGGGGCTGGCAAAAAGGCCTGAGCCCAAAAATGAAAAAACAAAATAAGCTGCCTTTTCCTCTTGATATTTCCTGGCTGGAGCAGTCCGGGGCAAAGGACGCCTGGATAAAATCTTATGATGGGCTTAAGCTCCATGCCTATGTTATAAATAACCATCAGGGTGATTGGGCTGTTATCTGTCACGGCTATACGGCAAATGCCAAATGCATGTCGCCCTTTGGCGAAAAATATGCGCATATGGGTTATAATGTGCTGCTTATCGATGCCCGGGCCCATGGAAAAAGCGGCGGCAAATTTATCGGTTTTGGCTGGCCAGAAAGGCGGGATCTTATAGACTGGCTGAATTATCTGAACGATAATTATCAGGCCGGCAAAATCATTATTCACGGAGTCTCCATGGGAGGGGCCACTGTTATGATGACCTCCGGAGAAGAGGATCTTCCCGATAATGTTGCGGTAATGATAGAAGACTGCGGCTATATTTCAGTTTTTGGGGAATTCCGCTACCTGATAAAAAACATGTATCATCTTCCGGCATTTCCCATTTTACCGGTTACCAGCCTTTTTTACAGGCTGCATAACGGTTTCAGCTTTTACAGGCAGGGATTTGCCGACAGGCAGTTGGCCAAAGCCCATATCCCAATGCTGTTTATTCACGGCGACGCCGATAGATTTGTACCATGTTCAATGATGGAACAAGCTTATAACGCGGCTGCCTGCCCCAAGGATAAATTACTGATCAAAAAGGCGGGACATGGCAAATCCTGTATTATCGCTCCGGAAGCCTATTGGCAAAAGATACGCTCATTCCTGAATAAATACATGCAAAACAATTAACTTAATACCCGAATAAAATATGGTAAATAAAAAATAGCGATGCTGCACCGCACTTTAAAGTACGTATTTAAAAGTATGAGCATTGCGGGGCAAGAAAATTGAGAGAAATAAAGCATTGCCGACATACGCCAAAGAATACAGTAACAGGAAGAACTGCATATGAAAACAGTAGAAATCATTTTCAGTCCCACCGGCGGCACAGAAAAAGTCGCCCACATCATCAGTAGACAATGGAGCGAAAGCACCATAAAAATCGATCTGAGCGATTCTAAAACCGATTTTTCAGGGTGTGCAATCGGCAAAGAAGATCGGGTACTAATTTTCGATGCCCTCTTTCGGGGGGCGTGCTCCTGCCGTGGCAATCGAGCGGCTCAAGAACATTGCGGGAAACGGGGCGAAATGCACCCTTGTCTGTGTATACGGAAACCGGGCTTATGAGGACACCCTTGCGGAAATGGAGGACGCCGCAAAAGAATGCGGTTTCCAAGTCGTTGCGGCTATCGCTGCTGTTGCACAACATTCCATCATCCCACAGTATGCCGCAAACAGACCGGACGCGTCAGATGAAAAACAGTTGGCTGGGTTTGCACAGCAGATTGCATACAAGACAGAATCCGCAGCTTCGATTCCGGGCAACCGTCCTTACAAAAAGGCAGGTGGTGCCGGACTTGTGCCAAAGCCGTCCAAAGATTGTGTAAAATGCGGCGTTTGTGCGAAAAACTGCCCTGTGCAGGCAATCGATCCGGTAAGCCTTACAGCAGATTCAAAAAAGTGCATTGCTTGTATACGCTGTGTGAAGCAGTGTCCCCATAACGCCAGAAAAGTCAACGGCGCTATGGTATCCATTGCAGCTATGGCAATTAAAAAGGCTTGTTCGGTCAGAAAAGAAAACGAGCTGTTTTTGTAATGGAAAAGAATACAAAAAAGCAAGAAATCACTATGAAAACGGGAGTTGTAGATGTCGGCGGCGGTCTCAGAGGAATTTATGCGGCAGGCGTACTGGACTATTGTCTGGAGCATAACATACGTTTCGATTTGGGAATCGGGGTGTCTGCCGGAAGTGGAAATTTAGCTTCCTATGCGGCAGGTCAAATAAGACGCAATTATATGTTTTACAGCGAATACGCATTCCGCAGACAATATATGAGCATCGGAAACTTTGTCTTTAAGCATTCTTTTATCAATTTGGACTATGTGTACGGAACACTGTGCCGTGCCGACGGTGAATATCCTCTGGACTATCCTTCCCTGCGGGATAACCCTATGGAGTTTTATGTTGTTGCCACAGATGCACGGACTGGACAAGCAAAGTATTTTGACAAGGGAAATATAGGGCAGGATGATTATGATGTTTTTAAGGCCTCCTCTGCCATTCCCATTGTCTGTAAGCCTTATGAAATCCAGGGTATACCCTACTATGACGGCGCATTGGGCGATCCCGTACCTGTTGAAAAAGCATTTCAGCTTGGATGCGACCGGGTAGTGGTGATACTGACAAAGCCGGAGCATGAGCTTCGCACACCGCAAAAAGACGAAAAACTCGCAATATATATGCGCAAAAAGTATCCTGCGGCGGCGGAAGGCCTTTGTCAAAGAGCTATGCGTTATAATAAAGGCATGGCGCTGGCGCAGGAATATGCCAAACAAGGCAAGGCACTGATTGTTTCGCCGGATGATACCTGTGGCGTAGATACTTTGAAAAAGAATAAGTCATCTTTACAGAGGCTCTATGAAAAAGGATATAAGGACGGGGAAAAAATCTCCAACTATTTATATAATGAAAGGTAAGAATATGAGCAAAATACAGATTATGACAGATTCCGCCAGCGACATTTCCTATGCGGATGAACAAAGATACTCCATTTCGGTCATTCCTTTCCCAATCACCCTGGGAGATAAAAGCTACATCAGCCGGTTGGATTTTGATAATGAGCAGTTCTTCAACTTAATGGCACAATACGATGAAATCCCTAAAACCGCGCAAATAACACCATTTCAATTTCAGGAAATTTATCTGCGGGAGGCGCAGGCCGGTGTAACCGATCTGATTTTGGTGCTGATTAACTCAAAGGGTTCTGCCACCTATAATAACTCCCTGCAGGCTATAGATTTGTTTTACGAGGAATACCCGGAGTATCGGGATATACTGAATATTCATTCCTTTGACGGCATGGGCTATAATGCTATGTACGGCAGCCCCGTTGTCCGTGCGGCACGGTTACGGGAGAAAGGTGCTTCTGTCGAGGAAATTCTGCAATACTTAACCAAGATTCTTCCCCGGCGGCAAATATATTTCGGGATCTATGATTTAAAATACGCGGCGAAATCCGGCCGCATACCCACGGCGGCGGCATTAGTCGGCACAGCATTAAACCTGAAGCCGGTTATGAAGATATTTGACAACGGCATCACAACAGTTGCCAAATGCCGGGGCGAACGCAGTCTGGTGGAAAAGGTTGCGGAAATGAGCATTGCCGATATGGAACCTGGCACACCCTACGAGCTTGTCTATGGCAATGATGAAACTTGCCTGAAGGAATTGCAGAATCTTATGGTAGAGCGACTGGGCTATGAGCCGGAAGCAGCTTACCAAATCGGCGCCGCTGTTGCCGCAAACGCGGGTTCCAGAGTGGTCGGTGTTTCCTTTACCAGAAAAATGGACATATAGGAATATTTAGGAATAAAATTATAAAGCAAAATAAAGGGCAATAAATACCATGAGGGCGGCAAAACTGTCCTTTAGAGTACTACTCTGCAACATCGCTCTTTTTTATTGATTTTCCCCTTTATGAACAGCCTTCTTTTTGTGATGCTCATGGGCTTTATCTATTATATCGTCAACGGCAAACTGCCGGTTTTCTCCGCCCTTGACAGCGTATACAAGGTATTCAATATTACCGTCCATTCCTGTAATAGGCGAGAAATCCAGACCTCTTACTCCCAAGCCCCACTGGCAAAAAGCCGCAAGTACCTTTTCTATAACAGCTTTATGAGTAAGTTTGTCTCTGACAATGCCTCCTTTACCAACAGCCTCGCGGCCCGCTTCGAACTGAGGTTTTATCAAAGCGGCAACTTCGCCTCCCGGCTTTAACAAATGCTGTACAGAGGAGGGAAGGACCAGGGTCAATGATATAAAGGAAACGTCCGCTGTCAGCATATCCACCATTTCCGGTATAGCTGTTGCGTCCAGATAACGGGCATTGGTTTTTTCCATAACCACAACTCTGGGGTCGTTGCGCAGTCTCCAGGCCAGTTGATTGTAACCAACGTCTACGGCATAGACCTTTTGGGCGCCGTTTTGCAGACTGCAGTCCACAAAACCTCCGGTGGAAGCTCCTATATCCAAAACAATTTTATTCTGCATATCAATGCCGAAGCTGCTGATAGCTTTGGCCAGCTTTAAACCCCCGCGCGAAACATAGGGCAGTTTTTCCCCCAGCAGCCGGATCTGGCATTTAGTATCAACGGCAGCGCCGGCCTTATCAATTTTTTGATCATTTACCAAAACTTCGCCGGCCATTATAGCTGCTCTGGCTTTCTCTCTGGATGGGAAAAGACCTCTTTCAGTCAATATGATATCCAGTCTTTTTTTTTCTTTCATCATTGATTACCAAACCATTTTTTCTTTATTTTTTCCGCTATCTGCTGCAAATCCAGGCCAAGCATTTTCAGCAGTTCCCTGCGGCAGCCATGAGGAACAAATTGCCCGGGAATCCCGCATATCAGCAACTGGGCGTCTGTATCTGCCAGTATATCCAAACAGCCTTCGCCAAAGCCGCCCTGGATAATGCCGTCTTCAATGGTAACTATCCGCCCCTTGCACTGACGGGCGCTGAGTTTTAACATATCTTCATCGATGGGAGAGGCAAACCGGGCATTTACCACCCGGGTTGAAATTCCGGATTCTGCCAGTATTTCCCCAACATTGCAGGCAACTTCCACCATGGAGCCAAGGGCAAAAATACACAGATCATTTCCCTCCGTCAATATCTCAGCCTTGCCCTTTTCCAGGGGAGCAACAACAGCAGGGGATAAGGCCGAATCGCCTCTTGGGTAACGGATCGCAACCGGGCTGTCCTGCGCCAGGGCATATCTGAGCATGGACTGCAATTCTTCGGTGCTGGCAGGCGCCATAAGGGTAAGTCCCGGAATATTGCGCAGATAAGCAATATCAAATACTCCCTGATGGGTGCAGCCGTCGCTGCCCACAATACCGGCCCTGTCAACAGCCAGAACAACCGAGAGCTGCTGCAGGCATATATCTTCAATTATCTGATCATACGCCCGCTGCAGAAAAGATGAATATACGGCCAGCACAGGTCTTTTACCGGCATTTGCCAACCCGGCCGCAAAGGATGCCGCATGCTGCTCGGCAATACCAACATCGAAGAAGCGCTCCGGATATTTTTGTTTAAATTCTGTCAGCCCGGTTCCATCAGTCATGGCTGCGGTTATAGCTACAATATCTTTATCATCAGCAGCTATTTGGGCAATAGTGCGGCCGAAAACTGAGGTATAGCTTTCCCCTTGGGAGCAGCTTTTCCTTTTGCCGCTGGCAATATCAAAAGGATCTACCCCATGCCAGAACCGGGGGCTTTGCTCTGCCGGTATATAGCCCTTGCCCTTTGTAGTCATAACATGGATCATTACCGGCTTTTTGATAGACGCCGCGCTTTTGAATATTTCCACCATGTTTTTAATATCATGGCCGTCTGTAGGCCCCAAATAGGTAAATCCCAAATCTTCAAAATACATACCGGGCACCAGCATATATTTGATCTTGTTTTTCAGCCTGCTGATAAGGCCTGCCAAAAATTTACCTAAAAGAGGAATATGATCAAGAACAGCGTGGACATTTTTTTTGGCTCTGCTGTATTTGGGATCAGAGCGCAGATGAGCAAGATAGGTATTAAGGGCGCCAACATTTTTATTGATGCTCATCTTGTTATCATTAAGAATTACCAGCAGGGGAGATTTAAGCGCTCCCGCATTATTGAGGGCCTCGAAAGACATGCCGCCAGAAAGCGCTCCGTCGCCGATAACCGCAATTACATTATTTTTTTCACCATTAAGATCCCTGGCTACTGCCATGCCCAGGGCCAAAGACAGGGAATTGCTGCAATGCCCTGTGGTAAAGCAGTCATAACAGCTTTCCTTGCGGGAGCAAAAACCGCTGATACCGCCATATTGCCTGAGAGTAGCAAACTGCTCCCTGCGGCCGGTCAGCAGCTTATGGGCATAGCACTGATGCCCCACATCCCAGATAAGTTTATCTGCCGGGGTATCAAAAGCGTAATGAATGGCTATGGTAAGCTCTACAACGCCCAAATTAGGCGCCAAATGCCCCCCATTGGCAGCAGTGACCGAGATTATTTCCTGCCTTATCTCTTCCGCCAGTTTATCAAGTTGTTCAAGGGACAGCTTCCGCAGATCTGCAGGGCTGTCAATAGTATCCAGAA
>CAKQQU010000040.1 GCA_934271085.1 uncultured Bacillota bacterium | reverse complement strand
CGCGGCGTTTTCCCTGAAAAGGCGTCACTGGACCGGTGAAACCTTCCTGAACTACTATTCAGAAGAAGGCGCTTCGTTTATCAAAGAAGCACTGGCCGAATATATCGCCCACACAACCAAACAATAAAACGAAAGCCCTGTCCACGAACGGACGGGGCCTTTTTTCATATCAGGAGGAAGCAAAATGAAAAAGCGCAGATTCAAACACCTGTCCTGGACTGACAGGCTGAAAATAGAAACAATGTTAAAGGACAAGCGCCACAAACAGGAAATCGCTGACGAAATCGGCGTTCACCTGAAAACGATCTACAACGAAATCAAGCGCGGCCGTTATATTCATAAGCAATCTAACCTGTTCCCCGGGAGTATAAATATGGACAAACAGAAAAAACAACATGTACCGCAAGAGGCAGTACATGTTGTTTAAGGAAAGCCTTTGTTTTCTGTATATAAGTTCAGTCTTTATGAGGTGCATCTACCGGACAAACTTCACGGCATTGCCCGCATTCTATACAACGTTCCGCATCGATAACATATTTATCCGGGCCTTCGGAAATACATTCCACCGGACACTCCGGGGCGCAGGCGCCGCAGGAAATACAATCGTCACTTATCGCATAAGCCATAATATTACCTCCTCTGCTGTTTATAAATATATGTTAACAAGATACTCGGTTTAATATACAAAAGAGAGCCTGAAAAGCCGTCTTTTGCAATAAGCGTTTATTCAAGATAATCCAGAGGATTTACTGCCTGGCCGTCAATGCGGACTTCAAAGTGGACATGGGGACCGGTGGTAGTACCGGTCATGCCAATAGCCGCTATAGCTGTGTTGCGGTCAACGGTATCTCCCTCTTCCACATAAAACTCACGGCAATGGGCATAAACAGTAACTATTCCGTTACCATGATCTATCCTTACTACCAGACCATAGCCGCTTTCATTATTGGTATCTATAACTGTACCGCTTTCCGCGGCAAATATGGTAGTGCCGATCGGCGATGCCACGTCTATACCGCTATGCCAGCCCCGGGAACGCCAGCCGAATCTGGAAGTAATTACCCCGTCGCAAGGCCATCCCAAATAGCCGTTGCCGCCGCCATCGCTGCGGGCAGAAATATAGTACTGGGTACCCACCTCCACAACTTCGTCCACGGCAGCTACTATAACTTCGTTGGAAAGCGATTCCGAGCCGGTCAGCACACCGTTTACTTCTCTGACCTTATATGTTACTTCCTGAATACCATCCACACCTTTGGTAAGGACATTTTCCTCACCACGGGCCAAAGAAGAATTTTCCTGCTTGATAACCTTGTATGCCAGTATTTCGGTCTGAACATTGGTTTTTTCAACATTGACTGTGATAAGCGGCTTAGGGTCAACGCTTATCTTGGTGCTGCCGTAAAGCAGCATGGATGTTGCCTGATTAAGATTAAGCACCTCATCCAAAGGTACTTTGGCTTTATCCAGGCTTATCTCCTCGCTGGTATAGACCCTTATTACAGTAGGATCCTCCTGGGGGTTGCCATAATAATTTTTAGCTGCGTTTACTGCCTCGATAGCAGTATTGTCATTTGCCACATAAAATGCGTCGCTGCCGTTAATTTTAACAACGGTGGCGCTTGCGACGATATCCAGTTTATCGGCAAGCATATCGGCAGTATCATTAACGCTGGAATAGACCACGCCGGAGGCTGAAACCTTTTTTATGGAAATATTATTTGAGTATGAAAGATCCAGATCGGTATTGGCAAAATACGCGGAGGAGGACATATTGCTAAGGCACTGGGAAAGAGACTGATTGGCCTCGCTTTCGCTTACCAAAGTGGCAATTTCTTCACCATCCACATTCAGAACATAGGCATAGGTATTGGCAGAAACCAGGGATGCTCCGCCCATAAGCAAAAAGCCAACACATAAAAGAACTACCAAAGAGGAAACTATCCTCTGGATCTTTTTGCTATGGCTTTTCTGTTCCTTTTTATTTTCCGTAAGCTTTTTATACTTTGCTTCATGCAGATTATTATGAACCATTATCTGTACAGATTTCCCCCCTTTCAACCGCCGAATCTCTAAAATCCACCTCGCAAACAACGATAAATTAAAATATCATTAAACTACATATGCCAATCACGGCATATAGAAATATCGATAAAAATAATTAGTTGGAGCGGGTGATGGGAATCGAACCCACGTTGTCGGCTTGGGAAGCCGATGCTCTGCCATTGAGCTACACCCGCCTGCCTTACTAAAAAAAGATATCATATAATAATAATTTTGTCAAGCAAGCCCAGTCTGAACAATAGATGAAAGACTAAATATGACAAAATTATCGCTGTTAACACTATATATTAAGCAGTAGTAAGGCACCGCAAATAAAAACCAGACAGATTATTTTCTTTTTCCCCTGCTTTTCCCTGAACAAAAGCCAGTTGACAATATTCACCACTACCAGCATCGACACTGTGTAGAAAGGATAGGCAATAAAGGCCGGCAGTGTTTTCAGGGAAGCCAGCAGCAAATTGGTGGCAATGGAATTAAAAACGCCAAGGCCCATGCCAAAAATAACATCCTGCAAATTAATGCTATGATCTTTTACCAGCCACAGTACAAAAGATAAAACAAAGGCTAAAATAAAAGTATGGCACATGAAAACCGGTCCAAGGGATGCATTACCCATCATGGTAAATATCTTGGAATCAAAATCACCAACGCCGCCGATGAAAAATACCAAAAGCAGCAGAAGCAGATTTACAGGTCCAAGCTTTTGCTGGCCGGTCTTTTCATTGGGCATATTATAGACTACGATGGCAGCAACAGCTATTATTACACCTGCTATCTGCAGCCAGGTCGGCTGTTCGTTAAAGAAAATAACAGATCCTATGGTAGGGATTATTACCCCCAGCTTGGAAAAAATAACCGAAACAGGAACGCCGTTTCTGCTAATGGATATCTGATAAAGGAAAAACCAGCTTATGAAAAGTATACCGTTAAGACAGCCAAACCAGAGGGTAAAGGTGTAATCTGCGCTTCCCGGTATAAACAAAGGAATATCACCCATGAACAGCAGGCTTACAATAACAGAAGCCACATAATTCATCATGGTCACGGCGTATCTGTTATGCAGATTCTGCTCAGAATAACGCATTAAGATGGTCATGGTCGAAGTAGATAAGACCGCCAGTATCAATAAAAACATAAAAGAAATCTCCAAACATTGATAAAATACTAATCGCAGCATGAAACAGCCTGTACAAGACAGGCTGTTTCATTTTTATATCGTTTTAAATTTGTCTTATTCCACTGCGGCAATACCTGCTTTAATAGCTTTTTGGTTGATATCCACAAATGCAGGTTTGACCAGGCGGGCAATAATATCGTCCCATTTTATGGAAGTAAGCCCCATAGCCTTTATAACAGTACCCAAAAGCACAATATTCATAACTTTTGGATTATCCAATTCAGAGGCTAATTCAGCGGCATTGACCACCGCGGTATCGGCAGCGTCGCAAAGAACGTCAATTATATCGTCAGGATATTCCGCCTGTCCCATGCTCACCGGCATAGGCGCCAGTTTATAATTATTTACAACCACCTTGCCGGAAGGCTTAAGATAATCCAGCCAGCGCAGAGCCTCCATCAGCTCGAAGCTGATAATAATATCGGCTCCGCCTATTTCCACCACCGGAGAATAGACCTTTTCGCCATAGCGTACCTGGGATGAAACCGAACCGCCCCGCTGACTCATGCCGTGGATCTCGCTCATTTTTACATCATAGCCTGCTTCCATCAGCCCGGTAGTTAAAATTTTGCTGGCCAGGATAGTACCCTGACCGCCAACGCCAACCAAAAGGATACTTTTTACCATTTTACTTTTCCTCCTTATTCAGGGCATGCTTGGGACATACCTGGGCGCAGACGCTGCAGCCAAGGCACTGAATACGGTCTATCCTTGCTTTTTTGGCCGCGGAATCGAAGGAAAGTGCCGGGCAACCAACCTTCATGCATAATTTACAGCCTATACAGCTTTCTTCATCCACCGTATATTTGTCGCTGTAGGCGCCGCTGAATTCTTCTTTATCCTCTTTGGAAAACTTCTTAAGGGCGCAGGGCCAGCGGGTTATCAGTACAGAGGGCTCGTCCAAAGTCAGCAGCTCATCAAGAGCGCTGTTGACAGCGGCCAGATCATTGGGGTCAACTACCTTAATGTGCTTGATACCGATAGCTCTGACCAGAGCCTCTATATCGATCATGGGAGCGCTTTCCCCCATGGCATTATATCCGGTACCGGGATTGTTCTGATGGCCGGTCATGCCGGTGATGCGGTTATCCAGGATCACGTTCACAGTCCGGCTGCTATTATAAGCAACATTTATCAAAGAATTGATGCCGGTATGGAAAAATGTAGAGTCACCCAAAACAGAAATGACCCGCTTCCCGTCGCCAGCCATATCAAATACTTTCTGGGCACCATGACCCATGCTGATAGATGCGCCCATGCAGATGGTAGTATCCATGGCATTGAAAGGAGCGGCAGTACCCAGCGTATAACACCCGATATCACCGGATATCATAACATTCTTCCTTTTCCCTGCCTCATAGAAAAATCCACGGTGGGGGCAGCCTGCGCAAAGTGCAGGAGGACGGTTTATCACATCATCGGTGCTGTGGGGTATCGTAGGCAGTGTATCCCCGAAAATTGAGCGGCGTATAACATCAGGCGTCATCTCGTCGCATGGAGGAAAAGTATTCTTGCCATAGGGGGCAAAGCCCAGCATCCGTACTATCTCCTCTATATAGGGGTCGTTTTCCTCGATTATGTATATTTTCTGCACTTTACTGCAGAATTCACTGATAAGTCCTGCAGGCAGAGGCCAGGTCATGCCCAGCTTAAGATAAGACACACCGTCGCCGAAAACCTCTTTGCCATAATAATAGCTGACGCCGGATGCGATAATACCTATTTTCAGGTCATTATACTCGGCGCGGTTAAACTGGCTGCTTTCGGAAAAAGCCAGCAGGTCGCGGGTGCGTTCTTCAATATGCAGACGCAGCTTTTTGGAAACAGCAGGGGTGCAGACATATTTATCAGGACGGCGCTCATAACTGCGCACAGGCAATTCCTGCCGCTGACCGGTAACTACTATGGATTTGGAATGACAGACCCGGGTGGTCATGCGCAGGAGCACCGGAGTATCAAATCTTTCGGAAATGGCAAAGGCAGCCTTAGTCATTTCCAGACATTCCTGGGAATCGGCAGGCTCCAGCATGGGAATACGGGCTGCCTTGGCATAATTGCGGTTATCCTGCTCATTCTGGGAGGAATACTGTCCCGGTTCATCGGCAGTTACTATCACCAATCCGGCATTTATTCCCGAATAAGCAATGGTAAACAGCGGATCCGCAGCTACATTAAGGCCTACATGTTTCATGGAAGCAATAGCCCTGCCGCCGGCCACCGCGGCTCCGGCAGCGCCCTCAACAGCTACCTTTTCATTAGGCGCCCATTCGCTGTAAATTTCTTTATATTTAGCCAGGTTTTCCAGAATCTCAGTACTGGGAGTTCCGGGATAAGCAGAAGCATAAACCACTCCCGCCTCATAAGCGCCTCTGGCCACCGCTTCATCGCCGGTCATCAATACTCGCATTATAGTCCTCCTTATAAGCGCCAATTTAAGCGCACACTGTTATGACAATATTATATCATGCAGAACATATTGCTGGCAAATCATCTAATATACCCGGTTATCTATCACCCTGTTGGCTTTTCCTTCAAAACGCGGCAAAGATTTCGGTTCCATCAGGCGGACGATGGCGCTGATATTCAATGTGGATTGCAGGGCTCCCGAGATACGGCGCTGTATACTTTCCAGATCTTTGACCTTATCGGAGAAGATATCTTCGCCCACTTCCACCTGAACTTCGATGCGGTCGCTGTTATTTTTGCGGTCTACCACTATCATATAATTAGGCTCCATTCCCAGATCGAGAAGGACGGATTCTATCTGAGAGGGGAATACATTGATACCGCGGATAATGAGCATATCATCTGCCCTGCCCCGTGGCTTAGCCATTCTGACCAGGGTGCGGCCGCATTCACAGGGCGTATGATCAAGCTTGCAGATATCGTGAGTGCGATAACGGATAAGGGGCAGCGCAGTTTTGCCCAGGCAGGTGAATACCAGTTCGCCATAAACGCCGTCAGGCAGCGGTTCACCGGTTTCAGGGTCCACGATTTCCGGATAAAACAGATCCTCATTAACATGGAGTCCCTGCTGCATACGGCACTCGCCTGCTACACCCGGGCCGGCTATCTCCGAAAGACCGTATATATCAAAGGCTTTGATATCCAGGAGCTTTTCAATTTCCTTGCGCATATTTTCGCTCCAGGGTTCCGCACCGAATATGCCGCCCCGCAGTTTCAGCTCGTGAGGATCGATTCCCATATCTCTGGCAGTTTCGCCAATATGCAGCGCATACGAAGGAGTGCAGCAAAGAAAATCGCTGCCATAATCCTGCAGGATCTGCACCTGGCGCTTGGTATTGCCGGAGCTGACAGGGATCGCCGTGGCATGGAGCAATTCCGCACCGTAATGAAGGCCCAGGCCGCCGGTGAAAAGACCGTACCCGTAGGAAACATGGATCAGATCATCCGCATTGGCGCCGGCTGCTACCAGACAACGGGCAGTGGCTCTGGCCCAGTTATGCGCATCCTCATCGGTATAGCCTACCACAGTCTGTTTGCCGGTGGTACCGGAACTGGCGTGTATACGCACCAAATCACGGGGGGGAACTGCGAACATTCCGAAAGGATAGTTGTCCCTGAGATCGGTTTTATAAGTAAAAGGAAGCTTGACTATATCCTCAATAGATTGGATATCACCCGGCTCTATGCCGGCATCCTGCAGTCTTTTACGCATGGTCGGCACATTATCATAATTAAGTTTTACTATTCTCTGAAGGGCAGCGCTTTGGATAGCGGACAAAAGATCACGGGATGCACATTCAATAGTCGGTTCATAATAATCTGCGATGTTTTTCATTTGTAAGTCTCCCCTATATTGGATTAGTATAAAAGTAAAATCAAAAAAGCGCCTGAATAACAGGCGCATGCTCCAAAAAACATAAACTGCAATAATGGTAGAGCATAGTTATTAAAACATAAACTCCATTGAAAAAGGCTATGGGAACAGCGCCGTTTTTATATGCTAAAAGACCGGATTCCCCGCAAAAGCGAGGTCCGGCCATATAAAGACGAACTGTTCTAGAGGGCGAGAAACAGCAACTGCACAGCAGAGGCTGCCGCACAAGGTAATGAAGCTATGATCTTTGTTAATTTTCATAGTCATTATAGCTGTTCTCCTAAAAAGACCAGCGGCGATAATAATAATCGCCGCTAGCGAAAAATGTGGTGACGCGTAGGGGATTCGAACCCCTGAATGCCAGCGTGAAAGGCTGGTGAGTTAAGCCGCTTCTCCAACGCGCCAAGTTGGTAGCGGTGATTGGAATTGAACCAATGACACCCCGGGTATGAGCCGAGTGCTCTAACCGCTGAGCTACACCGCCATAAATGCCGCTCGTTTATTATGCCAAAACTAGCGATTTTTGTCAAGCATATTTACAAAAATTTTTCAAAAAAGAATTTTTTCAGCCAAGCAGCAATTTGGCGGCAACGCCCATCAGTACCAGTCCTGCTCCTTTTCCCCAATTAAAGGGCACCTTTTCCAGGCCGAAAAGCCCTAATTGATCCACAATCAGCGACATGGTCAATTGCCCCACGATGATTGCCGTAGTCGCTATACCTGCGCTGGTTTTGGCTATGGAAAGCATTACTCCGTATATTATAGCAACATTGATAATACCCGGCAAGTAAAGATACCAGGGAACTTTTCCCAATTCGTGCAGGTCTCCCCTGCCCAGGCCGAAAACAAAAAGCAATAGTACTATAAAAAGAAGGCCCACGGCGTGCAGTATAAAATTACCTTCCAGAACCCCGATTATTTTGGACATTGCGCCGTTCATGGAGCCCTGCACCGCCATAAGCACCCCTGCCGCTGCAGCTATCGCCAAAAAAAACCATGATTGCATAAAAATATCCTCCGATCATATTTGTATCGAAGGATATTTTATACCAAAATATATTTTTTAATCACGCATCCCGGGGAGCTTTATATTTATATTAAAAGCCGATATCTCAATATTGTTGTTCTGGGCATCCACATCCAGCCTGGGCAGGCCGAAACTACGCCGCTTTTTCTTGGGTTTTCCAGATGGCGCCGGCTCCGCCATAACGGCTGCCGCTTCGGGTAACTCTTCCTCGCCGGGCAATGCCTCTGCGGCTATAGCTTCATCGGCATTATCCGCAGGCTCATTCTTGACGCTATCTGCTTCTGTATCAATTTGCCCGTTTACGTCCGCTTTCTTGGCAGAAACAGTCTTTTCTTTCGCTGCCTTTTTTGCTTCATAGGCTGCCTTTTCCGCCTTAGCCTCCTCTATTGCCTTAGCGATCTCATCATCATTAGGCAGCTTATCTTCCCGGAAAACAATGCGTACCACTTCTGCAGGCTGCTCGTTAACCTTAAGCTGAGCCGTACCGGAATCCTCCTCCGGTATTTCCGCCGTTTCTTCCGCCCCAGCTTCCTCTGCTAATACCATTTCTTCCGCCTTAGCTTCCTTTTCTTCCGCCACTGCAGCCTTTTCTTCCACAGCGGCGCCACTGACTTCGGCTGTTTCTTCAGCTTCCGGAACAGGTTGCTCCGCCGGCATTGCAGTAAGTATTTCCTGCCTTTCATCTTCAACGGCCGAAGCTGCGGGCTCTTCAGCGGAATTTTCCGCAGAATCTGCCGGTTCCAGCGATATCAGACGCATAGGTCCGGTATCGCTCTTGTTATCATCTTTTTCACAGCCATCTTTGGCAGTCGCTTCCCAAGATAGCTGTTTTCCAGTTTCTGCCGCCTTTTCTCTTTCCATATCCTCCACACTAACCATATGCCAACCACCGTCCTTTTTCTGCCTGTTTTCCCTGGTTTTTGGGGCATCAGCAATTTCTTTACCGCTTATCAGTATTTCCACTTCCATTTCCAATGCCTGGGGAGCAACCATAAACCAGTTTATATCCCCTAAAGCAATATTCAGAGGTTCAGTCATCATGCAGTCTATATCCTCGCTCAAAGCAAAGGGGATATTCAGCAAGGCCTGCCAGGCCCTTCCCTGTTCCGGACGGCAATGCTCCGGGAATATATGGCTGCCCCGATCCAGCGGGAACGAAGTATAGTCTACCATGACATCAAGATCGCCCCGGCAATACATCCGCTGATGTTCAATAAAAATATCTTTATTTGAAAGATCAGCCTGAATATGATCAATGCTGCCAATAGGCGGTGAACCTGCCGGCAAAAAAACCGTCCTCACTAATGTTGTGGAAATTTGGCGCATAGTGTTGACCTCCAATCTTAAAACAACTTATGCGGTACTTGCACCAAATATAACTTGCAGCATATTCAAAAGGTGACAAAACAACAAGGAGGATTGCCAATGCGCCAAGGAAACATCAAATATCTGTTTCCCGGAAATAATACGCCGCAAGGCTTTATTTCCCACTATAAGGACGGTTTAAAAGGGCTGGAACAGGTATATATATTAAAAGGGGGTCCCGGCACGGGTAAAAGCACCCTGATGCGTAAAATAGGCGGCTCCATGCTGGAAAGAGGCTATGATGTGGAATTCTGGCAATGCAGTTCGGATAACGATTCCATCGACGGAGTCATTATCCCCGCGCTTTCCCTGGGGGTAATCGACGGTACGCCTCCCCATAATATGGATCCCCGATATCCGGGAGCGGTTGAAGAAATAGTCGACCTTGGCTCTCACTGGAACAGAGCCATGCTTAAAAGCAGTAAAAAAGATATAATTGCCCTTACTGACGAAATCGGCAGCTGCTATGCTGCCGGGTATGAAAAGCTGGCAGAAGCCGGAGCCTTGCTTAAGGATCAATATGACAATGAGCTTATAAACAGCGCTTCTGTGGATCAGATGACAACAGATCTTTCCGGGGAGATATTCTGCGGCGGTGCTGCCAGCCGCCATCTTTTCTCATCTGCCATAACTCCCAGAGGTATTGTTGATTTCAGTGAAAAACTTTCCCGCACAGTCCGCCGCCGCTGGTTGCTGCAGGGGTCTCCCGGATGCGGCAAGGAAATAATTATCCGCAGGCTTCTGCAGGAAGCTACCGGTAAAGGCCATTACTGTGAGATTTATCATCCGGCTATGCGGCCCGACGATATTCAACTGCTGCTTATACCGGATCTGGAGGCAGCTATTCTGGATATAGGTGAAAACATGCCGGACACACTGCAGGAAACAGATCGTCTGATAGACTGCAGACAAATCGGCGAAAGCCTTTCCCCGGCAGATCCCGATGAGCGTAACGCTCTGATAAATTCGGCAATAGACAATTTTGCCAGGGCCAAGGATATTCACGACAAATTGGAGCTGCATTATTCCCGGGCTATGGATTTTGACGCCGTTGATGCGGTGGGCAGCTCTCTTTTTAACCGCATTTTGGCTATAGCCGCCGAAAAAGAAGAATAATAGACTGAGTTTAATCGGCTAAAAAAGGAAGTGCGCAGCCATTACGGCAGAAAAAAAGCGGTCCGCCTTTGCTTTAAAAACGGGCTTCGATATGATATCCCGGTATATAAAAAGCAGCGCAAGGGTTATTATGTATAAACCGAAGCGCTGCTTTTTGCTATTCTAAATTCAGTACAAGGTTCTGTCAAGCAGGAGAGGTTGGAGATCTTCGCTAAAAATACTACCAGATGCTGGCGAGGTTCTTATACTAATTGCAAAGTACATAAATAAAGAATATACTTGCTATGGCAATCGGGGAATAATTTTTTTTATACAATCTGCGTGGAATGCCTTAAAAATATTTAGGAAAGGTAGTCGGTTTTCCCGAAAAGACTGCCGACATTCGTATGGCACAGTATGAGTCAGGCTCAAGAACGCCTAAAGCTGATTTAACTAATACACTTGCAAAGGTGTTTGAATTATCACCGCAGCAGGCTTGAACCGTTCCTGATATAGACAGCTACAACGGCCTAATTCACACTTTATTTGCCCTCGAAGATTTATACGGTCTTAAAATCACTGAGCTGGACGGAGAAGTGTGTCTGCACTTATACAAGGGGATGGGTACAAATTACATAACGATGTTTGAGATGTTCTCTGCGTGGCAAAAAAAAGCCGAGAAATACAGAAACGGTGAGATTACCAAAGAGGAATATGACCGTTGGCGTTATAACTATCCGGAATATGATATAACACAACATAAATAGGACCGGTTTTCAAACATAAAAATATAATAATTAGGAGGATATAAAATGAACAAGCTCTATACAAAAAATCTTATATTACGTGAATTTAATAATAATGATGCTCAAGCAATATATACCAATTAGGCAAATGACGAACGCGTGGCTAAATATTGTCGTTGGTATCCGCACGATAGCGTTAATGCATCGAGCGAATTATTAAGCATATAAGCTGTTTCCGCAATAATTACAGGTCAGATTCTTCTGATCCGCATCCACCTGTAATGATGCACCACAGTTCGTACAAACCATACTCACTATCTTCATTTTCTGCCTCTTCGTTTACTTGTTTTTCCTTATAAGTTCCTGAACTTTTTTCTTCCTCTCAAAAAGTTCATCTCTATGGCCGTTATTTTTAGGGATATTCAGCAGCCCTGCATTAATAACAGATAATTCTTCTTCGTACATACCATACTTTCGTAGCAACTTAACTGTCTCCCTGTACAGTGCCGGCGCATCAAATCGTTTGCCTATTGAAATGTAAAACTTAACAAGAGCTTCTTTATCCCTGCCGGTAGACTTAAAATCAAGTCCTTGCGATTCCTCCTCAAAGCCATCCCCAGCCGTCTTTATTCCTTTTGCAATTTCTTTTTTCATCGACTCGAGATATTTTCGAACCTCATCCCTTTGGGCAACATAGTCCGTTTTCTTCGAAACTTCTTTTGTCTTTTCTACGGGTATGGCATTTGCCATATCTACACCAAAACGCTCTTTCTCTATATCTCCTACAACTCTGCGCCAGTTTGTAGCATTTCCATCCGGAAACAGTTTGTTGATATCCCATACAGTAAATGCTTCCCCAAACCTGTTATCCTCAGTAGTAAGATGATTGTGCCTGTGCATATAGGGAACGTAACCGTTATCCTCCAGTTCGGCTTTTCCTAAATCTGTTAACTCGTATTTTGGTTCATAACCGGGAATAACAAGCCTCTCATCTGGGATCTCCGCTGCGATTCTGCTTACCAGGTCAGCCTTTTTGCCCACTGTGGAAAGTCCTTCGTTAGTAAGCAGTTGTTTTAATTCGTCAACTTTTAATGTGCCCAGACTCTTTACTTTTGGTGCCCATTGGAGAAAGTCTCTGTTCTTAAGCGATTCTAAAGAATGACCTACATCGCGGATTCCATATTTAAACCACCATAACCCCGGATAACCGTCTTTAGGTTTTGGGTATTTTCCCTGAGAGCAATACTCAAGAAGCATTATTTCGGCTACATACAACCCTCTTGCCGAAGGAAAAGACGTCTTTTTTCGTTCTTCAAATGTTATCACCCGAGTTGCCATATCTGTCCCTGGGTATGAGTAGAAGGTATAATAATCATCTGGCTGGTAATAAGGGCGTTCATCCGGAGATATTGAACTCGAATCTGCAAAAGAATCTTTCGAATTCGAAACTGCATGTGATATGCCATTAGACACGCCGATTATCTTCTTCGTTTTGAATATATCACACAGTCCCATGCCTTTTCTCCTATTTCTCTTTCTTCACATAAGTGATCTGGATATCGTAACCCAGCTTCTCAAGCATCTCCACGAACACCTTGTTCACGATGCCGTCTTTTTTGTTTATGAGCCTGCTGATGTACGGAGCGGAAGTCCCCACCATCTCGGCAAGTTGCGCCTGGGTGACGCGTTCTTCCAGGCATTTGACCTTTACGTCTATATCAAAATCATTCTTTACCATAACGCACCACGCTTCCGATGAAATGCTATTGCACTAACAAAATAATTTATTATACCATAAGTTTATGAAATTTTCAAGGCTTATGGCAGATAAGACACATGGACAGTTCCAAACTTTTTTGATAGAAAAAACAAGGGCTCAACCGACTGCCTTGTAAAAGTGAAAAGTATAGTTGGGTTGAAAACTCTAGCAAAGAGGACTAACATAATCGGTGAATTAAAATTTTACAGCATACAAAAAAGAGCTATCAGACTTTCAAAAAATCTGATAGCTCTTTACTTTTACAATAATTCAAATAATGTTGCCATTTTGTTGCCACGAAAGGCTTTAACCCTCGAAAAATCCGGTGTTCACTGGGCTTTTCTGACCTCTGAGATTATTCCCACTCAAGTCTTGAGCTTTGATTTAGGGGTATAAAATGCACTCTCGATACGCTTTTCGTCCAAACAATCCACGTATTTCGGGCTGTACATAGGTTCCTTGCGAATTTTGTAGCCGTTTTGTAGCCAGCTATTTTATACGTACTAACCGTTCGCAACGACTTATTTTGAATGATTTGCAGCGGGTTTCGGTATGATTCCCGCCAATAATCACCCGGAATTGACCGCCTGATTCACCTCAAAAAACATCTTGGAGGTATGACCATGAGCAAACTTATATCCTATCAATTCAACATCGACACAGCCAGCGTAGAACTGGTTTTTGACGATGGAAGCCGGATTTCCATTGACTGCACAGCCGTTGAAAGCGAAGTTGCCGATAACCGCTTCCAGCGGTCAGAGCTGAACTATCTGATCTACAAGGGCCCGCTTGCCTATGCCGATCTGATTCTGAACAGCAAGCTGAACGTCCTGTTTGAATAAACCGACATGAGCATAAACGACAGCGTCCCGGTTCATAATGATTGGGCCGCTACTTATTATATCATTGTATTTTTCGAACTCATTCCTCGAACAGATACAGAAGATATCCGTAACCCTCTGCTTTCATCTTTGCGTAAGGCACAAAGCGCAG
>CAKQQU010000039.1 GCA_934271085.1 uncultured Bacillota bacterium | reverse complement strand
GCTTAAGAATCGGTAAGTTATTAGAAATTAGAGCAAAGATGGCAAGCGGGTTGCCGAAGTAAAATAATACCCTCCCTTAAAATAGGGAGGGTATTATTAATGATTTTGTATCTACCAAATATCTACCAAACTGTACCAAATTGCACCCTTTTTTCTATATTTTTTTTAAGTAAAAACGCCCACCAAAGCCATCAATCAAGGCATTTAGCAGGCGTTTTATCTGGTGGGCGTAACTGGTTTCGAACCAGTGGCCTCTTGAATGTGAGTCAAGCGCTCTCCCACTGAGCTATACGCCCGACACCAGCATTTATAATATAATATTTATATATTAAAGTCAAGAGCTATTCGCCAAAATCAAATAACGATGTGGACATATAACGCTCGCCACGGTCGGGCAATACAGCGACAATATTCTTATCTTTCATAGCCGGGTCCTTCATAACATTAACCGCGGCAGCCAGGGCAGCACCGGAGCTTATGCCAACCAATAGCCCTTCTTTTTGTCCGAACATCTGAGCTGTTTTAACGGCATCCACTCCGGGAACCGTTATTATCTGATTAATGACGCTGCGGTCAAGATTATCCGGCACAAAGTTTGCGCCAATGCCCTGAATAAGATGGGGACCGGCATATCCCTTGCTAAGCAGGGGACTTTCCGCAGGTTCCACGCCAATTATCTGTATATCAGGGCTTTTCTCCGCAAAAAATCTGCCGCAGCCGCTGATGGTGCCCCCTGAACCAAAGGTTGCGATGAATACATCTATTTTTCCATCCAAAGCCGCATATATCTCAGGAGCTGTCGTACGGTAATGAACATCAGGGTTTGCCGGGTTGGCAAACTGCTGGGCAATGAAAGCAGAAGGGTATGCTAAAGCCAGCTCCTTTGCTTTATCCACAGCACCCTGCATACCCTGGGAAGCAGGGGTAAGCACCAGCTCTGCACCCATAGCCCGCAATAAGGAACGGCGCTCGATGCTCATGCTTTCCGGCATGGTCAGTATAAGTCTGTAGCCTTTTTGCGCGCATACAAGGGCCAGTCCTATACCGGTATTGCCGCTGGTTGCTTCGATAATAACCGTACCGGCCTTAATATTTCCTTTGCGCTCGCCGTCTTCTATCATGGACAATGCGGCCCGGTCCTTAATGCTGCCTGCAGGATTGAAACCTTCGCATTTAACATACAGATTCCCGTTTAAGGAAAAGCTGCTCAAGAATTTCTCTGGGAAAATCAGGGGAGTATTTCCGATCTGATCCAATAAATTATAAGATTTCATAGCCGCCTCCTATAATATTTGGGATAATATAATTAACTTTACCTAGAATTATAGTCCGCCAAAAATCTTTATGCAAGATAAAAAAATTAATTATTCATTTTTTTATGCATAATCATACATTTTTTTGAAAAAAGTATTGCATTTACATTTTTCTTGTGATATTATTCAAAACGTCGAATTTAAAGGCTTTCAAATTAAGGAGGATGTTGTATAATGAAAAAGTTTTTAGTTGTTTTGCTTGCAATCTGTATGTTATTTGCTTTTGCTGCCTGCGGTGATAACAATACGACTGATCCGGGGGACAACGGCGATAACGGTGAAACTGTCAATAATGATGACTCCACCTTGGTAATGGGTACTAACGCCACATTCCCGCCCTATGAATACTATGAGAACGGCCAGATCGTTGGTATCGATGCTGAGATCGCAGCAGCTGTCGCAGATAAACTGGGCATGACCCTGGAGATCATGGATATGGAATTCGGCTCCATCATTGCTGCTGTGCAGACCGGCAAGATCGACATGGGCGTAGCCGGCATGACTGTTACCGAAGATCGTCTGGAAAGCGTTGATTTCAGCTCCAGCTATACAACAGGAATCCAGGTTATCATTGTTACCGAAGATTCCCCCATTACCAGTGTTGATGATCTGTCTGCGGAAGGCGCTGATTATACCATAGCTGTACAGCAGGATACCACCGGTGATATATATGCCACCGATGATTTCGGCGAAGATGCCATTGCCCGCTATAACAAGGGCGCTGATGCTGTTTTGGCTCTTACCACCGGCAGGGCTGATTGCGTCATCATAGACAGGGAACCCGCCAAATCCTATGTTGCAGCCAATGAGGGCCTGAAAATACTGGATACTGAATATGCAGTCGAAGATTATGCAATCGCTATTTCCAAAGACAATCCTGAACTTCTGGAAAAAGTTAACAATGCCCTGGCAGAGCTGACTGAGGACGGTACTATCGCTAATATTATCAATAAATATATCCCTTCCGCTGAATAACCCATTATTGCAAAAAAAGGGGGCAGGGGCAGCAGTAATGCCGCTCCTGCCTTGCCTTATTATATGCATCTTTTATGAGGTGACATTTTGGATAATCTTTTTAACACGCTTGGCGCTTTTTATGAATCATTTAAGGCAAAGTTCGATCTGTGTTTTGTTGAAGACGACCGCTTTGTCGACTATATGCTTTCCGGCTTGGGAGTTACCCTGAAAATTACTGTTTGCGCAGTTATTATAGGCATTATTCTTGGTGTAATTCTCGCACTTATCCGCGTAAGTCACGATAAGACTATCAAAACAATGCGCCCGGGATTACCCCGTATCATTCTGCAGGTTTTAAACTTTATAAGCAAAATATATATTACTGTAATCAGGGGCATTCCTGTTGTAGTCCAGCTGATGATCTGGTATTTTGTTATTCTGATCTCGGTAAAGAATGGTGATATTGTGGGTATCATCGCATTTGGTATCAACAGCAGCGCTTATGTAGCCGAGATAATCCGGGCGGGTATCATGTCAGTGGACAGCGGCCAGATGGAAGCCGGCCGTTCTCTGGGATTCGGTTACATAGCTACTATGCGGTATATTATTTTGCCCCAGGCCTTTAAAAACGTCCTGCCCGCATTATGCAATGAATTTATTGCCTTACTGAAAGAAACCGCCGTTGTTGGTTACATCGCTTCCACAGATCTTACCAAAGGCGCTTATATTATCGTTGGCCGCACTTTCCAGGCATTTTTGCCATTGATCGGAGCCGCTCTCATATATCTGGCACTGGTTATGGTTTTAAGCTGGCTGTTTGGCAAATTGGAAAGGAGATTGCGCACAAGTGATAATCGTTAAGGATCTTTATAAAAAATTTGGCGAACTTTCTGTTTTAAACGGGATAAACGAACACATCAAACCCGGCGAGCAGGTAGTTATAATTGGACCCTCAGGCGGCGGCAAGAGTACCTTTCTGCGCTGCCTGAATCTGCTGGAGCAGCCAACCTCGGGACATATTTTTATTGACGGTGAAGAAATTACCGATGCAAAACATGATATCAACCTGCTGCGCCAGCAAATGGGCATGGTGTTCCAGCATTTTAATCTCTTTCCCCATTACAGCGTAATAGATAATATTACACTGGCCCCCATAAAGATAAAAAAAATGCAAAAGGCTGAAGCCAATGATCTGGCCATGCAACTGCTGGAAAAAGTCGGGCTTACTGATAAAGCAAACGAGTTTCCGGGACGTCTTTCCGGCGGGCAAAAGCAGCGTGTGGCTATTGCCAGAGCATTGGCTATGAATCCTAAAATTATGCTTTTTGACGAGCCAACTTCCGCGCTTGATCCGGAAATGGTGGGTGAAGTACTGAAAGTCATGGCAGACTTGGCCGCTGACGGCATGACAATGGTGCTGGTATCTCATGAAATGGCATTTGCCCGTGATGTTGCCCAGAGAGTGTTCTTTATGGATGGCGGAATTATTTTAGAGCAGGGAAGTCCTGACGAGGTATTCAACCATCCCCAGGAACAGAGAACCAAAGATTTTCTGTTCAGGGTCAACGAAAAGAAGTAGCCAGGCATCATGCCTGATATTATTTGATTATAAAAGACGCTTTCAAATGTTTGTTACAGAAAATCCCGAACGATAAAATAGTTCGGGATTTCATTATAACCATTCACTGAGCCAAGGGCCATAGAAAAAGGTTCTATTTTCCGCTGAAAAAGATAGCTGTTGAACCTGAATTTTGTTCAAACAGCCACTGTAATATGGAACAGATATATTGATTCCCATATCCTTTACCGGGGAAATGCTGCGGTTTGCAAATAAAAACTGAAGTGATATAATAGTATCAGGCAAAATGCATAATACCAACAAACGCAAGTTTTAAACCCGGGAGGAATACTATGATAATTCTTAACAAAGATAATTTCAAACAGGAAATATTTCAGGAAGATATTAAAACTATCGTCTATTTCTGGGGGACTTCCTGCGAATTCAGCAGAATGATGACCCCCTATATCGACGAGGTAGAGGAAAAGTATTGCGGCAAATACAAGTTCTGCAAGATCAATGTTGATAAGGAACCTGCGATAAGTACCATGTACGGTATTGATACCACGCCTACGGTATTGCTGTTGGATTGCGGTGATATTTGCGCAAGAGCTATTGGGGTGCTTATGCCCAAAGATATCATAGAAGAGCTGGGCCTTGAAAGCGAAAATGCTCCTGAAGAAGAACAGGAAGAGCAGTAATTTCGGCCATAATTCAGGCTGACTCTAAACCCAAAAATTAAAAAACAAGGCAGGGCCTTGCCGATTAATACGCGACGGCGCCTTGCCTTGTTTTTTATTTAGCGAAACTATTGACGATTATTGACGAAAAAGCTCATCAACCTTTTTAAGCAGCTTGCTTATAGGAAGATGCTGCGGACAATGGCTTTCACATTTTTTGCAGCCAATACATTTATCAGCAAGCTGACCGATAGTATTGTCCCAGCGGTAATAAAAAGCCTTTTCCTGCAGCAGATCCCGGCTTACGGCCCAGTTATTATAGGCTGAAAAACAGTGGGGCACAGCTATATGCTGGGGGCAGGAACTGCAGTAGCCGCAGCCGGTGCAGGGGATGGTTTCATAATCGGCAAAGGCCTTTTGCGCAGATTTTATTATATCCAGATCTTTCTTTGTAAGCATGCCCACCTTTGCCCTTTGCATATATGCCAAATTATCCTCAGTCTGCTGCATATTGCTCATGCCGGAAAGCACCACGGAGACCTGGGGCATATTCCACAAATAATCCAAAGCCCATTCTACAGCTGTACGGCCGCTGTTGGCAAATACCCCTTGGACATTATCAGGCACATCCGCCAGATATCCTCCGCGCAAAGGCTCCATGATTATTACGCCCAATCCTTTACCCGCCGCATATTCCAGTCCTTCAAGACCGGCCTGAAATCTGGTATCCAAATAATTAAGCTGTATCTGGGTGAAATCCCATTCCGGGGTAATATCTGTTATTTCCCTGAACAGATCCAGGTTATCGTGAAAAGAAAACCCTATATATCTTATTTTACCGGATTCCCTGGCCTTGATTATTTTGTTTACCAGGTCATATTTTTCCACTTTGTTTTTCCATAAATTGGAATCCAGGGAATGTAGCATATAAAAATCAATATAATCTGTATCCAGAGCTTTAAGGGATTCATCCAAAAAACGTTGAAAATCCTCCGATTTTTCTGCCAGCCACACCGGAGATTTGGTGGCTAGATAAACCTTTTCGCGATAACCGCCTTTAAGAACTTTGCCGGTCACCAATTCGCTGCCTTTATATGCATAGGCAGTATCAATATAGTTCAATCCCTGTTCAATAGCCTGATGCACCATACGGGCAGTCTGCTTTTCATCAATATTTTTGTTGGCGTCCACAGGCAAACGCATCATGCCGAAGCCAAGGGGAGAAACCTTAATATCCAATTTCCCAAAACTGCGGTATTCCATAATTTTCTCCTTGCTTTATCGCATATGAATATCCATCTGAGGAAAGGGTATCTCAATATTATTTTCATCAAAAACCATTTTCATCTGCTCGTTAAGGTCAAAGCGCACTGTCCAGTAATCCTCATTCCGACACCATACTCTTAATTGAAAAACCAGGGTGCTGTCGTCCTGTCTTATCATCCTGGCAAATGGCGGGCTCGGCTCTTCCAGCGTAAGGGGATGAGCTGACGCGGTATCGATAATTAGACCTTTAACCAGCTCCATATCGGCATCGTAGGCGACAGAAAAATCCAGATCCACCCGACGAAGCTCATTGGCATTGTAATTGACTATGACATTATTTGTCAGGGAACCATTGGGCAGAGTTATTTGTTTTCCGTCAACAGTTTCCAGGTAGGTATAAAAAACAGTAACGTCTTTTACCGTTCCCGAATAATCGCTTGTTTCAATGAAATCACCAATTTTAAAAGGCTTGAAGATCAGTATCATGGCTCCTCCGGCCATATTCCCCAGGGCGCCCTGTAAAGCCAGGGCAATGGCAGCGGAAGCAGACGCCAATATCGTTACAAAAGAGGTCATGGGCACGCCCAAAACATAAGCAGCGGTAAGGATGACCAGCACATAAAGGGCTATAGTTGAAAAGCTCCTGATAAATGATTGAAGGCTGGGATCCATTTTTTGGAAACCATGGCTTTTACTTAGGATTTTTACCAGTTTTTTGCTTAGCTTAATGCCTATAAAAAGTATCAGCAGGGCATAAACGATCTTTAATCCGACAGTAACGCTTAGATCTGAAAAAAATTTACCTATATCTTCCATTTATCCTCCATAATCCATTGGTCAATTTCCTGAAAATGCACGAATGGTTCTTATATTTATTTTTTATTATACCCCATAAAAAATTTAAAGAAAATAGTTTAAATATAAAAAAATTTATTGCATATATGCAGATACAGCAGTATAATAAAAAATATTTTTTATAAAGGAGTGGGTAAGATGGAAAAAATTTATCAAGGTAAAACCAAGGATGTTTATAAGCTTGAAAACGGCAATATTCTGCTGAAATTCAAGGATGACTGCACCGGTAAGGATGGCGTTTTCGACCCCGGTGAAAATTCAGTAGGTTTAACTATCGAAGGTATTGGCAAGGCAAACCTGGAAACATCTATCCATTTCTTTGAAATACTTAAAGCTGCCGGTATCAAAACCCACTATATAAGCGCTGATTTAGATCAGGCCACCATGGAAGTGCTTCCTGCCAAAGTATTCGGCAAGGGCCTGGAGGTCATATGCCGCCTGGTAGCCACCGGCAGTTTTATCCGTCGTTACAGCGATTATATCACCGATGGCACTGAATTGCCCGGCGGCTATGTTGAGTGCACCTTCAAAGACGATGCCAAAGGAGATCCTCTGGTAACCAAGGAAGGTCTGATAGCACTTGGCATTATGGATGACGCTCAGTTCGAAAGCCTGAAATCCCAGACTCTTGCCATCACCAGGATCGTGGCTGATGACTTAAAGAAAATCGGACTTGACCTGTGGGATGTCAAATTTGAATTTGGCTACAGCAATGGAGAAGTCATACTCATTGATGAGATCGCCAGCGGTAATATGCGGGTCTACAAGGATGGACAGATAGTTGATCCTGTAGATCTCACCAATTATATTCTGGGCAAATAATCCAGGAGCGAACTGAAAAAGCTTAGGCGGCGCTCTTGACAAATAAGAGAGATGCCTGTACAATATTAGCAATATCTTTCAGAAAGGAAGGAACAGTATCAATGAAGATGTACATGATGATGAACGTTATGATGATGCCATGTACCGTCTTTGGTCTGTTCCCGTATCCTGTCTGTTAGCGGAAGTCGCGAACTGTTTACCGAAGGCGGTTATGGTCATGCATCCATAACCGTCTTTTTTATTATTCATTTTTGGAAGGAGAACAGAAAAATGGCAAATTATCAAACAGGAACAAAATGCGTTCAAGGAGGTTATACCCCCGGCAATGGTGAGCCTCGGCAGATACCTATAGTTCAGAGCACTACCTTCAAGTATGCCACCAGCGCGGATATGGGAAAGCTTTTTGATCTGGAGGCGGAGGGATATTTTTACACCCGCCTGCAGAACCCTACCAATGATAAGGTAGCTGCTAAAATAGCCGCATTGGAAGGCGGCAGCGCGGCTATGCTAACATCATCTGGCCAGGCTGCTTCTTTCTACAGCATCTTTAATATCGCTTCCTGCGGCGATCATATAGTATCTTCGGCCAGCATTTACGGAGGCACCTTTAATCTGTTCTCTGTTACCATGAAACGTATGGGCATTGATTTCACCTTTGTTTCCCCGGATTGCAGCCCGGAGGAGCTGAACGCTGCCTTCCGCCCCAATACCAAGGCTGTTTTCGGTGAGACCATTGCCAACCCGGCCCTGACCGTGCTGGATATTGAAAAATTTGCTGCTGCCGCCCATGCTCATGGCGTGCCTCTCATTATTGATAATACCTTTGCTACGCCTGTCAATTGCCGGCCTATTGAATGGGGCGCAGATATTGTTATCCATTCCACCACCAAATATATGGATGGACACGGCGTGGCTGTTGGCGGCTGCATCGTGGATTCCGGTAAATTTGACTGGACTGCTTATCCGGAAAAATTCCCCGGGCTCTGCACCCCGGATGAAAGCTATCACGGAATTACCTATACAGAAAGATTTGGCCTTGAAGGAGCTTTTATTACCAAGGCTACAGCCCAACTAATGAGAGATTTTGGCTCCATCCAATCTCCCCAGAATGCTTTTTATCTGAATTTGGGCCTGGAAAGCCTGCATATAAGAATGAAACGCCACTGCGAAAATGCTCAGGCTGTGGCAGAATATCTGCAAAGCAATGATAAGATATCCTGGGTCAAATACTGCGGGCTGCCCAATGATAAACACTATCTGCTTGGATGCAAATATCTTCCCAATGGTTCCTGCGGCGTAATCAGCTTTGGCATAAAAGGCGGCAAAGCTGCGGCAGAAGCTTTTATGGGAAAACTGAAAATAGCCGCTATCGAAACTCATGTAGCCGACGCCCGCTCCTGCTGCCTGCATCCGGCAAGCACTACTCACAGGCAAATGAATGATGATGAGCTGCGCGCGGCAGGAGTTTCTGCCGATCTTATAAGATATTCCTGTGGTCTTGAGGATGCCCAGGATCTTATTGCCGATATTGAGCAGGCTCTTGACTAAAATAACAGGAGGAAAAGCATTATGCCCATCAGAATACCCAATGATCTTCCGGCAGCCAAAACTCTGGCGGCGGAAAATATTTTCATAATGGATGAAAACCGGGCCATCAGCCAGGATATACGTCCCCTGGAAATACTTGTGCTTAATCTCATGCCCACCAAAATAGTTACCGAGACCCAGTTGGCCAGGCTTTTGGGCAATACGCCCCTTCAGGTCAATCTGGAACTTATGCAAACTGCCAGCCATGAGGCAAAAAATACCTCAAAAGACCATATGTTCAAGTTTTATACCACTTTTGACAAGGTGCAGGACAAATACTATGACGGTATGATAATAACCGGCGCGCCGGTGGAGCAGATTCCTTTTGAACAGGTTGAATACTGGCAGGAGCTGTGCCAGATCATGGAATGGAGCCGCACCCATGTTTACAGTACCTTTCATATCTGTTGGGGGGCACAGGCCGGGCTTTACTACCATTACGGCATCCCCAAACACGATCTTGCCGAAAAGCTGTTTGGAGTTTTTCCTCATCGGGTAGAGCGGCGCAGCAGCATGCTTATGAGAGGATTCGATGATACATTTATGGCGCCCCATTCCCGCCATACGGCTATATACAGGGAAGATGTTGAACGCTGCAGCAAGTTAAAGATACTTGCCTCTTCTGATCAGGCAGGAGTATATGCAATTTCCACCGAAGGCGGCAGACAGGTATTTATTACTGGACATGCTGAATATGATGCAAATACTCTGAAGGCTGAGTATGACCGGGATAAAAGCCAGGGGCTTCCCATAAAAATACCCTGCAATTATTATCCCGATGATGATGATACAAAAGCTCCTGTGGTTACCTGGCGCAGCCATGCCAATCTGCTTTATCAAAACTGGCTCAACTATTTCGTATATCAGACAACGCCTTATGATATATCCAGCATAGCCAGGATAATATAACGGCTCTTAATTGCTAAAAAGAAGCAGGCTTCACCAAGCTCAAAAGCTGGTTTAGCCTGCTTTAATAATTATCTGGATAAAAAATATGCCAAAAAGTAAGCCGGATAAATAATAATGTGGATGTTTTTATTTAAGCACATCCACCATTTCTAGCCCATAATACATGAACAGTTCGCAGGCCTCTGGACCTATTATTTCTCCTGTTATGGCGATGGGTATAGCCGGGGGACACGATACAGTGGGTGAGCCGCATATGCGTCCCAAAGACACTGCTGCAGGTATGACTTCATGAGGAGCAAAAAAGGCATCGCGAACGGATATTACCTGCTGGCTGCGGGCTAAAGGCAGCACAGGCTTATTCCCGGCAGGAAAATGATTATACCCTAGGGCTGCCGACAAAACCGCCAGCTCCTTATCAGTGTTTTCCGGGGTCACCATCAATACCAGATAAGAATCATCTGCGTATTCACATTCCATACCCTTATGCCGCAGCTTCTCTCCCAGCTCAAAGCCGCTTGTACCCGAAGGCGCGCAAACGGTTAGCCGCAGGGGATCGCTGTCATGAAGCTGCCAGCCATTTTCCTGTAATTCTCTTCTGAGCGCTGCCATCCGGCGAACATATTCACTTAGCCTAGCAGGATATTCCTCGGCCAGATAGCGGTTACAGTTATCCAGGGATGCCATTATCAGATAAGAAGGACTGGTAGAGCCGAACAAAGCCAGAGCAGCTTTGGCCCCATGGGCATATACTTGCGGCAAATTATCGGATATATGCAGGTAAGCGCCGCCGGTAAGCACAGGCAGGGTCTTGTGGGCGGAATCGCAGCAAATATCAGCCCCCAGGTCAAGGGGATGGGCAGGGCAGGGGAGGAAATGCAGATAAGCGCCGTGAGCATTGTCTACCGCCAGTATCGTCCCTTGGCGATGACAAACATCAGCCAGGCTCCTGATATCAGCCATTGACCCCAAATAATCGGGACTGGTAATATACACCGCAGCCGGAGGGGCGGAAAGCTTACTCAAAACAGCTTCCAAAGAGGCGGCAGTAACCGGACAGCAACAAAGAGAGCGGCTTTCCTCAGGCCATAGCCATACAATATCAAACCCCAGCAAAGCTGCTGCATAAACAAATGCTTTATGAACATTACGGGCCGCCACGATAACCGGCAGAGCGTTTTTGGGCCGGTTGGTCAAGGCAAGATACAGCATAGTGCGGATGCAATGGCTGGATCCTTCCACCGAATAACATGTCTTTTGCGAGCCAAAGAGAGCTGATGCATTCCTTTCGCTTTCGGCAATTATACCGGATGCTTCATAAAGGGAATCAGCCCCATCTATTTCGGTAATATCCCAGGGTTCACAGCCCAAAAAATTTTTGCCTTTATGCCCCGGCATATGAAAGCGGGCCATTCCCTTTTTTTGATAATCTTTCAGAAAATCAACGATCGGCGTACGCATTATTTATCCTCTGCGGCTACTTTAAGCATGATAGCACATTCCAGACGCTTGCGGAACAACTGGCAACCGGCTTCATATATTCCTCTGATATTACCGCTGGCATGATAGGCATTGGCCGCGCAGCCGCCGGAGCAATAAAGCTTTGCCCAGCAATCAGTACATTCCGGCCTAGAATAGGCGTTGCAGGCCCGGAATTCTTCCCGCAGCTTGTCATTGGTAACGCCCTGCCAGATATCTCCCAGCTTAAAGGACTCGTCCCCCACAAATTGATGGCAGGGATAAAGATCGCCCCAGGGAGTGACTGCCATATATTCAGTTCCGGAGCCGCAGCCGGACAGCCGCTTATAAATGCAGGGGCCCCCGGTAAGATCCAGCATATAATGATAAAATGTTATCGGCTTGCCCTCTTTTTCCCGGCGCAGCATATCTTTGGCCAGGATCTCATACTGCTCCTTGACTATTTCAATATCCTCCGGAGTGAGGGCGGCGGGGTCATCGGCAGAGCAGACCACCGGTTCCATGCTCAGCTCGCTGAATCCCAGATCTGCCATATGGAATACATCATTGGTGAAATCCGGATTGGCATGGGTAAATGTGCCCCGCATATAGTAATTTTTGCCGCCGCGAGCCTTTACCAACCGCTGAAATTTGGGCACTATCCTGTCGTAGCTGCCTTTGCCTGCATAATCTACCCGGGTTGCGTCATTTATCTCCTTACGCCCGTCCAAAGAAAGCACGACATTGCTCATTTCCCTGTTGGCAAAGTCAATTACTTCGTCATCTATCAGAATACCATTGGTGGTAAGGGTAAAACGGAAATTTTTTCCCCGTTGCTTTTCCACGCTGCGGGCATATTCCACAAGCCTTTTAACCACATCCCAGTTCATCAAGGGCTCTCCGCCAAAAAAATCTACTTCCAGATTGGTACGGGAGCCGGAGTTATCCATAAGAAAATCCAGAGCACGCTTGCCTACATCAAAACTCATCAGGGCCCGTTCACCGTGATATTTTCCCTGGCTGGCAAAGCAATAAGCGCAGTTAAGATTGCAGGTATGGGCAACGTGCAGACAAAGCGCTTTTATCACATTGCCGGAACGTTCTTTCAAAGTGCCTGCAATATCCGCAAATTCATCCCGGCTGTAAAGCTTGCCTTCCCGGATCAGGCCCTCCACATCTGCAATGCACTGACGCAGCTCCACCTCAGTAACATCATCCCGGCCGGCATATTTATCAGACATTGCCGCTATGATCTCATCATGGCTGTGATCCGGAAACATGGATATAATATCATAAGCAACCTCATCCACAACGTGTATGGATCCGGAACAGGAATCCAAAACGATATTGTAGCCATTCAATTTATACTGATGAACCATACAGGGTTTCTCCTTAAAATTTATGTCCTTACAGCCTTTAAAGCATAAAAAATGCCGCCTTTTTCAGGCGGCAGCTTTCATATATTGCGAATCTTTACTTATCCTGATTCTCGCATTTCTGATTGGCAACGCCGCAGCTGGTCTTGCAAGCAGACTGGCAGGAGGTCTGGCATTCTCCGCAACCGCCCTTTTTGGCGCTTTCGCACAGATTACGTGTTTCAATGGTTTTGATTCTTTCCATTATTATTCGCATCTCCATTCTGTTCAATTTATCTGCTTGCTAACGCTACGCAAAGACAGATAGCCTCTATAATATATGTAGTATAACAAATGAAAAAATTAAAGTCAATTACCTATCTGTTTCTTTTATACCGGCATCAGGCGCTGGCTCCTTTTTGCTGCCATGTGAATGGAGCAAGGGGGGAATAATATTTATAAGAGAGCCCAGCAGTATAAAACCAAGGCCGATATAGCGGTTGAAAGTAGGTATTTCCTGAAGAAAGAAGTAAGCCAGTATCGGTGCTAAAACCGGCTTGAAAAAAAATACCAGGGAAGCGGTATTGGCCGAGGTTTTCTCCATAGCCATAAAATATGTGGCATAACCTATACCCGTAACGCAAATTCCCACATAAAGCAAATAGGGCAGGGTTGACCAGGAAAAACCGGAAACAAAAGGTATATACGCAAATGACGAAAGCCCGGCAGACGCCAGCGCATCTCCTATGGCAGGAATATGGGTAAGCGCAGACATTACCATCAGAATAGCGCTTCCGAACAAAGAACTGAAACAGGTAGTGACCACTCCATTGTATTTATCGCTGTATTTTTTACCAATAACTCCGTAAAGGGCAAAAAGAACGGTGGAAATTATTATCAGTATCTCGCCGGTTATATTTATGCTGGTTCGCCATGGCGCAATTATAAAGAATATACCCAGCAGATCGAATATCAGAGCAAAAACATTACGCCGGTGTATAGATTCTCCCAGGATAAAATAGGCCAGTATCATTACGAACAGGGGATTGCTGGAGAAAATAATGGCAACTACAGAAGCCTCCGCATATATGACAGAAAACTGATACAGAGTCATGCTTACCGATATGCCGATAAACCCTATGCCAATAAAGGGGATAAGATCTCTGGGACTAAGAGTAATTTTTTTAGTCTTCAGTTTTCTGATGGCAAAAGGCAGTAATACCATACCGCCTATAAAAAACCGTATAAAATTGAGCTGTATGGGATTATAAATATCGCAGATAAATTTCAGGGCAATTTCCATTGTACTGAACATTAAAGTAGCTATGGCAATATAAATAAAACCCTTTTTCATAAAAAGCCTCCGAAAAGCCAGAATGTACTGTTTAAAAAAATCC
>CAKQQU010000038.1 GCA_934271085.1 uncultured Bacillota bacterium | reverse complement strand
GTTCGGCCTGCTCTACTGGGTCAGCATGGCCCGCCTGGTACGCGGACAGATACTCAGCATCAAGGAAAACGAATATGTGCTGGCAGCAAAATCCATGGGCGCCAGTACGGGCAGGATCATCCGCAAACATATCCTGCCCAACTGCATGAGCGTTATCATTATCGCCACTGCTATGCAGATACCTTCCGCTATTTTTACCGAAAGCTATCTTTCCTTCCTGGGCCTGGGCGTACAGGCTCCCATGCCTTCCCTGGGTTCCCTGGCCAATGCCGCCAGAGAAGGATTGCAGAGCTATCCTTACAAGCTCGTTTTCCCCTCTGCTATGATCTGTCTGATCGTTCTGGCGTTCAATCTCCTGGGCGACGGTCTGCGAGATGCATTCGATCCCAAGTTAAGGAGGTAGCGCTATGAATGACAATAAAGAAATCAAAACCGTTGAACTAAAAAGCGAGATCGTTGAAGCAGCCAACATTACTGTGGAATCTGTGGAAGAAACAATTATAACCGAAGAGGCAGTTGAGAAAACTGCCCCTGCCGAAGATTATATACTGCAGGTGAAAGATCTCCGTACCTCTTTCTTTACGGATTCCGGGGAAGTTAAGGCTGTCAATGGCGTTTCTTTTAATCTGCAGGCCGGCAAAGTCCTGGGCATAGTGGGCGAATCCGGTTCCGGCAAATCCGTTACCGCCTACTCTATCATGCAGATTCTGTCAGAACCGGGTAAGGTTATTGGCGGCGAGATCCTTTTCAAGGGCGAAAATATACTGAACTATAATAAAAAGCAGATCAGATCATTCCGCGGGGATAAGGTAAGCATTATTTTCCAGGATCCCATGACATCGCTGAATCCGGTGTATACCATCGGCAATCAGATATCAGAGGCTCTGCTGCTGCATACCAACCGCAATAAGCAGCAAGCCAGGAAACGTGCAGTTGAGCTTTTAAAACTGGTAGGCGTTAATGAGCCTGAGCGCCGGATCAAACAATACCCCCATGAACTTTCCGGCGGTATGCGCCAAAGGGTAATGATAGCCATGGCGCTGGCCTGCGAACCGGATATACTCATCGCGGATGAGCCCACCACCGCTCTGGATGTTACCATTCAGGCCCAGATCCTGGAACTGATGCAGGATCTCCAAAAGCAGCTGGGAATGGCTATTATCATTATCACCCATGACTTGGGCGTTATCGCGGATATGTGCGATGAGATCATTGTTATGTATGCCGGGCGCATCTGCGAGCGCGGCACCGCAGAAGATATTTTCTATAATCCCAAGCACGAATATACCAAAGGCCTGCTGCGTTCCATTCCTTCTGTAACAAAATCCAATGAAAAGCTTATCCCCATCGGCGGTTCTCCCGTGGATTTGCTGAATCTGCCGGCAGGTTGCGCCTTTGCAGCCCGCTGCGACGCAGCCATGAAAATATGCCTGGAACAGCCTCCTGAAGAAATAGAAGTCGACGAAGGTCATTATGCATCATGCTGGTGCAATATCCGTGATATGTATAAGGAGGAGTTGGGCAATGAGTGATATTCTGGTAGATGTACGCCACCTTAAACAGTGGTTCAATATCAGTACCGGTTTCTTTAAGACCACTCCCCTGAAGGCTGTGGATGATGTCAGCTTTACCATCAACCGCGGCGAGACCCTGGGACTGGTAGGAGAATCAGGCTGCGGTAAAACTACTGTAGCCCGGTCTATGCTCTATTTATACAGGCCTACCGGCGGCGAAATATATTTTGACGGAGCGCTGATCGATAAGCATAATATCCAGACTATGCGCCGGAAAATGCAGATGGTATTTCAGGATCCCTATTCTTCCCTGAATCCCCGTATGACAGTTGCCGATATTATCGGCGAACCTCTGGATATTCATAAAATATGCAAAAGCCGCTCCGAACGCAACGACCGTATCGCCGAACTAATGAGTCTGGTGGGATTAAATACCGAGCATGCCCGCCGTTATGCCCACGAATTTTCCGGAGGCCAGCGGCAGCGTATAGGCATTGCCCGAGCACTGGCTGTTAATCCGCTCTTTATAGCCTGCGATGAATCAGTTTCCGCCCTGGATGTTTCTATTCAGGCGCAGATCATCAATATGTTCAAAGATATCCAGGCAAAGCTGGGCCTTTCTTATCTGTTTATTGCCCATGATATCCTGGTAGTAAACCATATGAGCGACAGAGTTGCTGTAATGTACCTGGGCAAGATAGTTGAGATGGCGGATACAAACGAGCTTAACAATAATCCTACCCACCCCTATACAGTGTCGCTGTTCTCCGCGGTACCCATCCCGGACCCTCATGAAGCCAAAAAGCAGAAACGCATTATTCTGGAGGGTGATGTACCCAGCCCCATGCATGTTCCCAGCGGTTGCTCATTCCGTACCCGCTGCCCCTATGCAACAGAAAGATGCGCGCTGGAAACACCAGTTTTGGAAGATCGGGGCAACGGACATTTGGTAGCATGCTGGAATAAATAAAAGCTTTGGATTTGCTGCAGTATGGAATCATGCAGGTGTTTATAGCCGAATATCAGCAGTTTTTCCATAATAATGTCATGCTATAATATTGAATAGCCCCATCTGAATAGCCCCATCGCATATATTTGACAAAAACAGGAACATTTAGTATAATCCAGCTATACGCAGTTTCGTTTTCAGCTATTTTGGGAGTAGCAGTAAAGGTATTTTGCGTATTTTTTTGGATATATGCAGCAAAAGTTCTTTGGCATATAATTGCGTGTAAAAACACGCTTTTATAGAAGTGGAGGAGATTTACTTAATTTAAAGGAGGATTTAACAATGAAGAAATCACTGCTGTTAGTACTGCTGATTGCCGTGATGGCCTGCTGCCTGGTTGCCTGCGGCGGCGGCGACACCACAGAAAACAGCTCTGCTCCTGACTGGACCTCTTATGATGAACTGATCGCCCAGATCAAGGCAGAAACCGACTTCGCTACCCGTGAAGCCCTGATGCATCAGGCAGAGGATATGCTGATGGCCACCGGCGCCGTTATGCCTCTGTACTACTACAACGATGTTTACATGATGAAAGATGGTATCGAAGGTTTCTATATGACTCCTTATCAGACCAAATACTTCATGTATACTACTTACGGCGACAAAACCAGCCTGAACATCAACCTTGCTTCTGAGCCCCAGTATCTGGATCCTGCTCTGAACAGCTCTGTTGACGGCGCATGCCTGGCAGCCAACTCTTTTGCCGGCCTTTATACCTACAATGCCAACAATGAGCAGGTTCCTGCTCTGGCAGAAAGCTATGAAGTTTCCGAAGACGGCCTGACCTACACCTTCACTCTCAAAGAAGGTCTGAAGTTCTCCGATGGTTCCGACCTGACTGTTGACGATGTTGTTTATTCCTGGAAACGTGCTGCCGATCCCGAAACCGCCGCTGACTACTCCTATATGTTCAACGGCATCGTCGGTTACGGCACCGAGGAAGGCATCCAGGTCGCCAATGTTGACGGTAAATTCCAGGTAGTTCTTTCCGCACCCTGCGCTTACTTCCTGGATCTGTGCGCTTTCCCCACTTTCTATGTTGTTTCTCAGGATTGCGTTGAAGCTGCTGCCGGCTATAAAGATGCAGACGGCAACATCCTTAATCCCGGCGCCTGGGCTACCGAAGCCGGTTTCGTTACCAGCGGTGCTTACACCCTGGAATCCTGGACCCATGACGAAAGCATGACTTATGTCAAAAACCCCAACTTCTATGATGCCGCAAACGTCACCATGGATAAACTCCACTTCATGCTCTCCGCTGACGATGCCGCCATTTACGCAGCATACAAATCCGGCGATCTGGACTTCATCGATAACGTACCCTCCGATGAAACCGCCAATGCCAAACAATCCCCCGAGTACCATATAGATGCTGTTTACGGCACCTACTATGTTGCTTTCAATGTTAACGCCGATCTGTTTGCCGGCATGACCGTTGAACAGGCTGCTGCTATGCGTCAGGCTATCAGCTACCTGATCGACCGCCAGTACATTGTTGATACTGTTACTCAAACCGGTAACACCATCGCTACCACCTATGTTCCCGAAGCTATGTCCGACGGTCATGGCGGCGAATTCAAAGCCAATGATGATGCTTATACCTATCCCGTAGATGAAGGTTACTATGATCCTGCAGTCAATGTTGACAAAGCAAGAGAACTGCTGACCGAAGCCGGCTTCCAGTTTGACGAAAACGGCATGCTGTCCGCCGAAACTCCTATCAGCTTTGAATATCTTACCAACCAGAATACCGCTCATGAAGCTATTGCCCAGTGCATCCAGCAGGATCTGGCAGTTGTCGGTATCAATATGACCATCAAGACCCTTGACTGGAACGTCTTCCTGGCCGAAAGAAAAGCCGGTAACTTCGGTATCGCCCGCGAGGGTTGGATCGCAGACTTTAACGATCCTATCAACATGCTGGAAATGTTTACCACCAAATCCGGCAACAACGACTGCCAGTTCGGCCGCTAATTTCTCAGTTATCCAAAAAGAGCGCTCTTAGGAGCGCTCTTTTTTTATATCCTCATATAGGTGGTAATCAATAGGCAGGTTTTTAATACTATTCTCCAACTGCCGCCAGATATCCGCAAGCTCACTTTCGCTCCTGCCGGCGAAAAACAAATCATTCAGCTGGCAGACAGCCATATCCTCACAATGCTGCCTGATAATATTACCACTGTCCCTTTCATCTTTCATTTTCAGCATCCCCCCTGCTCAATCATATGCTTTATGGATCAGCGCATATGATTATAAAAAACTGCCCTGGGGGGACCATGTCTTATTTAATATATCTGCGCAAATCACGTGCTGATGCGGAAGCAGAGGCAAGGGGCGAGGGGGAAACCCTTTCCCGGCATCAGGCAATTCTGGAAAAGCTGGCTGCCGACAGAGATCTGCCCATAGGCAACATTTATCGGGAACTGGTATCAGGGGAAAGCATAGCGGCACGGCCCCAGATGCAGAGGCTGCTGGCTGAAATAGAACAGGGGCGCTGGCAAGGGGTACTGGTAATGGAAGTAGAGCGGTTGGCCAGGGGCAACACCATAGATCAGGGAATGGTGGCCCAGGCCTTTCAGTACTCGGGAGCAAAGATAATAACCCCTGTTAAAACCTATGACCCGGCCAATGAGTTTGATCAGGAGTATTTTGAATTCGGGCTTTTCATGTCCCGCCGGGAATACAAAACTATCAACCGGCGAATGCAACAGGGCAGAGCAGTTTCCGCATCAGAAGGCAAATTCACCGGCAGCCGCGCTCCCTACGGATATCAGCGGTATAAATTGCCTGGGGATAAAGGCTACTCTTTGCAGCCAAGGGAAGACCAGGCGGCAATAGTCTGCCAGATCTTCCGCTGGTATGGGGAGGATGGGCTGGGCTGTGGTAAAATAGCCAATAATCTGAACGAACTTTCCATACCTGCCGCCAACGGCGGAATATGGTCAGCGGCAGCTGTAGTCAGCCTGCTGCATAATCCTGTGTATAACGGTAAAATATGCAGTGGCAGAAGACCGAGCCGCAAGCAGTTGAACTGCGGCGAAATCCAGGTTTGCCGCCCCAGGGCTCCTGAATACCTGATATATCCCGGCCTGCATACCCGGCTGATAGATGACAGCCTCTTTGACGCAGTGACCCAAAGGCTGGAACAAAGAAGCAATTTGCCCTCACCAAAAAAAAGGCCGCTGCAAAATCCATTGGTCGGAATTCTTGTTTGCCCTGTTTGCGGGCGAAGCATGATACGCCGTCCCGCAGCGGATTGCCGGGATCAACTGCTGTGTCCTACCAGGGGCTGCCCCACTGTGGGAAGCTATTTGTCCCATACGGAAGAATTGATTTTGTCATCCCTGGAAAAATGGTACGGTCATAAATCTTTTTGCCTGGATTCACAGGAGGCAGCGTCAGCCAAAAACAAGGCGTTTTTGGAGCAGATGCTGGCAAAAACGAATAAAACCATTAGCGGCATAAAAAATCAGTTGGAAAACGCCTGTAATTTGCTGGAACAAGGTATTTATGATCCGCCTACTTTTATGGAAAGGCAGCGCAAACTAAAAAACCAGGAGGCAATACTTTATCAAAAGCAGCAGGAATTGAAGGAACAATTGGCAAAAGCGGCAAATAAAACGACTGCTTCTCCGCCGCCTCTGACATTAACAGAAATATACAGGGCATGTCCCGATGCCAACAGCAAAAACCGCCTTTTGAAAGCATTACTGCAAAGGATCGATTATTACAAAACAAACAGCAGCCGCTGGCAGCAGACTGAATTACGGCTTATCTTTTATCCCCTGCTACCTCCGGATGATATAACTGATAAGATGCGGGAACAGAAGAATTAGGCCATTTGGAAATAATAGCCACCCTCGCCTATCAGTTAAGCGATAAGGCTACCAAAGAGCAGATGCTGGAATCCGGATTTGAAAGCAAATTTATCGAACACGGTCTGGCGCTTTATTATACCGATTCCGGAGGAGTTCCCTGGACCGCCACCTATATACAGGCAAAAGACGATCCTATCACTGATCTGACTGAAGATATGGCCGCAGAGCAAAAAGCCAGAACATCCTATAATCATCTGTTGGATTTCACTGATGATCCCGGCGCTATCGATGCCCTGCGCTTCCTGAGGGAAAGAGAGATAGTACATTTCCAGCGGTTTGGAGAAGCACTGGTGCAGGTTCAGGACGGCTTTGCCTGCCGCAAACAATAGATCCATCCCAGCCAAAGAATCAGTTATCACAAATAGTTAAGCGCCATTATAATCCCTGGTATCTGCCGATAAAGGGAAAGCCCGTATATACAGGCGCCCATAAAAAACAAACAGCCCCTCGAAGAAAACCAGATTCCTTCGAGGGGCTGTTTGCGTGGGGTTGGACGTTTTTACATTGCCTGTAAAAAAAGTGGAACAAATCAGGATACACCGGACAATAGCAACAGCAAGTTGCTTGGCAAACAGGAAAACCAATGATATAGTATTTTCAGGAGGCGGTTTACATGGAAACAAAGAACATCATTTTTGAGCTACGGACAAATAATGGCTTATCCCAGGATGAACTTGCAGAAAAGTTATATGTTACACGCCAGGCTGTATCCCGTTGGGAAAATGGCGAAACAGTACCCGGCACCGAAACGCTGAAACTGTTATCCAAACTGTTTGACGTATCGATCAATACTATTCTGGGCTCTCCCCGAAGGTTGATTTGTCAATGTTGCGGAATGCCTCTTGACGATTCCACGATAAGTAAGGAACCCGACGGAGCGTTCAACGAAGAGTATTGCAAATGGTGTTATGCCGATGGCGCGTTTGCATACAAATCGAAGGAATCTTTGCTTGATTATCTGGTTGCCCATATGCCGAATCCAGATAATTTGCCGGATGAAGCACTGCGCGCTCAATTTAACGCATATCTTTCACAACTGAATCATTGGAAATAATTTGGAGCTTATAAAATACACTTGGGGGGCTGCCGCAAAAGCTTTTTGGATAAAAAGGCGCACTTCTCCCCGTCGGGAGTATAGTGCGCCCTGGGTCGCTTTATTCTCCGATAGAAGCAAAAACTTCTAAACCTCAAATGCTGCGGCACGATCTTCTGTAAAGGTGACTGCAACCACTGGCGCCGCTTAAGCGTCTATTCCCCATGGACTGCCGCACGCAAACGATTTTGATAACCCCTTGAAGCCGGCAAGATTGAATAAAGAATTAAGAAAATCCCCCGCAAGATAGCAGCCATACGGAGGATTGACTTTTTACAGATAACGCCCGCCCCATATCCGGGCGTTTTTGTTATACAGCAGGCTTATTAATAAGCAGGTGCAATGAACTATTTGCGGAAGATATTACCTTCATCCACATCGTTATCTGCATCATCCTTGCTGACGACTCTGGCCATATCCACCACGCTGTCACCGTCATCCAGCTTGATAACGCGTACGCCCTGGGCATAACGTCCCTGTTCGGATATACCGTCAACTTGGGTGCGGATCACAATACCTTTTCTGGTAATTATCATTACCTCTTCTCCGGCCCGTACTGCCTGGATCGCCACCAGATGGCCGGTCTTGGCATTGCATTTAAGGGCGGATACACCTTTGCCGCCCCGATGAGTGGCGCGGAAATCCACCATGGGTGTACGTTTGCCATAGCCGTTTTCGGAAAGCAGCAGCAGTTCACCGTTCTCCTGTACCGTATCCATGGAAACAACATAATCGTCAATATCCAAAGTAATGCCGCGCACGCCCCTGGTAGCCCGTCCCATAGGCCGGATCTCGCTTTCCGAGAAACGGATGGCAGAACCCTTGCTGGTAGAGAGCAGCACCTCATCATCTCCGCTGGTAAGCTCCACCGCTATCAGGGAATCTCCCTCATCCAGATTGATTGCGATAAGCCCATCTTTACGGGAGCTGTCATAGTCGCAAAGCAGGCTCTTTTTCACTATACCTTTTGATGTTGCCATAAACAGATACAAATTATCGGTATATTCTCTGACTGGTATGACTGCGGCAATGGTATCCTCACCTGTAAGGGAAAGCAGATTAACAATAGCCGTACCTTTTGCCTGTCTGCCTGCCTCCGGTATTTCATGCACCTTCAGACGGTAAGCCCGTCCTTTGCCGGTAAAGACCATCAGATAATGGTGGGTGGTTGTGATAAAGATCTGCTCGGCGAAATCTTCTGCCTTGTGCTGCATGCCCTTGACGCCGTGACCGCCCCGTTTCTGCTGGCGATAATTGTCGGTACTCAGCCGTTTAATATAGCCGTTATTGGTGATGGTGATGACCATATCTTCTTCGGCGATCAGATCTTCTACGGAAAGATCACCCTCGTCGGGAACGATCACAGTGCGGCGCTCATCGCCGCATTTGGCCTGCAGCTGCAGTAATTCTTCCTTGACTATACCGCGTACTCTTTTTTCGCTGGCCAAAACTCCTTCCAGATAGTTGATAGTCTTGATAAGCTCCCTGTATTCCTCATCCAGCTTTTCTCTTTCCAAACCCTGGAGAGCCCGCAGACGCATATCCAAAATGGCCTGGGCCTGTATTTCAGAGAAGCCAAAACGCTCCATGAGTCTTTCCTTGGCATTGTTGCGGGAAGCCCGGATAATGGCGATGACCTCATCTATACAATCCAAAGCCTTGCGCAAGCCTTCTACTATATGAGCCCTGGCCTTGGCCTTGGCCAGATCGAAGCGGGAGCGGCGGACAATAACTTCTTCCTGATGATCCAGATAATACTGCATCATCTCCTTGAGATTCAGTATTCTGGGTACGCCGCCTACCAAAGCCAGCATGATAGCGCCAAAAGTCACCTGCAGCTGGGTATGGGTGAAAAGCTGGTTCAAAATAACCGAGGCATTGGCTTCTTTTTTTACTTCCACCACTACCCTGGTGCCTTCTTTATCGCTTTCATCCCGCACATCAGTTATGCCTTCTATCTTCTTTTCCTGCACCAGCTCGGCTATTTTCAGCACCAGCTGAGACCGGTTCACCTGATAAGGCAGCTCGGAGATGACTATGCGCTGCTTGCCATTATTCATCTGCTCTATCACGGTACGGGCACGCAGTTTAATGCTGCCCTTACCGGTATGGTAAGCGTCCCTGATACCCTGAGTTCCCAGGATCAGGGCTCCTGTGGGGAAATCCGGCCCGGGGACAGCAGTCATCAGCTGATCGATAGTAGTATCCGGATCGTCCAACAGCATGACCAGGCCATTAATGACCTCGGTGAGATTATGAGGAGGAATATTGGTGGCCATGCCTACAGCAATGCCTGAGCTGCCGTTGACCAGCAGATTAGGCATACGGGAAGGCAGAACTACCGGCTCCTTTTCCTCGCCGTCATAGTTATCGATAAAATCTACGGTATCCTTGTTGATATCCGCCATCATTTCCATGGCGAATTTATGCATCCTGGCTTCCGTATAACGCATGGCGGCAGCCCGGTGACCGTCTGCCGAACCAAAGTTACCATGACCATCTACCAGCACATAGCGCATGGAAAAATCCTGAGCCATGCGGACCAGAGTATCATAAATGGAGCTGTCGCCGTGGGGATGGTATTTACCCATACAATCGCCAACGATACGGGCGCATTTCTTATGAGGCTTGTCCGGAGTTATTCCCTGCTCAAACATGGAATAGAGCACACGGCGGTGTACAGGCTTCAGCCCGTCCCTTACATCGGGCAGGGCACGTCCTACGATAACGCTCATCGAATAATCTATATAAGATTCGCGCATCTCTGTTTCCAGATTTCTGTTTAATATCTTGCCATCAATAAGTTCCAAGAAACGGCCCTCCCTTAAATATCCAGATTTTTAACGTATTTGGCGTTACTCTGGATGAAATCGCGGCGCGGTTCTACCTTATCACCCATGAGCAGAGTAAATATCCCGTCAGCGGCTACCGCATCCTCCATGGTCACCCGCAGCAAAGTCCGCTTTTCCGGGTTCATGGTAGTTTCCCACAGCTCGCTGGCGTCCATTTCGCCCAGGCCTTTGTAACGGCTGATATCGTATTTGTCTTTATCCTTATCAGCAAAAAAGCGTTCCAGCTCAGCATCATCATAGATATAAGTTTCTTCTTTATTCCGCTTGGAGCGGGCCCGGTACAGCGGCGGCTGGGCTATATAAACATAGCCAGACTCGATCAGCGGACGCATATAGCGGAAGAAAAAGGTCAGCAGCAAAGTACGGATATGCGCCCCGTCCACATCAGCATCGGTCATGATTATCAGCTTATGATACCTGGCCTTGCTGATATCAAAACCGGATGTCATATTGGCGCCCATAGCGGTTATCATAGCGTTGATCTCCTCGTTTTTGAGGATACGGTCTTCAGGCGCTTTTTCCACGTTAAGGATCTTGCCCCGCAGCGGCAATATGGCCTGAGTACGCCGGTCGCGTCCGTTGATCGCGGAACCGCCTGCAGAATCGCCCTCCACCAGGAACAGTTCGGAAATAGCCGGATCTTTGGCCGAGCAATCAGCCAGCTTTCCTGGAAGGGACGTTCTTTCCAATACGCTTTTACGGCGGGTAAGCTCCCTTGCCTTGCGGGCAGCTTCCCTGGCACGGGATGCCTGAACCGTCTTTTCGATTATCCGTTTTGCTTCAGCCGGATGCTCCTCCAGATAGGTGCCCAGGCTTTCGGCTACGGCCGCATCCACGATGCCCCGGACTTCCGTATTGCCCAGCTTGGTTTTGGTCTGCCCCTCGAACTGCGGCTCCTCTACCTTAACGCTGATAACGGCAGTTACGCCTTCCCGCACGTCATCCCCGGAAAGGTTGGCGTTTTTATCCTTAAGGATATTAAAACGGCGTCCGTAGGCATTGATAACTCTGGTAAGAGCGTTTTTAAAACCTACTTCATGCGTGCCGCCCTCCTGGGTGTGGATATTATTGACATAAGAATAGATATTCTCATTGTAGCCATCGGTATATTGGACGCCGATCTCCACCTGCACCCGGTCTTTTTCGGTTTCGAAGTGGATGACCTTATGCAGAACGTCCTTATCCCTGTTAATATATTTGACAAAATCTTCCACGCCTCCGGAATAAGCAAAAACAGTTTTATAATTGTCGCTGTCTTCGCTTTCCCGCTCGTCTATCAAGGTTATGGAAATACCCTTATTAAGAAAGGCCAGCTCTCTCATGCGGTTAGCCAAGGTATTCCTGTTATAGGCAAGCACCTCAAAAATTTCCGGATCAGGGGAAAAGGAGATCGTGGTACCGGTATGATCTGCCGTACCGATCTTTTTCAGATCGTAAAGGGGTTTTCCCCTGCGATATTCCTGCTGATAACGATTTCCTCCCTGGCACACATAAACCTCCAGCCACTGGGAAAGGGCATTGACCACGCTCATGCCCACGCCGTGGAGGCCGCCGGAAACCTTATAGCCGCCTCCGCCGAATTTACCGCCGGCATGAAGCATTGTCATGGCGGCTTCTACTGCGCTTTTACCGGTCTTTTCATGGATGCCTACCGGAATACCGCGGCCGTTATCCTCTACAGTAATGGAATTATCCTTATGAATAGTGACGGTGATAGTATCGCAAAAGCCAGCCAGCGCTTCGTCTATACTGTTATCTACGATTTCATAAACCAGGTGATGCAGTCCCCGCTCACCTGTAGAGCCGATATACATACCGGGACGGCGGCGAACGCCTTCCAGACCTTCCAGGATCTGAATCTGTCCGGCATTATAACTGGCGGCTGATTTCCGGTTATCGTTTACCAAATTAATACCTCCGTTTTCATGGGGGTAAGTAATAGAAAAACCCCACCTATATTACTATATATAATAACATATTATAAGTGATAATACAAGATTTTTCTTACTTATATTATAGTTTTTTAACTGCAGCCGCCAAATGCGGCGGCAAAAGGTTTTCCTGAAACAATGGAGAATTAAAAATACCTGATAGGAAAATTCACGGAGGATAAAAGATGGCCATGATCTTGGGGGGCAAAGAAGTTGCCCAGAAAAAAAGGGAGCAAGTCAAAGCTCAGACTGAAGAACTGAAAAAACAGGGTATGGAGCCCCGTCTGCATATTATCAGAGTAGGCTGCCGTCCCGATGATATCTATTATCAGAAATCACTGGAAAAAGCCTGTACCGCTACTGGCATTACCTGCACCATACAGGAACTGTCCGAAGATGAAGGCCAGGCTAAGCTGGAAGAAGCTCTGAAAAAAGCGGCAGCGGATAATGATATACACGGCATCCTGCTTTTTTCTCCCCTGCCCGATAATTATGATCTGCCGGCAGCAACAAAGCTCATCCCGTCATCCAAGGATGTGGATTGCCTGAACCCCCATTCAGCCGGCGCTATTTTCACCGGATGCGAAGAAGCATATCCTCCCTGCACCGCTGCTGCCGTAATGGAAATGCTGGATTATTATAAGGCAAATCTGGCCGGCAGCAATGTGACGGTGGTGGGGCGATCTCTGGTAGTGGGCAAACCCCTGGCCATGCTGCTTCTGCAGGCTAATGCCACGGTAACTGTAGCCCACAGCCGTTCCAATGATCTGCCTGCCGTATGCCGCAAAGCCGATATCGTAATCGCCGCAGTAGGCAGGGCCAGAATGTTTAAAGGAAACTTCTTTACCCCGGGACAGGTGGTCATAGATGTGGGTATAAACGAAGATCCGGATAATCCCGGGAAAATGTGCGGAGATGTGGATTACGAAACTGTTTCGGAAATAGTCTCCGCTATAACGCCTGCCCCGGGCGGCGTAGGCTCTGTGACCAGTTCCCTGCTGTGCGCTCATGTAGCAGATGCCTGCGCCAAGACTCTCAGAAAAAAGGATAAGAAATAATGGGTAAAAAAATAGCAGTCATCCCCATCAGGGCAGAAGACGATTTTGGCCTGGAATGTCTGGGCTGCGATGTGGAAGTATACAGCGATGACGCCACCGTGGCAGATTTTCTGGCTGCGCTGGATGAATTCAGCGGCGAATACTTGGCGGACTGCCGGGGCTGCGATGGCTGCTGCAAGGAGCGGGCCCCCTGGATAGCCGCAGATATCCCGGCGCTGGCAGCGCTGGCGCCGGGGGATAGCTTTCCCGCCCACAGAGCCCTTGCTGCTTTTGGCCAACTTGCAATACGCCGCGGAGTCAGCGATATCTGCTTTCGCCGGGCAGAAGACGGCCCATGCTGCCTGCTGGACACAGCCGGCAAATTCTGCACGGCCTGGCAATCCCGGGCTTTTGTCTGCCGCAGCCATTTCTGTATTCCCCGCAGCGATAAATTTGCCCGGCTGCGGGAAGAAATAGTAAATGCAGGTGAAAATGAACTGACCCGGCTGCTATTACGGGAAGAAGAACAGGGAGCTGAGCCTATCACCGGCAAACCCTTGGCAAAATCGCTCAGGATCGAGGATTACCCAGCTAATGCTCAAAGCGGCAGGGACAGCTATGACCAGCTGCTGCTGAAGGAAATATTAAGCCCTGAACTTTGGGCGGAAATAAAAAAAGAGCCTTACAGCACCAAATAGGATCATCGCTATATAAAATAAAAAGAGCAAGCCATTTTTGCAGCTTGCTCTTTTATAAAACCGTAAATACGGTTATTGGTTCTTTCCCTCCGGCGACATCTCCAAAGCAGAACTGTCCTTATCAGAATTGACCTGACCATGTCCCAGATGGCTGAAGATGGCCGACAGATCCCCATGGTCTTCCTGGTCTTCTTGTCCCTGTACCGGGGGCTTTTTGGGGAAACTGCCCATGACCTCGTAGGATTCATT
>CAKQQU010000037.1 GCA_934271085.1 uncultured Bacillota bacterium | reverse complement strand
TGCGCAAAGGCTTTGGCGCAGTCGCAGGCATACTGGTAAGCAAAAGACTTTGTTGAAGAGAGACATTGTTCCATAAATAGCACTCCTCATTTCAAAAAAGCTTTCAGAAAAAAATATGTGTCCTTGTAATTATCTATGTTATATCATTACTATATCATTTTTTGGTAAAAAAGAAAACAAAAAAGTAAAATTTTTTATAATCAATCAGTTTAGGATAACAGTTTATCTGTATATAACAGGCTATTTTGATGATATTTTTGGCCGGTTTTCGCGGTATTGCCAGACTGCCTGGTTATCCGGAATATTTATTATGTAAGATCAATACAATTAGTTGTTGTGCAGTAATAATATATACAAAGTAAAAATACTACAAAAAGAATATAAAATTTTTTAATAAAGCTTTGACAAGATATTTTAAAATAAAGCTAACAAGTACAGAAAGCTTTATATTGTGTGGATTCTTCTCTTTATGATGTTGTGTGGGAAATTCAGAAGAATTGTTTGGATAAATTACAAATGATCCTGATTCTCTGTTTTTACCTGTGTTTTAATGAGAATAAATCCTTGGCTCTGTTGTCTGATAATTGCCAACGGAAGTCTGCTCTGATAATAGTTTAAGCATCCTGGAGATTCGGCGGATAATCCTTTATTGTGCCAAAGGCAAACCTGAAGCCTCATAACCCGACGTTATGTGATATAAAAATGTTTGTTGGTCGGGAGGCACACTTGCTGCGGACGGATCATCATACCAGTTATATTCAGGTCTTTTGATACAGATATTTATGATCCTGAGTTTAATATAATTGGGAACAGGCCCTTACGGACCAGTATAAGGTATATTGACTATTGTCAGTAAATGGCCGGTCAAAATTGTTTTAGATGCAGTATTATGTTTATATAAAAAATAAATACAGGAGGCTGACCATGACTATTTTAGAAGACGTTTCTTTGAATCTGCAAAAGGGCAAGGCTAAGGTAGTAAAGGAGCTGGTACAGCAGGCCTTGGATGAAGGCATTGAAGCCAAGGTTATTCTGGAAGAAGGTCTGATGTCCGGGATGACTATACTGGGAGAAAAATTCCAGAATAATGAAGTGTTTGTCCCGGAAGTTCTGGTGGCTGCCCGTGCCATGAACATGGGTGTAAATATCCTTAAGCCGGCATTGACTGCAGGCGGCGGCGCTGAAGTAAAAGGAAAAGTTGCTATCGGCACAATCAAAGGCGATCTGCATGATATTGGTAAAAACCTGGTCAAGATGATGATGGAAAGCAAGGGGCTTGAAGTATTCGACCTAGGCAACGATGTGGCCCCCGAGACCTTTATCGATACGGCCATAAAAGAAGGCTGCAGCGTTATCGCCTGCTCCGCTTTATTGACCACTACCATGCAGAATATGGGTGATGTAGTCAGATTGGCCCAGGAAGCAGGGATAAGAGATAAGGTTTGCATTATGGTGGGTGGCGCTGCTGTTTCCCAGGGTTTCTGCGAGCAGATCGGCGCTGATACTTATACTACAGATGCTACTTCCGCGGCAGACGCTGCCGTTGAATACTGCAGAACAGCAGTCTGCTAAATGAAAGGAGAGCGACATGAACAGCTACGAAAGAACAGCTAAGTTTTTATCCGGTGAAAAGGTAGACAGACCACCGTTTATGCCGTTGGTTATTGATTGGGTCTGCAATCAGGAAGGTTTGGGACAGGAAGAATTTGTGTACGATCCCATAAAAAGAGCCAATGCCTATATTCATTGCTGCGATAAGTTTAATATTGACTGCATACTGCCGGATTCGGATTTCTTTGAACAGCTTGAAGACTTCGGCGCAAAACCGGTTCTGTCTGATTCCGGTTATCATATCGACCCTATTCTGGAAGCTCCGGAAGATGTTGAAAAACTGCCCGTGCCTACCTTTGCCCCCGGCACCCGTATGGGCAACCGCATAATAACCATTGAAGAAGTTGCCAAACAGCGCGGCGGAGAAAAATTCATTATCGGTACCTGCATAGGCCCGTTTACGGAATACTGCAATGCCCGGGGAATGGAAGATGCCCTTTGCGAATTGCTGGATGATGACGAGGCAACCATGAAAGGCATCAAGTTCTTCTTTGAAAATGGGCTTAAGTTCATTGACGCGCAGATGGCTGCCGGAGCCAATGGCATCCAGATAGTAGAACCCAACTGCTCTTTGATCTCGCCCGCGATGTATGAAGAATACATCATGCCTCTTCATGCGGAAATGGTTAAAAGGGTGCAGGAAAAGGGCGGCATTACCAGACTGCATATTTGCGGCGATACCAACAGGCTTTTGCCCTATTCTCTGGGTACAGGAACCAATGTCCTGGATGTGGATGTTCAGGTGGATATGGCTTTGGCTTACAGTAAGCTGGGGGACAAACAATACCTTTGCGGTAATCTCAGTCCCGCAGAGGATCTGCTGCAGGGCGCTCCGGAAGATTTTGCAGCAAAAGTTCGCAAAATTTACGAAGATACCCATAACCGGACTATCATTTCTGCCGGCTGCGATGTTCCTCCGGCAACGTCCACTGAAAATATGATCGCTTTCTTTGAAGCAACAGCTGCCTTGGCGGAATAATTGTAACCATCCACGAAAACGACCCTGCTTAAAGCAGGGTCGTTTTCTTTAGGGCGGGCATAGTATTAAACAAGATAAAGTATTGCACCTAAAATATAAATGAGGTATTAATATGTCAGTCAAGGTCCTGATCGGGCAAAAACAATATGTTTGCCGCAAAGATACTTTGATAAGCGATTTTTTGTTAAGCAATGAGCTGCTGCTGGCTATGCCCTGCGGAGGCGGCGGTAAATGCGGTAAGTGTAAAATACAGGCAAAAGGGGGCCTAAGCCAAATAACTGCTGCGGAAAAGCGGCTTCTTTCTGATAGCGAGCTGGCCTCCGGCATCCGGCTGGCATGCGAAACCCGAATAGTTGGGGAATGTACGCTGGGGATTTACCAGCACAGCGATGCGGATATAGTTATTGACGGTATCGGGGATATAGGCTTTTCCAGTCCACGTTATCGGGAATGCGGTCTGGCTATAGATATCGGCACAACAACTATTGCCATGAAGCTGTTTGATAATAAACAGCAGTTGGCTGCCGAAACCTCTCTTAATCCGCAGGAAAGGTTCGGCGCAGATGTAATATCCAGAATATCCAGATCGCTGGGAGGCGGAGCGGAAGAAATTAAATCTGTCACTGTATCTGGCATCAATAAAATGATATCGTCTATTTGCAGCAAAGCAAATATTGTTCCTTGCCAAATAGAGCATGTTGTGATAACCGGCAATACTGCTATGTTATATCTGATTACCGGGGAATGTCCGGATTCCCTGTCGCATTTGCCCTTTGCGGCAAGCAGATTGTTTGGAGAATATGTTAAGGCGGAAGATATTGGTCTGATTCTGCCTGGGCAAGTGCCCGTATATCTTACCCGATGCCTTGCCGCTTTTATCGGGGGTGATATTTCTTCAGCAATTATAGCCAGCGGTATGCTGGAAAATTCTGAATCAAGCCTGCTTGTGGATGTAGGAACCAATGGCGAAATGGCATTGTGGCATGACGGTCAGTTGATATGCTGCTCTACTGCTGCAGGCCCTGCCTTCGAGGGGGCGGAAATATCCTGCGGCATTAACGGCGAGCGGGGCGCTATAGACAAGATATGGACCGAAAAAGAAAACGTCTTTGCTTTTTCGGTTATTGGCGGGGGAATACCGCGGGGAATTTGCGGCAGCGGTATAATAGATGCGGTCAGTGTTTTGCTGCAGGAAGGTTTTATTGATAGCTCCGGCGCCTTTGATATAGACTTATTAAACCATAAAGACCGGCTGCTGATGGTAAATGAAATGCCGGCCTGTCTGATAACCGAGGGTATATATGTTACCCAAAAAGATGTGCGTATGGTTCAGTTGGCTAAAAGCGCTATTTGCTCAGGTATAGATACCATGTTGAATAAACTGAATATTTCCCCGGAAGTAATAAAAACTCTTTATCTTGCCGGGGGGTTTGGCAACTACCTGAATATCAGCAGCGCCGCTTCCATTGGTTTATTACCTGCCGGTCTGGAAAAAAAGACAAAAGTTATCGGAAATGCTGCCCTGCAGGGGGCTGCGATGACTTTGACAAATTCCAATATTACAGAGGGAGAATTACTTAAGAATATCCCTCTGACAGTTTTGGATTTGGGAGCAGATCCGGAATTTATGGATAATTATATTGAAAATATGAGTTTTTGATCTAAGAATTTTTGAACAATATTAAATAACTATTGATATATTTAGCTGCTGGTATATAATTATATTAAACATAGTTAAATTTGCATATTCCGACATTTGGGAGCTAAAAACAAACTTAAAGGGAAAAATAATGAACACTGAAAAGGTATGCAGCAGGGAAAGCAACAGATACGAAGCAATTCTTGAAGCCGCCGCAGAGTCTTTTTTTAAGAAAGGTTTTGAAGGCACTTCCATCCGCAGTATTATGAAGCAGACTGGTGCAGAAGCAGGCTTGTTTTATTATTATTTTGCAGATAAAAGTGATGTTTTTGATAAGGTAATAGAGCGTTTTTTTGAGAAATATCATCGCGATTTAAAGAAGCAATTACTGCAGGCAGAACGTGATCCATTCAGAGCCCTGCCCCGGATTTTTTATTATCTTTCCGCTAAAACCGTAGATTTTCGGGGAAAATATGCAGCAGTAATGCACGGATCAATGCTTATGTCCCTTAAGGAGCAGGCTCTTTGCCTATTGGAACCTTATATAAGGCAGATTTTGGTTATTATGAAAAATATCGGTGTAAAACCGCCGGTTACCCTGGATGCCGCCGCCCAAATGCTGGCTCATGGCGCAGGTTCTCTGGCCATGTCTTATCAAGGGCCCCTGACAGCACAGGAGGAATTGGATTTGCGTACTGCCATAAACCTTGTTTTGGGGCTTGGCAATGAGTTTGCCGACTTGAATTCGCCTTTACCGGCACAGCGTTCGGACGCTGATGATATAGTCAGGCTTGTACATGATAACAGTCAGTTTTTTCCTACGGCAGTTATCAGGCAGCTGGAAAGAAACGTGTTTCAGCGCATTGCCGAACGGGAGATAATCGTGATCTACAGCGGGGATGCTATTGCCGGATGTTTGGTTTTTTCCCGGAAGCAGAAAAGCATAGATTTTCTGGCTGTACTTCCCCAATTCCGCCGCAGGGATATAGCAAAGAAACTTATTGTTACAGCAATGGCGCAGTTCCCTGTAGGTACAGTATTGTCAGTGACTGTTTGCAGATGCGGAGAAGATCAATTAGCAGGAGCATCCAGACTGTGCAAAATTTTTTCCTTTTCCGAAAGCGCTGAGCTTAGCGCCTGCGGTTATCCGTATCTTAAGCTGACAACAACTATACCAGGTGATATAAGCTTTGTTTTCAATAAAAAGAGTTCCGATGATTGACCATATTCTTATCGTTTTTCAGGTTTCATTATATATAGTTGTTTGCAGAACATAAAAAAGCTCCGGTACAAAGGTACCGGAGCTTTAATTGCAACTATTATTTAAAATATGGGAATAACAGCGCCGTTGTAGGTATTATTGATGAAATCACGAACAGTATCGCTTTGCAGTGCGGCGATCAGAGCCTGGATGGCTTCGTTATTCTCATTGCCTTCTTTGACTACCAGAATGTTTGCATAGGTCTGGGCAGCGGTAGAGTCAGGATCTTCATAAGCAACAGCATCATCGTCAACGGTCAGACCTGCGGGAAGAGCATAGTTGCCATTAATAACAGCCATATCTACATCAGCCAGGGTGCGGGGCAGCTGGGCTGCTTCCATCTCGACTATATCCAGATTTTTGGGGTTATCAATGATATCAAGCTTGGTTGCACCCATACCGGCATCTTCCTTCAGAGTGATCAGGCCTTCCTGCTGTAACAGCAACAGGGCGCGGGCTTCATTGGTGCCGTCGTTGGGAACAGCAATCTGAGCGCCGTCAGCCAGCTCTTCAATAGTAGCGGTCTTTCCGGGATATAGCCCGAAGGGTTCATAGTGTATCTGGGCAACGCTTACAAGATGAGTGCCTTTCTCAGCATTAAAGTTTTCCAAATAGGGAAGATGCTGGAAGTAGTTGGCGTCAACTTCACCGGATTCAGTTACCATATTGGGCTGAACATAATCGGTATATTCAATTACTTTCAAAGTAATGCCCTGTTCTGCAAGGATGGGAACCACCTGATTGAGAATTTCTGCATGGGGCGTGGGGGAGGCAGCTACTGTAAGGGTAACTGCTTCAGTGTTGTTCTCTTCGCCGTTGTTGCCATTAACGTCATTATTGTTATTGCCGCAGGCAGCGCATAAAACAAGAGCTAATGCACAAACAAGAACAAGTAATAAGGTTTTCTTTTTCATTTCTCATTTCTCCTTTTCGCAGTTTTTGTAATTCTTTTATCACTCTTCAAAGCCAGATGAGTACCAACTGACTGGAAGATCTGAACTATAATAACCAGCAGAATGACTGCCAAAATCATTATCAGGTATTTATAACGGTAATAGCCGTAGTTAATAGCGATCATACCTAAGCCGCCGCCGCCTAAGATACCGGCCATTGCGCCATAACCCAGAATCGTAGTAAGAGAAATGGTAGCTCCGGAGATTAGCGAAGGTTTGCTTTCCGGGATGATCACTTTCCAGATGATCTGCCCTGGGGAAGCTCCCATGCTTTGAGCTGCTTCTATAACTCCTGCATCAACTTCACGCAGTGAAGATTCTACCATACGTGCTACATAAGGAAAGGCTGCCACTACCAGGGGGGGGATTATAGCAGGTGTGCCTACGCTGCTACCTATCAACACCCGGGAAAGAGGGATCACCATGATCATCAGGATGAGGAAAGGAACAGAACGCAGCAGGTTTACTATTACATTCAGGATGCTCATTAACGCCCGGGGCAGGGGACAAACGCCGTTTTTTTCACCGACAACCAGTAAAATACCTAAAGGCAGGCCGATCACATAGGCAAAAAAGGTGGATATCACAGTAGAATAAAATGTCTCCCAGACTGCCAGAGGAGTTTGCTGGAGCATAACGGATATTGCTTCTGATACTTTGGGGTTTGCCAAAAGCTCACTCATTATAATCATTGACCTCCTCAATGGAAATATTGGGCTGGCTGGTTAGGTAAGATTTAACTTTGCTGATATCGCAGGGATTATTAGGTATATCCAGCATCATGGTACCAAAGGCCTTGCCGTCTATATTGCGCATATCCGCACCCAGAATATTTACCTTGACATTGCAGTCCATAACCAGAGAGGATATCAGCGGCTCATAAACGGTGCCGCCGTTGAAGGCCACCCGGATGATATGGCCGTTGATCTGCGGGTCAAGCTGCACTCCATCAGGATAAACCAGCTTGCGGGCCGCCACAGTCTGAGGATTGGAAAAAATATCTTCCACCCGGCCTTCTTCCACAACTTTGCCGTGGCTTAAAATAGCTACATGGGAGCATATCTCCTCGATAACGGACATTTCATGGGTAATGATGATAACTGTAATACCCAAACGTTTATTGATATCCTGGATAAGCTTAAGGATGGCTCTGGTAGTGGTTGGATCCAGGGCGGAGGTTGCTTCGTCGCACATAAGGACTTTGGGATTGGAAGCCAGAGCCCGGGCTATGGCAATACGCTGTTTTTGTCCTCCCGAAAGCTGGGCAGGGTAGGAGTTAGCCTTATCCGGCAGACCGACAATATCCAGAAGTTCCATTGCCCGTTTACGGGCTTCTGCCGCCGGAACTCCCACTATTTCCATGGGAAAACAGATGTTTTTCAGGCATGTACGCTGCATCAGCAGGTTGAATTGCTGGAATATCATACTTATGGAACGACGGGTCCCCCTAAGCTGGGCGGCAGGCATTGCCGAAAGATCGTTCCCATCGATAAGTACTGTACCGGAACTGGGGCGTTCTAGCATATTAATGCAGCGGACAAGCGTGGATTTGCCTGCGCCGCTCATGCCGATGATGCCGTATATCATACCGTCATTTATGGTCAGGTTTATGTTGTCAAGAGCCGTGAAGTTTTTCCCATCGACTATAAAATTTTTGGTTAGATTACGAAGCTCTATCAAGATAAGACTCCCTATCTATATGCATTATATTAAATTAGTTTATGGTATTTTTACCATTTAGTCAATAGTTTGCTGTATAATTAGGCGCTAATTTGCGATAAAATGTCGATCAAAACCTGATACTTAATGCTATTGCCATAATGGCCATATAGTATAGCAGAAGAGCTATGCCACCCTGTCCTTTGAAATTCTTTTTGCAGAAAAAGCAGAAGTACAGCATTGTATCAGAAATAAAGAATGCCAGCGCGCCGCTGCCCAGCAAAATGGCTGATGTGCTTGGAATGGTTATCATTATATGAAGGCCTTTCCAGCAAAAAGCAGCTACTGCAAAAGCGTAGATCAGGGTAGCCGGTTTGAGTTTTCCCACATTGATATCAGGGGATCTGTTTACAATAGCTGTCAACAATGTTATAAAAACAGGGAAAATAAAATCAGTCCAGGTAAACGGCTGGATTTTGCTTAAGGAATACACAAAGGCAAAATGCGCCAGCAAAAAGAAGAACATTCCTGCAAGCAAATAGTATCTGTTGCTGTTTTTTTTGTAAAAGGCCAGGGATACATCTCCCAGAAGGCAGAGAATAAGCGCCGGCAGCAGCAGCATAAACAATCCCCAGTTGCCGCTGTAACTGGCACAACTGATGGCTATGGCAATGAAGAGCATACTGCTGAAAAGCTTTGCCGGGGGATAATACCGGAGCCTACTTTTTTTCTGGTTAGTCAGAAAAAGCAGAACAAGGCCTAAAACATATAATGCTGTTAGGATTAACATTACCGTTCTCCTTTAAAGATTAAAAAGCTGCAGAGCCACTATAAAAATAATACGATACAGCCCTTATGAGCCATATCGTATTATTGGTACAGCTTAAAAGAGCGGTTTACAAATCGTAATAATATTTGAATTCTGCGGGATGGGGGTAAGCATTGATGGCCTTTGCCTCAGACATCTTTTTGTTTATCCAGATCTCGATAAGGCGCTCGGAGAAGACGCCTCCCTCCAGCAGATAATCATGATCTGCCTTTAATGCCGCCAGGGCTTCTTCAAGCGTTTTAGGCAGGAAGCTGATCTTGGCCTGTTCTTCTTCGGAAAGATTATACAGATTGAAATCAAAGGGTCCCCAGCCGCAGGCGGCTGGGTCTATTTTGTTTTTCAGGCCGTCCATACCCGCCATAAGAATAGCCGCATAAGCATAATAGGGATTGCAGGTAGCATCGATGCTGCGGAGTTCAAAGCGTTTCTCATCTGCTGCCTTGGCATAAGCGGGAACGCGTATTACTGCGGAACGGTTAGCGGTGGCAAAACCGATGGTTGTAGGAGCCTCGTAGCCGGGAACAAGTCTTTTGTAGGAGTTGGTGGAAGGATTGGTCAGTCCGCAAAGAGATGCGGCGTGTTTAAGGATACCGCCGATGAAATATAAAGCGGTCTGGGAAAGTCCGCTGTAGCCGTTGGGATCGGCAAAAACAGGCTGGCCGTTTTTGCGCAGCATCATATGAACGTGCATACCGTTGCCGGCCTCGCCATAAACAGGCTTGGGCATAAATGTAGCAGTCAGACCTTCACGTTCGGCCTGATTCTTAACTATGTATTTTACCATCATGCTGCGGTCGGCCATGGTTACCAGATCGCCAAAGCTGAGTTCAAATTCTACCTGACCGGGGCCGCCTACTTCGGTGTGATGATATTTTACCGGCACATTACGTTCTTCCAGCATGCAGGCTATACGGTTGCGGATTCCGAATGTGATATCGTGGGGCGCTGAAATATGATAAGCTCCCTTATGGCCGCATTGATAGCCGTTACCTATGTTTTGGGTGTTCCATTCGGCGCAGGAGCTGTCTATTTCCAGAGAAATGCACTGAGGATCGTTGCGGAAAGCCACGGAATCAAAAATGAACATTTCAAATTCCGGGCCAAGCAGAATGGTATCGGCTACGCCGCTTTTTTCCAGATACGCTGCGGCGGCTTTCGCCACATTGCGGGGATACTGGTCAAAGGGTTCAAATCCGTGGTCGGTGATTGAGCATACATCGCCGATCATAGAGATGGTGGGCATATCTGCAAAGGGTTCTTCCACTGCAGAGGAAAGATCGGGAATAAACACCATATCTGATTTTTCGATGGGTGCATAGCCGTAATTGGAACCATCAAAACCCAATCCCCACTGCATGGTTTTTTCGGTAAAACGATCTATGGGCAGGGTAAGATGGCGCCAACGTCCGGTGAGATCCACCATTTTAAAATCGACCATTTTGATATCATTTTTTTTGCAATAATCTAGTGCTTCCTGGATTGTTTTAAACATTCTTATGCTCCTTTTTTTAGAATAGGATGCTAAAAATATTCGGAAGCTTGCTTCCGAAATCGCAAAGATAATTATATCATATTAGAATAAGGTTGCCAATATTGCTTAAATAAAAATGCAGACAGGGTGTTGATTATTTTTCCCGGTCTGCATTTTAATGGTATATGGTTTTATAGAGCTTATTACTGATCCAGCCTGCGGCCGCATTTGCCGCAGAACATGGCCTGTGCAGGTAAAACCGCGCCGCATACCGGGCAGGTCCTGGATGCGGGGGCAGTATCAGTTGCCGGTGCTTCTTCCTGATTGGGCTTGCTGTTAATTTTTGATGCGGGGATTGCTTCCATCTGCGGTGTTTTTGCGGCATATTCATCCCGGAGAGCCATAAGCTCGGGGCTGTCTGCGACCCTGATGTTCAAAGTGGATTGAAGCCCTGATTCAAAATCATAGCCGCATTTGGAGCAGATATAATCCTTTCTTTTGCATTTGTTTTTGCAAAGAGGGCATCTTTTGCCGGCATTGCTAAGCAGCAATACCAGCAGCAAAACAGCCAGAAAAGCAATAATGATAAGGAAAAGGCAAATGCCAAAAGGAGCAGGGCACAGACCGCATACAGGACAATAGTCAGCTGTAGCTTCTCCCTGGGCAAGGGCGGGTGCGGAAAGGAAAATCATGCTCAAAAAAGCACCCATGAAATATATGGCACGTTTCATAGAATAACTCTCCATATGTTTTTGTATTTTATATAATATAAATAATAAACGCCAAAAGTTGGGAAATCAAGGGGCATAAACATAAATTCAGGAAAAATTAAATTAAAGCCTGCTTTTTTTTGTTCACCAGGCTGGCTAAGGGCGCAGGGTAGGGAATATGCCCCCTGAGAATTTCCAGCGCGTCCTCATGAGAAGCTTCCAGTAAATCGCTGTCCCTGAATACATCCGCAATATGGAGGGAGGCCATTCCGTGCTGTCTTTTGCCGAAAAATTCCCCTGGACCCCGCAATTTCAGATCTGCCTCCGCAAGGCTGAATCCGTCATGGCAGTTACATAAAGTTTTAAGCCGCTCTTTAGCTATTTCCCCGGTTTTATTGTGAAGTAAAATGCAATAGCTTTCTTCTTTGCCCCGGCCTATCCTGCCTCTAAGCTGGTGCAGTTGAGCTAAGCCAAAGCGTTCCGCATCACGTACTACCATAATGGTGGCGTTGGGGATATCTATACCCACTTCTATAACGGTAGTGGAGACCAGAATATCATATTCACCGTCCTTGAAACTGGTCATTACCTGTTCCTTTTCGTCTGCTTTCATCTTACCATGTAAAAGCCCTATCTTCAGAAAAGGAAACACTTCTTTTTGCAGCCTTTTGTGATAACTGTTCACTGAGGCCAGATCCAGATCCTCGTTGTCTTCGATAAGAGGACAGACCACAAAGGCCTGACGTCCCTTGGCTATTTCTCCGGCTATAAAACGGTGGATACGTTCTTCATAGCTGTAGTCAACCGCGTAAGTGTGTACTGGTTTGCGTCCCGGGGGTAATTGGTCAATGACGGATAGGCTCATATCCGCATAAATAGTCATGGCCAGAGTACGGGGGATGGGGGTTGCCGTCATTACCAGAGTATCGGTATTGCTTTCTCCCCGCAGGCTGGCTCTTTGCGCTACGCCAAAGCGATGCTGCTCATCAGTGATAGCCAGTCCAAGATCATTAAAGGCCACCTGCTCCTGAATAAGGGAATGGGTGCCTATAGCCACATCCGCAAGCCCGTTCGCCAGATCAGCCAGTATGGCTTTTTTTTCTGACGGGGGAGTACTGGAAGTCAACAATACGGTTTTCAGGGAAAGCTTGCTAAAGAGAGGCAGCAGATTGGCATAATGCTGTTTGGCAAGTATCTCCGTGGGAGCCATCATTGCCGACTGACTGCCATTAAGGCAGCATTTCGCTATGGCAGCCGCAGCTATGGCTGTTTTGCCGCAGCCTACATCCCCCTGTACCAGGCGGGACATAGGATAGGGACTGTTCATATCTGCGAATATTTCCTTGATAACTCTTTCTTGGGCGGCGGTAAGAGTAAAAGGCAGGATAGCCAGATAACGCCGGAGAACTTCCTCATCGCTGATAACAGGTGGTGCCGGTTTTTCTTTTTTTTGCGTAGGTTTATTGCCAAGTATAGCAAGCTGTATAGCCAGCAGTTCCTCATAGGAAAGGCTGCGCCGCGCCTGATCGATATCTGATATTTCATCGGGAAAATGGATTTTTTCCATTGCTTCTTTTCTGGGAAGCAGTTTGCGCTTTTTTAGCAGTATTTCCGGCAGCAGGTCGCTTATATCATTGGCGCATATCCGCCAGGCGTTTTCCATAGCCAGGTTTATCATTTTATTACTTAATCCTTCGCTGCAGCTGTATACCGGAACTATACCCATGCTGTCGGTTTTTGCCTCGTCTGCAGTTTGATAATCCCTTGCGGTAAGTTGCAGCCCTGTATTGCGGCCTCTGATTTCCACATTACCGTAAACAATAAGCTCCCGGCCTTCATAAAATTTTTTTTGGAGAAATGGCTGATTGAACCAGATCACAGGGATCATTCCGCTGTCATCCTTCAGATAACAGCGAAGTATGGTCATGCGGCCGTTTGCTGCCCGCTGTAATTCACTGGCAATAACTCTGCCCCGTATATTGGCCTGCTGCCCTACAAGTAATTGCCCTATAGGAGTCAGTTCTCTTCTGTCCTGATAGTCACGGGGAAAAATTTCCAGCAGCTCCCCGGCAGTATTTGCCCCCAGTTTCTTAAATAGTTCGGCGCGTTTTTTGCCGATATTTTTCAGACTTACCAAGGGGATATTTAAAGATGAACCGGTATTCCCTGTGCTTTCAGATGTCCCGGACTCTTTTACTGCAATGATATTTTTATCGCAGGCGGCAAGCTGCTGCTGCATTTGCAGCAATAATGCAGGTCTTTCAGCCAAAGACGACTCGGCATATTTTCCGATAATTTCCGTAAGCTGGGGCAGCTTATTTTGCTCTGCCCAGCTTAGCATAAAAGATGCAAAACCGCCAAAGACAGAGCTGTCCAGATAGCCGCCTGATTTTTCCTTTTCCAGCAATTTGCAAATATCCATGAGATATTTCTCCTAAAAAAGAAGGGCGGCTTACAGCCGCCCTAAAGCATTGCTTTATTCAACAGAGATCAGGAAGTAGTAAAGGGGCTGCCCTCCGAAATATACCTCGATTTCCTGTTCCGGATATTGTTCTTCAAGGATTTTTGCCATTTGTTTGGCCTTTTCCTCACCCAGATCATTGCCCCAATAGAGGGTGATCATCTCGCTGTCCTGCTTTTGCGATATCATTTTGGCCGCAAGTTCCTCAAATATGCTGTCCATATCGCTGCCGGAAGCAACTATATCCCCGTTCAGCAGGGCAAGAATATCTCCTTCGGCAATATCAAAACCGTTTAATTTAGCCGGCCGTACCGAGAAAGTAAGCTCGCCGTTGATTATTTCCGGCAGCACTTCTTTCATTTCCCCGGCATTGGTAGCAGCATCGCTTTCCGCATTAAAAGAAAGCATGGCAGAAAGCCCCTGGGTAACAAATTTGCTGGGCACTACCTCCACCGGTTTGCTGGCCATGGATTTTACCTGCTCGGCAGTAAGAATAATATTGCTGTTGTTGGGCAGGATAACCAGCTGTTTAGCGGGGTTTTTCTCCACCGCGTTCAAGATATCTTCCGCGGAAGGGTTCATTGTTTGTCCACCGCTTATCACCGAAGCTCCCAGCTCGCGGAAAATGTCGCTGATGCCATCACCGCAGCATATGGCTATTACTCCGCATTCAGGATGATTCTCCGGCTCATCATTTGCTGTTGCCGTATCAATATTTGCCGTTCCGGCAGCAGGGGAGGATTCCAGCTCTTTGGCAGCCTGGTTTTCATGGTGCTGGTCTACCATATTATCAATAATGATATCGTGTATGCTGCCAAACTGAGAGCAGTATTCCAGAACCTGGCCAGGATGATTATTGTGGAAGTGGATCTTGACCACATTTTCATCACCTACTACCAGCAGGCTGTCTCCCGGAGGCGTCTGGGACAGATGCTCCCGTATCTTATCTATGGGCAGGTCGTTGCCTTTGATCAAAAGCTGGGTACAATAAGTGTATTTTATATCCGCTGTGGAAATATTGCCATCTGCAGATTCAACATTGCTCTGCAGGTTCTGTTTATTATTGGCAGCAGCAGAAGGGAAGATGAATTGGCTGATCTGCCCCTTGGCAGTTGCTTCCATGCCGCCCTGCATAAAGCAAAGAAGACCGGCGCCGCCTGCATCAACCACCCCGGCTTCTTTAAGTACCGGCAACTGATCGGGCGTGCGCTCCAGCGCCTTTTTGCC
>CAKQQU010000036.1 GCA_934271085.1 uncultured Bacillota bacterium | reverse complement strand
GTAATACTGCTTATATTCAAATACCTATTTAGTCGGGTTTTTAGCAATAACCAATTGCGGAATACAGGCTGATGTGGTAAAATATAATGCAAGTTTGTGCTGCTATTTTTGCAAAGGAGATGTGCATATGAAATATATGACCGCCAGGGAGATCAGAAAGAGTTTCCTGGATTTTTTCCAATCCAAGGGCCATACTTTGGTTCCCAGTTCCTCTTTGGTCCCCTATAATGACAATACTCTGCTTTTTACCAATGCCGGTATGGTCCAGTTTAAGGATACCTTCCTTGGCCTGGAGAAACGCGATTATACCCGCGCTACTACCGCCCAGCGCTGCGTGCGCGCGGGAGGTAAACATAATGACCTGGATACTGTGGGCCGTACTGCCAGACATCATACTTTTTTTGAGATGCTGGGTAATTTCAGCTTTGGCGACTATTTCAAACGTGATGCCATCACCTTTGCCTGGGAATTTCTTACAAAAGTGCTGGAAATGCCCAAGGATAAGCTGTATGTGACGGTTTATGAAGAGGACGACGAGGCCCGGGAATTGTGGCACGAAATAAGCGGTATGGATTATGACAGGATATACCGTATCGGCGCTAAAGATAATTTCTGGTCAATGGGAGATACCGGTCCCTGCGGTCCCTGCTCGGAGATATTCTTTGACCGCGGAGAAAAATATGGCTGTGACGCTCCGGAATGTGCTATAGGCAAATGTGACTGCGACCGCTGGATGGAGATATGGAACCTGGTATTCATGCAGTATAACCGGGATGAGAAGGGCAATCTTACGCCTTTGCCCCGCCCCAGTATTGATACTGGTATGGGTCTGGAAAGAGTGGCCTCCATTCTGCAGCAGGTGGACAGCAACTATGATACAGATATCATGCGGGATATTATTCACGGTGTGGAAGAGCTTTCCGGTCAGGAATACTATGGCGATCACCGGGGATTTCCCATGCGCGTTATTGCCGACCATGCCCGTTCCTGCTCTTTCTTGATAGCAGACGGTATAGTCCCTTCCAATGAAGGCAGGGGATATGTATTGCGGCGTATTCTGCGCAGGGCGGCCCGCTTCGGCATGGATCTGGGCCTTACCGAGCCTTTCCTCTACAGGCTTTTCCCATATGTTAAAGCTTCTCTCAGCGATCAGTATCCCATTTTGCTGGAGGAAGAGGAAAATATTGTCCGCACCATCCGGATGGAAGAAGAACGCTTTCATGTAACCCTTAAGTCAGGCATGAGCAAGGTCCATGATATAGTGGCAAAAATGCGGGCTGAAGGCAAAAGCGAATTTTGCGGCAGCGATCTGTTCCTTTTGTACGATACATACGGATTCCCTTTGGATCTGGCCAAAGATATTTCTGAAGAAGAAGGCTTTTCCATTGATGAAGCCGGTTTCGATGAAGCTATGAAAGCTCAGCGTACCAAATCCAAAACTGCCCGTGCCGAATCAGGCGATACGGATATTTTTATCGCTTTGGGCAAAACCCTGGCCGATGTGGGTAGCTGTTCTTTCCTTGGCTATACCAGCCACAGCGCCAGCGCTACGGTAACTGCTTTGGTCATCAATGATGAAAGAGCCGATAAAGCAGAAACCGGCGATGAGGGATGGCTGGTTATGGATAAAACCCCGTTTTACGGAGAAAGCGGCGGCCAGATAGGCGATACAGGTACTATCAGCCACAGCGGCGTCAAAGCTTCTGTTTTGGACACTCGCAAACTCCATAACGGCCTGATAATACACAGGATAAAAATTGATGAAGGCTGCTTATGCGTAGGCGATTCCGTTAATGCCGCAATCGATCTGGAACGGCATATGGCCATAGCCCGCAACCATTCCGCTACCCATCTGCTGCACCGGGCTTTACGCCTTACTTTGGGAGATTCTGTGCATCAGGCCGGTTCGCTGGTAACTGATGAACGGCTGCGTTTTGACTTTAACTATTTTCAGCCTCTTACCCCAGAGCAGCTTCAGGACATTGAGGATGATGTGAACAGGCAAATAATTGCCAACTGGGATATTGAAACCAGAGAAATGCCTTTGGCCGAAGCCAAGGCTTCCGGTGCAATGGCATTTTTCGGAGACAAGTATGGCGAGATAGTCCGTATGGTCAGCATGGGTGAGGTAAGCAAGGAATTGTGCGGCGGCACTCATTGCCGGCATACTGGAGATATCGGCCAGATCAAGATAATAAGCGAAGGCGGTATCGGTTCCGGTATGCGCAGGATCGAAGCTATTACCGGATTTGCCGCGCTGGATTATTATCGCGAAATGTGCCGTAAGATGGCCAATATGGCTAATATGCTCAAGACCAGTCCTCAAAATATGGAAAAGCGCCTGGAAGCTGTACTCGCGGATAACAGAAACAGTGCAAAAGAGATAGAAAGGCTTCAGTCCAAACTGGATCAGGGCAGAGTAGAGGATATCTGGAAATCTGCCAAGGAAGCAGCGGGGATTACTTATCTTACAGCACAGGTTTCTGCCGCAGATATGCCGGCGCTGCGTAGTATCATGGACAAGCTGAAAGACAAATTGCCCGGTGCTGCCATTGCCTTGGCGGCAGTTGTAGGCGATAAGGTGCAGTTCGTTGTTAGCATTTCTGAAAAAGCCCAGGATAAGGGGCTTCATGCCGGAAAACTGATAAAAGATATCGCTTCTGTTTGCGGAGGTTCCGGCGGCGGCCGTCCCGATATGGCGCAGGCAGGCGGTAAGGATATTTCTCCGGAAAAGATCCAGGCTGCACTGGCCAGAGCGGAAGAGTTGATCCTGGCAGCTTTGAATTAGGGTTAAGCTGCGAAGGAAAAGCTTTATTGGCAGCGAATATTTATATATAATAATTTTAGGAGGCAGCGCTATGTCAGGTGAGTTCAAGTTTGGTACCTTTGCCGGCGACGAGACTATGGCATTTGATGTCCGTAACGATGAAAAACTGAACCCCAGCGATGTTCTGCATACTGTATATGCGGCGCTGCGGGAAAAGGGGTATAATCCCATCAACCAATTAGTCGGTTATCTGATGTCCGGCGACCCCGCCTATATTACCAGCTATAATCAGGCTCGCAGTCTGATCCGTAAAGTGGAGCGGGATGATTTGATAGAAGAACTTGTTGCAAGCTATCTTAAAGAGGAGTAAAAGGGGCGGGTCTTAGACCCGCCTTCCTTTTGAAGGCTATGGAATACCGGAAACTGGGGAACAGCGATATCGAAGTATCCAGGCTGTGCTTTGGCAGTCTTACGCTGGGGCCGCTTTGCGCTGGTTTGCCCATAGAGCAGGGCAGAGATCTGATCCTTGCCGCTGTGCAGCGGGGGATCAATTTTATTGATACTGCCCAGCAGTATAAAACTTATCCCTATATACGCGCAGCTTTGGATGTATTGGCTAAGCAGGCTGCAGATATCAGGCCGGTAGTTATAGCTACCAAGACTTATGCTGCCAGTGATATTGAAGCTTCCCGAGCCCTGGAAGACGCCCGTATAGCCCTTGGCAGGGATCATCTGGATATTTTTCTGCTGCATGAAGTACGATCCTGCGAGGACTTCGCAGAACGGGCCGGAGCATGGCAGATGCTGCAGGACGCCAAAACCAATGGCTATATCCGGGCAGTGGGCATATCCACTCACAGTGCGGCTTTTGCTGCCTGGGCAGCCGAGCAGGAATGTATAGATATCATTTTTGCCCTGGTTAATATCGGGGGGATAGGCATCAATGACGGCAGAAGGGATGATATGCTGCGTGCCCTGGCTTTGGCAAAAGCTAAGGGCAAAGGCGTTTATGGTATGAAGGCTCTTGCCGGGGGCGGGCTGATGCATCAGGCCAGGGAGGCGCTTGCCTGGGCATATCAGCGTCCGGAGCTGGATGCAGTAGCTGTGGGCTGCCGTGATATGGCGGAGCTTATTACCGATATTGGCTGGCTTGAGGGGCAGGATCCCCCGGAGGCTCGCCGTATCCGACGTATTGACCGGCATATGGTTTTTGATAAAGAACCGCGCTGCCATGGCTGCGGCCTTTGTGTGGAGCGTTGCCCCCATAAGGCGCTGTATCTGGCAGAGGACGGTTTGGTGGCCTGGGATAAAAGCCGCTGTATATATTGTGGTTACTGTATAGCCGCCTGCCCCTGGTTTTGTATTTCATTTTGTTAGCAGGAGATAATATGCGTATACTTGGTTTGGATGTAGGGACACGTACCATCGGCGTTGCAGTCAGTGATCCTCTGGGTTTTACGGCTCAGGGCATAACCACTGTCAGACGTACCAGTATGGAAAAGGATATGCAGGTTTTGGATGACCTGATCCGTGAATATGAGGTGGAGACTATTTTGATTGGCCTTCCCCTTAATCTTAACGGCACGGCGGGGCCGTCGGTGGATATGGCAAAAGAACTGGGGGAAGAGCTGGCCGGCCGCAGCGGACTGCCGGTCATCTACCGGGACGAGCGGCTTTCCACCATTGGAGCCGGCCGCATCCTGCTGGAAGGTGATATTTCCCGCAAAAAGAGAAAAAAAGTCATAGATAAAATGGCGGCTGTTTTTATTCTCCAGGGATATTTGGATTATCTTCGTAATCAGGCGGAATGACCGTTTGAGATAGATCTGGAATACATTATTATAAAAGAAATGAGGTAGAGAAATGACCGACACCATCACTTTGATTGATGAAGAAAATGTGGAGCATGAATTTGAGGTTATAGCTTTTTTGGATGTGGAAGAAAAAAAATATGCCGTCCTGGCCGGTATCTGTGATGATGATACCGATGACGAGGCTATCCTGCTGCGTATTGAAAAAGACGCCCAGGGCGAAGATATCCTTATGGATATTGAGGATGATGATGAATGGGAGAAAGTTGCCCAGGCCTATGACGCTTTTCTTGACGAAGAGTATGGAGAAGAGGACTGATAGGCCATTATAGCAGGAAAAAGCAGGTTACTATTGTAACCTGCTTTTTATTTTCACTGTAATATCATTTATAATTTTGTTGCTTTTATATGCGCCAGTGTGCCAGGAATTGGCTGGCTTCTGCGGTTTTAGGGGAATACATCAGATCTTTGGCCGCTCCTGATTCAAGAGCCCTGCCTTTTTCCATAAAGATGATCTCATCTGCCAGATCAAGAGCCAGAGCCGGGGTATGGGTGGAAAATATAAGGGTTGAGCCTGTGTTTTCCAGATGCTCACGCAGCGCTGCAGTAAGCATTTTTTCCGCAGCAATATCCGCTGCCGCTGTTGGCTCGTCCAATAATATCAGCTTGTTTTCCTGAGCCAGGATGCGGGCGAATGCCATACGCTGAGTTTCGCCGCCGGAAAGGCTATTTCCTCTGTTGGCAGCCATATGCGCCAGGCCGACTTTTTCCAGGGCAGCTAATGCCGTTTTTTCCTTTTGGGGATCATTTTTTACAGCCATGGAAACATTTTTCAGCACAGAATAGTTAAACGCATAAGGCTTTTGCGGCATATATCCGGAAGTTGGCGAATTAATAATAACTTCGCCTTCGTCGGGAGGTAAAATTCCGGCAAGGATGCGGAGCAAGGTGGTTTTTCCGCTGCCATTGGTACCTATCAGGGCATAGCGCCGGGCAGGTGCGAAAGTAAGGCGGGGGATATCAAGCACCAGGCGGTTGCCATAGTATTTTTTTAGATCAGATATTTCTGCGATATATGCCATGGCTGCGCCTCTTTTCCGTCTTATCTTTTTTGCCTTTAAGAAGGCTTACCGCAACTGCATTAATAATGAATGAAATCAAAAGAAGAACTACTCCTATGGCAACTGCCAGTCCGAAATTTCCCCGATTTGTTTCCAGCATAATAGCTGTAGTCATTACTCTGGTCTTATACTGTACATTGCCGCCCACTATGGAAACGGCGCCCACTTCAGCTATAGAACGCCCGAATCCGGTAAAAACAACGGATAAAAGCTGCCCCTTGTTTTCATGCAGCAGATATAATAATGATCTGCCGCTGCTCATGCCCATACCAATAGCTGTTTCTTTGATCTGGGCAGCGTTTATCTGTACTGCGCTGGCGGTAAGTCCGGTTATGATAGGGGTTATCAGTAATACCTGGGCTATTACCATAGCCGGGACAGTATAAAGCAGCCTCAGCGAGCCCAGCGGGCCTGATCTGGAAAGCAGAAAAAATACCAGAAGGCCTGCCACTACCGGCGGCAGACACATTAAGGTATTGACAAAACGCATTATCAGGTTTTTTCCGCGGAATTCCTTTGTACCCAGAATCATTCCCAGGGGAAGTCCCAGCAAGGCTGAAATGGATGTGGAAAAAAAGGACATGACCATAGTCACACCCAATATCTGCCATAACTCGCTGCTCATACCGAACAGGGAAGATAGGGTTTCCGAAAAAGATTGCATATCTTTACATTACCTTTGATATGTTTTTATAAATAAATAAAGAAAAAGGGCGGCGCTCAGGCCGCCCTTGGCAGAAAACTTTATTCGTCGATAGTGTAGAAAAGCTGCTGGCCATATTCTTCAACACCATAGGCATTGATCATGGCTTTGGCTTCATCACTCTGCATCCATTCAACAAAGGCCTGTGCGCCGGCAATATTGTTATCCGGCCATTTATCAGCGCTGACAATAAGCATGGAGTAGGTGTTCTTCATATCATCGGCCTGCTCCAAAAGGATAGTCAGATCTTTGGCATTGGTCAGGAAGGTAGCTTTATCGGTGAGAACATAAGCCTGTTCCTCTTCGGCCATGGTGATGCAGGCACCCATACCGGCGCCGGCGCTGATATACCAGCTATCTACTGCAGGATCAGGATTGATTCCGGCAGCATCCCAAATTTTCAGCTCGGCCTTATGAGTACCGGAATCGTCGCCGCGGGAAATGAATTTAATACCGCTTTCGGCAATTTTTGCAAAAGCCTCGGCTGCGGTGGCGCAGTCCTTAATGCCTGCAGGGTCATCAGCAGGACCGGCAATAACGAAGAAGTTATACATAAAAGGAACGCGTTCAGTTGCGTAACCTTCGGCAATGAATTCTTCTTCAGAAGCTTTGGCATGTACCAGCAGAGCGTCGGCATCGCCGGTGCGTCCTTTTTCAATGGCTGCGCCGGTACCGGCAGAGGTTATTTCCAGAGTATAGCCGGTGGCTGCTTCAAAGGCAGGCTGCAGATAAGGCAGAAGTCCGGAGTCGTTGACGGAGGTGGTTGTGGAAAGACGGATAACGGTATTGCCTTCGACAACGGGAGTATCCGTATTGCCCTGGTCGGCAGCATCCTGGTTATTGCAGGCGCTCATGGCAAAGCAAAGAGCCATAGCCAGCATTACAATAAGAACAACAGACAGTTTCTTTTTCATTTTTTTTTCTCCCTTCTGGATTTAGGATGATCCGCTCATCCATGCGATATTCTAGCATAAGGACAATACCCCTGCAATAGGATTAGCTGCGCCTGCTTTATACTATTTTGCGATTATTCTTAAAAAAGTATCTTATGGCATTGTTGCCTTCTGCCATAAAAAACAAAGAAAAACACGTCCTTGGCTAGGGACGTGCTTTTAAGCTATGCGGTATGATGATTTATGCTTGCTGGTTATCCGGGCTAAAACATATCTTTCTTTTTCAGAAGAATAATGGTAAAAACGCAAACCAGCAAAGCTGCTCCCAGGATTATTCCGAATCCCAGCATTCCGGCACTGTTGCCAAAAGGCACATTAACATTCATTCCCCAGAAACTGGCTATCATTGTGGGTATGGAAAGGATAATGGTTATTGCGGTCAGCAGTTTCATGGTGCCGGAAAGATTGTTTGATATCATGGATGAGAAAGAATCCATGGTGGATTTGGTAATATTGCTGTATATCTCGGCCATCTCAATGGCCTGGGAATTTTCAATGATCACATCTTCCAGCAGATCCTCGTCTTCTTCATACATCTTTATTGTTTTACCGCGGATCAGCCTGTTCATGACCTTGGCATTGTAGCGCAGGGAAGTGGAAAAATAGACCAGGCTCTTCTGCAGATTACGCAGATAAAGCAAGTCCTTGTTCCGCAGGGTGCTGCTGAGTTCTTTTTCCATTTCTTCAGTGCGGCGGTTGATATCACGCAGATAGCGGATGAAAAGAGTAGTCTTGCGGTTAAGAGTATGAAAGATAAACCTGGTCTTTTTAAAGGTTGCTATCCCCTTGGTGCGGCTTAAGGAAAATTCTTCCAGCAGGTTTATATCTTCAAGGCAGACCGTTACTATATAGTCATCGTTAAGGATCATCCCGAAAGGAATGGTATCATAAATAATATCATCGTCCGTGCGGATAGGAGCATGAACAATAATCATTGCCTGATCGTCTTCAATCTCAACACGGGGTATCTCCTCATCATCCAGTGGGTATTTGAGAAGATCGTATTCCAGGCCTGTTTCTTCTGCAACCATATTAAGCTCTGCTTCCGTAGGATTAACCAGGTTTATCCAGCAATCCTTTTCTATTCTGTCACGGCATTGCAGGGTATTGTCAATGGTGCGGTAAATGAATATCATCGGCAAAACCTCCTTTAGGGGAGGTTAGGCGTGACCACCTGCGGCCTCCCCGCCAATAATGGCAAGATTTATTGAATATGAGTGATAATCGCTACTGGGGTAGCCGTCCATGGTCTCACCTCCGTTATTATGCTTGACATCTTATTATACCCTACCTTAAAAATTTTGCAAAGTGTTTTTTGATTTTCTTATGCCCGCTTTTTCTTGTTTTTATAAAAGGATTTTCCTGCCAGGACAAAGTATTATATTTAGTAACGGTAATGGCATTATAAATAAAGAATATACGTCTTATATCAGATAGGTTAATAACAGTATCTTTGTTTTTGGGGGCTGCTATGGAAATTACTGATATCAGATTCCGGAAAATTTTTACTTCAGGCAAGATGAGGGCCATAGTATCTGTTACTTTTAATGATTTTCTGGTTGTTCATGATGTTAAGATCATCAGTGGGCACAATGGCCTTTTTGTAGCTATGCCCAGCAGATCTGGCCCCGACAGGGAATTTAAGGATATAGTGCATCCCATAAACAGGGAGGCTAGAGCAAAACTGCAAGATATCGTGATCAACAACTATCTGCATATTATTGAAAACGAAGCCTTTGCTTCCGGTCAGGCCGACTGCAGCAATATTAATAAAGGAGACGCAGCGGATGAGGACGTTGACTTTTAAATATATTTATTTCCGTATATGATAAGCATAAGGGGCTTAAGGCTCCTTTTATTTTTAATAAAAAGCTGTTAAGATCGTATTATTATGATATAATTATCCGGAAATGTCTTTTGCTTTAGTTTTGAAGAATAAGTAAAAGCAGTTTTGCTTATAAGTATGTATCTTAATCTGGAGGATTTTCTATATGCGTAAAATGTCTGCAGTGATCCTGGCGGCCGGTAAAGGTACCAGAATGAAAAGCGAGCTTCCCAAGGTGCTGCATTGTCTGGGTCATAAACCCATGGCTCAATATGTTATCGATTCTGCACGCTCGGCAGGTATAGATGATATCTGCGTGGTGGTGGGCCATGGCGCGGAGCAGGTAAAGGAGGCGCTGGGGCTGGATATCTGCTATGCATTGCAGGAACCGCAGTTGGGGACCGGACATGCGCTTAAACAGGCAATACCCTGCTGCTCGCCGGATGCAGAGAGCTTTATGGTGCTTTGCGGGGATACGCCTTTGCTGACGCCGGAAACTCTTAAAAGCCTCAGGGATTACTTTGAATCAACAAAGGCGGCCTGCACCGTTATGAGCGCTGTTCTGCCCGAGGGGGGCGCTTACGGCAGGATCATCCGGGATTCCCAGGGTTCTCTCAGCGCTATTGTGGAGGCCAGGGACGCCACCCCTGAGCAAGCCGCTATCCGCGAGATCAACAGCGGCGTCTATTGCTTTGACAGCAAGTATCTTCTGAAGGTGATAGATACAATAAAGCCCAATAATGCCCAGGGAGAGTATTATCTTACCGACCTGATCAGCGTTATCCGTGAGCAGGGAGGACTGGTAAATGCCTATATCTGCCGGGAGGCTGCGGAGATCGGCGGCGTCAATGACCGTTGCCAGCTGGCCGAGGCGGCTTCCGTGCTGCGAAAGCGCCGTAACCGCCAGCTGATGTTATCCGGTATCACCATGGTAGACCCTTCTACAGTATATATCGATGATAATGTGGAAATAGGCGTTGATTGCCTGATCGAGCCAAATGTATATATAGAAGGCCCCTGCAGGATCGGTAGCGGCTGCCATATTGGCCCTTCGGTTAAAATAGTTGCCAGCAATATAGGGGATAATTGTGAGATAGGCCCGTTTTGCTATATCCGGCCCGGCACAGTGCTGGATGACAAAGTCAAGGCAGGGCATTTTGTGGAGATAAAAAAGAGCCATATAGGTCATGGCTCCAAAGTTCCCCATCTTAGTTATATCGGCGATACAACTGTCGGCCGGGACGTAAATATCGGCTGCGGTACTATTACCTGCAATTATAACGGCAAACAGAAATTTGCTACCATTATCGAGGATGAAGCATTTATCGGCAGCAATACCAATCTGGTGGCTCCGGTAAAGGTGGGCCGCCGCTCCACGGTTGGCGCAGGCAGTACCATCACCGAGGATGTGCCTGCTGACACTTTGGCTTTGGGGCGCGGACGCCAGCGGAATATCCCGGGATGGACTGAAAAAAATGACCCCCGCTACGCAAAAAAAGATGAAAAATAGCGGAGGAAAAACTGCCTGATAGGGGAATTAAAACTATAAAGGAAAAAGTATCAGATACGCGAGAGGAGAAATATTGATGACAAACTTTAAATTAAAGTTGTTTTCCGCAAATGCCAATAATCAGTTGGCAGAAGAAATTGCCGAATACATGGGAATTCAACTGGGACAAGCCAAGGTCAAGAATTTTGCTGACGGTGAGATCGCTATAGAGATCGGCGAAAGCGTCCGCGGCTGCGATGTTTTTATCGTGCAGCCTACCTGCGCCCCTGTTAATGATAATCTGATGGAACTGCTGATCATGATAGATGCTTTGCGCCGCGCATCCGCCGCCCGCATTACCGCGGTTATTCCTTATTACGGTTATGCCCGGCAGGAGCGCAAGACCAAAGCCCGTGATCCCATCTCCGCCAAGCTGGTGGCGAACCTGATCTCCGCAGCAGGAGCAGACCGGGTTATAGTTATGGACCTGCATGCCAATGCTATACAGGGATTCTTTGATATTCCTGTGGATCATCTTCCTGCAGTACCCCTGCTGGCTGAATACTATAAAAATATGGATAGTAAGGATCTTGTGGTGGTATCTCCTGATGTGGGAGGCGTTGTCCGTGCCCGCAATATGGCAAATCGTCTGGGCGTGCAGTTGGCCATCATCGATAAAAGAAGGGAAGAAGCAAATAAGTCTGAGGTAATGCATGTCATCGGTGATATCAGGGATAAAAATGTCATTATGGTAGATGACATGATCGATACTGCCGGCAGTATCACTAAGGGTGCCATTGCTCTGAAAAATATGGGCGCCAGAGATATTTATGCCTGCTGCACCCATCCTGTATTTTCGCCGCCCGCTTTGGAAAGACTGGAAGAATCTCCTATTAAGGAAGTTCTGGTCACCAATACTATACCCATGAGCCCCGATTACCGCGAGCATTGCAGCAAGATCAAAGTCCTTTCGGTCGCCGCAATGCTGGGCGAGGCAGTTATTCGCATTCACGAGGATCTTTCTGTCAGCCGGCTGTTTAACGAATAGGCCTTACTTTATATGCTCTGCCATATTTTCAGCGCCGTTATTATCCGTAGCGGCGCTTTTTTCCTGGCTGCCTTCGGCCATAGCCTCTTTAGGCATATCCGCTGCCGATATATCTGCTGCCGGGCTGTCTGCTTTATCCTGCAGGCAGCTTTCATTATCTGATTCATCGCTTGCTTTTTCGGGAATACCTGCTTCCGGCATATTTTCCATACCAGCTTCCCCACATTCCTTCATATCCTCATCGGTATCGCTATTGGTATCAGTATCTTCTCCCTTAATGAACTTGCCCATTTTTTCATTTAAATTAGCCGATACCTTTTTGGTTATCTGGGCGGTATTGGCCATGATTTCACCGGCCTTTTCCTTTACGCTGCTGGCCGCATTGCCCATATTGCCGATAAAGCCGCTTCCCAACCCGATCACATCGCTGGCGGCTTCTTCCTGCAGCATGATCGTCCTGCCGGATATGGCGATAAGGTATTTCCCGTGCACCAGCGTTTTTTCTTTAAAAAAACCGTCGGGGGAGATTTCAAAGCCGCTGATAAGCCCTGTTTCGGTATTGAAGCGGTAGTCTTCTACTTTGCCCAAAGTGCGCCCTGCTGTGGTGAATACCCGGGAGCCAATAATTATCAGCGGATGCCTGATAGCCCGTATGTATTTACTGCTTTGGCCTATCCTTTCCATATCCGCAACGCTGTTTACGGTTATGCCGTCTTTGCCGAAACTGCGTACGGCTCCAAGGGGTAGAATGCGGTCTTCCCTGGCGGCGCGCCGTCTTTCCACCAAAAAGCCCTGAACAAGATAATTTTTAGCATCCAGAAGCATGGTACGTATATTGCCCAGATACAAGCCTTCCTGACAACTGTATACAGGCATACCCATGATCTTTTTGCTGGCAGGGGTTTCCAAAATGCTATCGCTCATCATAAATCACCTCGTTTTTTATAAATGTATGCTTTTACGCTCATCTTATGTCCCGGGCTCATTCCATCTTGTCAAAAATACTGACCCTATGATAAAATACTGAGTATGAAAATAATATTTGGATTAGGAAATCCGGGACTGCAATATGCAGCTACCCGCCATAATTGCGGCTTTATCACACTTGATCTTATTGCCGATAAGCTGGATAGCGCCTTCTCCCGTAAGGCCGAGGATAATCTGATCGCCTCTGCCGTATACAGGGGAGAAAAATTGCTTTTGGCCAAACCTCAGCTGTATATGAATCTCAGCGGGTTTCCTGTAAGCCGCCTGTGTAATTATTATAAAGTCGATTATGATGATATCCTTATCATTCATGATGATCTGGATCTGCCTCCGGGAAGTTTGCGTTTTCGCCGCGGGGGCAGCGATGGGGGGCATAACGGTATCAAATCCATTATTGCTCAGACCGGTACCAAAAAAATCAACCGGCTTAAGATAGGTATAGGCCCGGCTGTTTTTGATACGGTGGATCATGTGATAGGCCGTTTTGCGGAATCGGAGGTTTCCCTGTTCCGGCAGGCTTTTCCCGCAGCGGCAGATGCCGCCCTGCTGTGGGCCGAAAAAGGTATAGGCGACGCTATGAATAAGTATAATAACTGGCATCCCGTAATGCCCGATGATACCGGCGATAAATGATCGCTGCTTTCATATATCACTGCGGCGGCAAAGCTGCCGGAAATTGTTTTTGCAATAATATATTAGTTATACCCGGTGCGATCAAAGATCGCACCGTTTGGCGTTGCAGCATCTTTTTACATTTTTTTACTTTATTCGGCATTGAGGGAAACCGAGGATAATATGGAACAGATACTTGCTGCCATGCGCAGCCAAAGCGAATACAATGATATAGTTAATGCCCTGCAGCATAAAGAGACAGCGGTAATGACAGGCCTGCCTCAATTACCTAAAGCAGCCTTCATCGCCGCTGCCTTTAATGATACCCCCGGATCTATGCTGGTGCTGACGGCAGAGGAAAGCGACGCAATGACACTAAGCGAAGATCTGCGGCCTTTCTGTGGGGAACAGGTTTGTCATTTCCCGGTACTGGAACTTTTGCCTTTTGAGGTATACGCTCATAATATTGAACTGGTATCAGCCAGGGTAAGCGCTCTTTCCCGGCTTGCTCAGGGGGAGAAACTGCTGGTCATAGCCTGTGCCGGAGCCGTCAGCCGCCGCTTGGCCCCGCCGGATATCTTTTTATCACATCATTTAATGATAAGGCGGGGGGATACCTTTGAGCTGACCGAACTGGCAGGTAGGCTGGCTGATATGGGATATGAACGCACAGCCCTGACCGAGATACCGGGATCCTTTAGTATGCGCGGCAGTATTGTGGATATTTTTCCTGTCACCAGCCAGCGTCCTTACAGAATAGAGTTCTTTGACGATGAGGTGGACAGCATCCGCTTCTTTGATCCGGCAGACCAGATTTCCCAGGAAGATGCGTCTGAACTTATTGCCTGCCCGGCCCGGGAATTACCGGTTGACAGCTTTGCCAGAAACAGGGCTGAAGCAGCCCTTGACAGCGAGCTGCAGGAAATTCTGGCCCGGCTGCACGGACAATCCAAAAAAACGGCCATGGATACCTTTTACCCCTTAAAGACCTATTTGTCCCAGGGGATATGGGATAATGCCCTGGAAGCATTGACCTGCTATTTTTATGAGGAAAAATGCAGTATTGCCGATTATCTGCCGGAAGGCAATATCGTTCTTTGCGAGCCGCAGCAGATAAGGCAGACTATGGAGGAGCAGGAGAGCGAACGTAATTCCCGCTACTTTGATCTGCTGGATCAGGGAAAGCTCGACGTCATCTTCAGCCCGAATCCCTTTACCTACCGAAACGATCTGGATCGGCGCTTCGTGTTTCGGGAACCATCCGTCATTCTTCTGCCAAAAAATTCGGGGGTTCCGGCGAAACCGACATGGCAGCAGCTACAGTTCTGCGGCCTTCCCATGCTGCAATATTCAAAAGACAACTCCGGCGGCGGACTGGATCAAAAATACTTCAACAAGCTGGGGCTACGTTTTGCCCACCGCATTGAAGTCGACATCAATGCGCTCGCCTTGGACTACATCGCCCACGGAGAAGGCTGGACTCTGACGCGTCCGACGTCTCTGGTGCAACACCCCGATCTGGCGGAACTCATCGACATCCGCCCCATGCCGGAGCCGATTGCATCGCGTGAAATCTACGTCATCACACGCAAGGGCTTCAACAGCGGTCTCGCCGCCAAGATCACTTCGTCAGCCGTGGCGAGCTTTGTCAACAATGTCGCGTCGAAGATGCAGGACTATGCGCCCTGGATTCGACCATACATTTTGGTGAGAGGTCCGCGGGAAGAAGACCGCGTGGCGCTCTATGGTCATTCGGACGTTCCTGCCGGAAGCCACGTCTACATTCTGTAAAAAAGCGGCTCCCGAATCTCGTCGACCGGATTTCGACTCAGACGACATAAGCATCATTGCATAACTATTGTATTGATGGACTTAAAGCCGTACGTACGTGCGATTTTCCTGTAGCAACTGTCAGATGTCCTCCTGTCACCCCTGTACTTTCGTAATGGATTTCTCGCGCCATAAGTAATACAAGGCTTCGGCAATGGGAAAAATGACAACCAGCAGGACACTATTTTCACAACAGTGTCCTGCACCTGTTGATATTTGCTTGGCTTCGCT
>CAKQQU010000035.1 GCA_934271085.1 uncultured Bacillota bacterium | reverse complement strand
AACTTTATCTTATAAAGGGGCTTAAAGGGGCTGAGATTTTTTATGATTGAACAGGACACGATAAAACTGCTTCGAGAATGTGACGCAGGAATTAAAATGGGGGTCGCATCCATTGATGATGTTCTTGACCAGGTGCGCAGTGGTGAGCTTAAGCAATATCTGACGGAGTGCAAAAAGAAGCATGAAAAGCTAAAGGATGAGATCCAGACCCTACTGGAAAATTACCGTGATGATGGGAAAGAACCAAACCCCATTGCCAAGGGTATGTCTTGGATTAAAACCAATATGAAAATGGGTATGGATAATTCTGATCAGACTATTGCAGACCTGATGACAGATGGCTGTAATATGGGCGTAAAATCGCTGAACCAGTATCTGAACCAATATGAAGCGGCAGATGAAGTTTCCAAGGATATTGCGAAACGGCTGATTAATTTGGAAGAACAGCTTGCAGTGGATATCCGCAAATTTTTATAAGAAGAATAAACACCACCTTCGCTGCCTTAAAAAGCAGTAGGTGGTGTTTATCAGAGTACATATTACTGCTCTGCCTGCGTTTAATTCAGCAGATAGATACCCAAATTTAGATACCCGGCAAATGCGACCCATAACAAATACGGAAGCATCAGATACCCTGCTGCCGGGGAAACCCGATAAAACCGTACGGTGGTTGCTAAAATAAGAATCCATAAAAGAATGAGCCAAATGAAAGAGAACAGGTATAGTGACATATTGAAAAAGAGGATGGACCAGAAGAAATTAACTCCTAGCTGTATCCCATACAGCCGCAGTGCTCTGTTGATGGTTTGTTGTGATTGCTCCGATGTGAGAACCAGATAGGTTGCAAGTCCCATTAAAACAAACAAAATTGTCCATACCACTGGAAAAAGCCATCCCGGCGGGGACAGGGGCGGTTTGTTTAATACTGCATAGGTTTTCATGCTTCCGCGGGAAAGCCATGCAGAGATTCCACCTACCACAAGGGGGATAGCAATACAAATTAATAGCTGCCGTCGTTTTATATCCAAGAAAACCACCTCCATAGAAGCATTCTATGATTTCCCATATCGCTCCATACGTGGATTCGCTTAAAGATTCTATAGGCTTGCATATAGAAGCCCACTCCCCAAAGCCTGGTATATGAGGATGCTGAGGCCTGGCTGGGAAGCCCGGTTCAAGCGATAACTAACCCAGAACAATCTATGGAAATGCCGCTCAAAATGAATTTGAGCGGCGTGACTTTAAATCTTTTTAGGTTATAATCACCCCTTGCCTGCTGGCAAAACTTTGGTTTTGCCGGGGTCCGCGGTATCCTTTAATGTCGCTTTGGGCAAATTTTAAAGGCCGTGGACAAAAGTCGGCGGCCTTTTATTGTTTTCATATTGTTACGGGGAAGCAGGATCGTGAAAAACAATCGATAAGATATTTATTTAATGGTACAATACACGCAGCGAGGAGGGTGTAAGGTGGCAGGATCACTTATACGAAGAGCTCCTGCCGTCTTTTCTTGCTTGAGCCTATTTTGAAAATTTCGGGGCGGTCACTTCCTGGCCCGAAAAAGCATTGGGGCCGGGATTGGACAGGGAGAAATACATCCTTGCCGCTTTGGTGGTTCCGAAATCACAGTTGGAACCGCTGTCCTGCACCTCATTGAATGCATCCCGGAACATCTGATTATGGGCTTCTTCCCTGTTGAGAAGGAAGTCAATGGTCTCCTGCACCTTTTTGTCTCCGATCTGGCGGTACAGATACTCATACACCACCTTTGCCCGCTGCTCGGAGGCAATATTGCTAAGCAGATCTGCACAAAGGTCACCAGTGACCGTAACGTAGTCCGCCGTCCAGGAATACCCCGAGGCGTTGATCAGGCCGGGGGATAGTCCAAGCAGTACATGAGTCTGGATTTCACCTGCTACGACCTGATCGGCATCTACATCGTGGCCGTTGAGCAGATTGATAGTCTGGGCAACCATCTCCATGTGCCCCAGTTCTTCCGCAGCAATGTCCAAAAACAGATCCTTGATTTTAGGGTCCTTGATACGGAAGCTTTGGGAAATATATTGCATGGCTGCTTTCAATTCGCCGTTACCACCGCCCAATTGCTCCTGCAGCAGCGCTGCGTACTGCGGATTTGGCCGCTCTACCGCCACTGGATGAAATAACATTTTTTCATGCTTAAACAAGCATATCACCCCTTTCATCATGTTAGTGCTAGTTTACCGCATCCAGAAAATCTTATACAATCCTGATATTATGAAGTCTTCTTTAAGCATCATTTTACTTTGGTCACGCAGATAATGACCCCTTGCCTGCTGGCAAAACTTTGGTTTTGCCGGGTTCAGCAGCATCCTTTAATGTCGCTCCGACCAATATAAAAAGCCTGCTGGAACCACTGATAAGGTGATGATTGGCAGGCTTTTTGCGGCTAAATGGGGAGAGCTGCCGAGCAAGGGAATTTGGAATAGCCCCGGTAAAATAGGGGGCAAGGAAATAAAGTACTGGCAGCGGTGTGTCGTAAACGCTGATATTTTCATATGATATCTGTAGCAAAACAGAAATACGGGAGGAAATAGTATGAGCTTCAGCTATACTCAGCAGGAAGTAGATCTGCTGAACCGTTTAAGGCAGTTATGGGAGCAACATGTTTACTGGACCCGTTTCTTTATTATAAGTACAGTCGCTGATCTGGGGGATCTGGACGCGGTTACCCAAAGATTGCTGAGGAATCCCAAAGATTTTGCCAAAGTGCTGGCAGATTTTTGCGGGGCAATGCCTGCTATGGAATTTGAGGAATTGCTGACCCAGCATCTGATGATAGGCGGCCAGTTGGTAAATGCGGCCAAGGAGCATGATAATGTTAAGGCTGATGAGCTGCGCGGCGAATGGTATCAGAATGCAGACGAGATAGCGGCGTTTTTGGCTTATCTTAATCCTTATTGGGATCAAAAGACCTGGCAGACCATGCTGTACGATCATTTGTCAATGACAGAGCAGGAAGCTGCCCTGCGCCTGCAGGGGGATTATGCCCAGGATATTCAGGTGTTTGACAAAATCGAAGAAGAGGCCCTGGCAATGGCTGATTACATGTTTCAGAGTATTAGGGAGCATTGCCTTAGACGATAGGTATTTGCCTCTGTTTTACTAAAATTGAAAAATTATTTATCAGGATCTGCCGCTGCTTGCGGCAGACCTTTTTATTATCAGGGATAAATATTTATTAGCTTTTTTATAAAAGGCTTTTCATCAAAATGTGATGTGCTTTGCCGCCGGCAGAGTTTTACAAGGCAATAACAGCTTGCAAAACGGTTCATGATCCATATAGATATAAAATTCCCCGCATAGGGGTAATATATTTAATAAAAACCTGGACATACTTTATTGTGAAAGCAGTAAAAAGGAATATTGTTTCAATTAAGGAGGAAGATATGATGAAAGGTTATGCAATGCTTTCTATCGGCAAGACAGGTTGGATAGAAAAAGAACGGCCTGTCTGCGGGCCTCTTGACGCTATTATCAGGCCCATCGCCGTTTCTCCCTGCACTTCTGATGTGCATACTGTCTGGGAGGGTGCTCTGGGGGACCGGCATGATATGATCCTGGGTCATGAAGCTGTGGGCGAAGTGGTGGAGGTGGGTGATCTTGTAAAAGATTTCCATCCCGGAGACAAGGTCATCGTTCCTGCTATCACTCCCGATTGGGGGTCTTTGGAGGCACAGGCCGGGTTTTCCATGCATTCCGGGGGTATGCTGGCCGGTTGGAAATTCTCCAATTTTAAGGATGGGGTATTCGGTGAATTTTTCCATGTTAACGAGGCCGATGCTAATCTGGCCCTGCTTCCCGACAGTATTGATCCTGCGCCTGCAGTTATGCTCGCCGATATGGTGCCTACCGGTTTTCATGGTGTTGAGCTGGCCGATGTTAAATTTGGCGATGATGTTTGCGTTATCGGCATTGGCCCTGTAGGTCTTATGTCCGTAGCCGGCGCAGCCCTGCGGGGCGCTGCCAATATTTACGCTGTGGGCAGCCGTAAAGTTTGCGGCGATGTGGCCCGCGAGTATGGCGCTACCCAGATCATTAACTATAAGGACGGAGATATTTGCGATCAGATAATGGAGCTGACTCATGGCAGGGGAGTAGACAGGGTAATAGTTGCCGGCGGTACTGCTGAAGAGACTTTTATTCAGGCATGCAGAATGGTTAAACCCGGCGGTGTCATCGGGAATGTTAATTATCTGGGAGAAGGGGAAAACGTTCTGATCCCCAGAAAAGAATGGGGCTGCGGTATGAGCCATAAGATCATTGCCGGCGGCCTGATGCCCGGCGGCAGGCTGCGTATGGAAAAACTGGCAGCTTTGATCACTACCGGAAGGCTGGATACCAGCAAGATGCTGACCCATGTTTTCCATGGCTTTGATCATATGGAAGAAGCCCTGCTGCTGATGAAAGATAAACCTGCTGATCTTATCAAGCCAGTAGTGATTATCGATTAAAACAGAAAAGAATATAAAAATGAAACGCACTGGCCATCTTTCGGTCCGGTGCGTTTCGTTTTTGTGTGGTTTTGCCGTTGTTTGCGGCAGCTTGTTAAAGACCTGTTCTAAGCAGGTGAGAGAGTTGGCGGTAATACTCCGGAAGCTTAGGCATTGGCCAGGAAGGCTTTGTAGCCTTTAAGGGATTCATAAAGGTCTGCTTTGCTGATGATCTCCCAGGGGGCGTGCATACTCATAACAGCTACGCCGCAATCAATAACTTCCATGCCGTAAAGAGCCAGGATATAGGCGATTGTGCCGCCGCCGCCGGCATCTACTTTGCCCATTTCGGCAGTTTGGAAAGAAACATCGTTATCATCCATGATGCGGCGGATAAGCCCTACATATTCCGCATTGGAGTCATTGGAATTGTATTTGCCGCGGGCCCCGGTATATTTATTGAAAACGATACCTTTTCCCAGATAGCAGGCATTGCGTTTATCGAATACCGAAGCATAAAGAGGATCGTAGGCGGCGCTCACATCAGAGCTGAGCATCCGGGAATTGCTAAGAGTACGGCGGAGAGCCAGCTCGGAGTATTGGCCGGCCGCATCCAGTAATTCGGCAACGCAATTTTCAAAGAAGCGGGACTGGGCTCCGGTAGCGCCCACGCTGCCTATCTCTTCCTTATCAGTAAGGATGCAGCAGGTGGTTTTATCCCTGGTATCGCTGTTGAGCATGGCTATAAGAGATGTATAGGCGCATACCCTGTCGTCATGTCCGTAGGAAAGTATCATACTGCGGTCAAGGCCGGCCTCTCTGGCCTGCCCCGCGGGAACAATTTCCAGCTCGGCAGAGATAAAATCGTCTTCGTTTATTCCGTATTTATCATTAAGCAATTTCAGCACATTGGCTTTAACAGCCTCTTTTTCCTCGGTATCCGTCAGGGGACGGTTGCCTATCAGCAGATCCAGGTCTTCGCCTTCCACCACTTTGGCAGCATTTTTTTCCTGCTGTTTGGCGGCCAGATGAACCAGAAGGTCGGGTACGCAGAATACCGGGTCGTCGGGGTTTTCGCCTATATTGATATTGACGGTTTCGCCGTCTTTTCTGACGATAATACCGTGAATGGCCATGGGCAGGGTGACCCATTGATATTTTTTGATACCGCCGTAATAATGGGTGTCCAGATAAGCCTGGCCGCCATCTTCATAAAGGGGATTCTGTTTGACATCCAGACGGGGTGAATCTATATGGGCTCCCAGTATGACCAATCCCTTTTCCAGAGCATCATTGCCCAGGTGGAAAAGAATAATGGTCTTGCCCATGCCGGCTGCATAAATTTTATCGCCGGCGGATAATTTTTCTCCCCGGGCCATAATGGTATGCAAATCGCGGTAGCCTGCTTTTTCGGCAAGAGTGGTTATTTCCGTCACGCATTCCCGCTCAGTTTTGCCGTTATCAAGAAAATCGCGGTAACCGCAGCTAAGCTTTTCCAGTTCATCCAGATCAGTTTGCGAATACTTTTTCCAGGCAGATTCTTTTTCCATGGATACTCTCCTTTGTATATTGAATGCTAACCAACAGTAACGCTTTTAGCCAGGTTTCGGGGCTGATCTACATTGGTCTCCTTTACTACCGCCACATAATAGGCCAGAAGCTGCTGAGGAATATTGGCAAGCACCGGCGCCAGCAGTTCATTGACCGGCGGTATGTTTAGTACGACCTTGCAGGCGCGACCCACATCCTTGCGTCCGGCGAAGCATACGCCGATGATATAGGCCTTGCGGGCACCCAGTTCTTCGATATTGCTTATCATCTTGGGGATAAGCTCGCTTTGGGTGCAAAGTGCCAAAACAGGCACATCCGGTACGATCAGGGCGATAGTGCCGTGCTTGAGCTCGCCAGCGGCATAGGCCTCGGCATGGATATATGATATTTCCTTGAGTTTCAGGGCGCCTTCCATGGCTACGGAAGCGTCAAGTCCGCGGCCGATAAAGAAAGCGTCCTCCCAGGGTCCGAAATCCAGGGATATCTGGAATATTTTGCTTTCCAGTTCATGAATGGTATTTTCCACCAGTTCTGGCAGTTTGGCTATTTCATTGGTATAAAGCTTCATATCACTGTCAGATATTTTATTCTGCAGTTTTGCTATATAAAAAGTAAGCATATAAAGCACTGCCAACTGCGTGGTATAGGCCTTGGTGGAAGCTACAGCGATTTCCGGCCCGGCATAGGTATAAAGAACCGCGTCTGCCTCCCTGGCAATAGTGCTGTCCAGCACATTGCAGATAGCCAATGTAAAAGCGCCCATCTTCTGACATTTGCGCATAGCCAGAATAGTATCGTATGTTTCCCCGGACTGGGATATTATTACAGCCAGAGAGCGGTCGTTAAGCATCATATCCCTGGTTTGGAATTCAGAGGCCACCTCGGTCTGAACAGGAAGCTTAAGCAGCTTTTCCATGGCGTGGCGGCCCACCAGGCCTGCATGGTAGGCGGTGCCGCAGGCAATAAGCGCTATATTGTCAATATTTGCCAATCTCTTGTCTGTATTGCCGTCAAATTCCTTGAAAACGATGTCATTACCTGCCAGACGTCCTTTCAGGGTCTGGGAAAGAGCCCAGGGCTGCTCGTGTATTTCTTTAAGCATGAAATGCTCGTAGCCGCCTTTTTGAGCGGAAGCCTTGTCCCAGTCGATCACGGAGATCTTGCGCTCCACAGGCTTGCCGTTATTATAGACCTTTACACCTTTAGGCGTGATATCTGCTATATCGCCGTTTTCCAGGATAAGCATATTATGGGTGTATTCCACCAAAGCCGCCATATCGCTTGCCAGGAAATATTCTCCTTCGCCTACGCCGATGATAAGCGGGTTATCAAGACGGGCGCAGATCAGCCGGTCGGGATCTTTGGCGGAGAGTACGGCCATGGCATAATAGCCGTCTATTTGAGCTGTAGCATTCATAACTGCTTCCAGCAGGTCTCCGCCTTTGTCGTAGAAATCTTCTATCAGATGAGGCAATACTTCGGTATCTGTCTGAGAGTGGAAAACATGTCCTTTGCGGGTCAGCTCATCTCTGAGTTCCAGATAATTTTCCACCACGCCATTATGGACAACGGCTATCTCGCCCTTGCAATCCAGATGAGGATGGGAGTTGGTGTCCGTGGGTTTGCCGTGGGTAGCCCAGCGGGTATGGCCGATGCCGCAGGTAGCGGTACCGTATTCGCCGCCTACTTTTGCTTCCAGATCTGCGATTTTTCCCTTGGTGCGGGTAAGTTTGATGGATCCTTTCTCCAGTACGGCAATGCCTGCCGAATCATATCCCCGGTATTCCTGAGCTTTCAGCCCTTCCAACAGGATAGGCATAACGATACGCGGCCCAACATATCCGGTAATTCCGCACATAAACGTATCCTCCGTAAAGAAAATTTGTAAAGAGAATTGATAAAGGATTATCAATGATAATCAATTTAGTATTCTCCTTTTGCAGGCGGTTTCCTTTATTATCTTTTTGGGGAAGGATAGCTGGCTTTGAGAAAAGGCAGGAAATATAAAATCAGAAGATATTGCCTATATTCAATCTTTCGTTTTCGGAAACATGGTTCAGATAAAAGAACAGGCTTTCCAGTTCCTGCCGGGCTTTATCTTTGTCCTTTTGCTGTAAAAGGCTGTGCAGATCCACAAAGCTGATCTCAATATCCCGCATATCATCATGATTGATAAGCACTTTCCATATTTTTGCGGTACTCTGCCATTCCTCCCTGGCAAGATCATAGTTTTCCTGGGCAGCCTGCCAGTTTTCGCTGTCTATGGCTTCCTGCAGCGGGTTAAGACGGCTGCTGATAGCTTCCGTCCGGTCGGCTATGCACCATTGTCCCAGTATGCATATTGCCAGTATCAATATAAATGCTATGGACAGCCAGATTATATCTTTTGTCACTTGCTGCACCTGCTTTCGTCTTTTTTCTGCCAGAAGAACTGCCCTTTTTCATCCAGCCCTGCTACAAACACTTTTGCCGGGCTGCCGGCTTTTACGGCTTTCAGCTTATCCGTAAGCCATTTTTCATTATAGCCGCTGACCCGCAAGGCCTTCTGATTGATATGCCCGTCCAGGATCAGCAGTATTCCCATTTTTTCATCATCGGGATCATCATTTACATCGCCCAGCTCCAGGGGCCGGTTTGCTGTTTGGGGCATAATAGAAAGCTGCCCGTTGGTTTCCATTACCGCGTTTTTTATGGTATTAATATCGAAATATCCCTGGGATCTGGTGAGCTCTTCCAGATCATTTATATTAAGACGCAGCCGGGCCATATTTTGCTCCTGCAGTTTGCCGTCTTTTATCAGAAATATAGGTTCGCCGCAAAGCAGGGAACGGGATTTTTCGCTTTTAAGATTAACCAGCGAAAGGGTTATCTGCATAATGGTGATGACCGCTATGGGAATTATGCTGTTGGCCAGGGTAGCCGTGGGGCTCTGCATAGCCAGGGAAGCCATATCCGAAATGATTATTACCACTACCAGTTCAAATGGTTGTAATTGCCCTATTTGCCTTTTTCCCATGGCCTTCATGGCCAGCAGTATCAAAAAGTACAACAGAATGGTGCGAATAAGCAGTATAGCCATAATGCCTCCATTACTTGTTTTTTACTTAGCTTGCCTTTTTTGCCGTGGTTTATGAATGAAACTCCCTTTTTTGATGCATACTGGCAAGGTGGTAATATTTTGTAAAGGAGATAGCTATGGGAAAAAAACCTAAGCCGGAAAGCTGGTACGCCCAACTGGTAGATAAGTATACTCCCAGAAAAAAGGTGTTTCGCAATTGCCTTACAGCTTTTGCTGCCGGCGGTTTGCTTTGTGCCTTGGCGCAGCTTGCCGAATTTTGTCTGATGAATTATGCTCAGCTTAGTCAAAAGGATGCCGTGGCTGTTGTTGTAATTGTTGTGGTTTTTTTGACGGCGCTTTTTACCGGTCTTGGCATCTACGATAAAGCCGGGCAGAAAGTAGGGGCAGGACTGGCGGTTCCTATCAGCGGTTTTGCCAATTCGGTAGCCGCGGCCATGCTGGAGCATAAAAGCGAAGGCTATGTGCTGGGCAGCGGTTGTAATAGCTTTAAGCTGGCCGGATCTGTAGTGGTATTCGGCATAGCTTCCGCGTTCACGGTAGTATTTGCCGCTTGGATCTTGGGCTTGTTGTAAAGGAGGATATATGGAGATCAGAAGAGCTGGTAAACAAACCTGGCTTTTTCCCGAAGGAGTTGGCCTGCTGGCTACAGCAGCCGTTTGCGGACCCCGGGAGGGCGAGGGGCCTTTATCCGGAGATTTTGACCATATCTTTCCGGATCTGCGCATGGGGCAGGACAGTTTTGAAAAGGCCGAACAGTATCTGGGAGAAACTGCAGTGCGGAGGGCTATTTCCAAAGCCGCTTTGTCTCCTGATGATATTGACATCTTTTTTGCAGGGGATCTGATAAACCAGATAACACCTGCCGGTTTTACCGCGCGCAGTCTTGGCGTTCCTTATTTCGGTCTTTTTGCCGCCTGTGCCACTATCGGAGAATCCCTGGCTTTGGCGGCGCTTACTGTAGCTTCCGGAGTGGCCTGCCGTACTGCGGCTATGGCCAGCAGCCATACCTGCACCGCAGAAAAACAGTTCCGTTATCCCAATGAATACGGAAGCCAGAAACCGCCCTACAGTCAAAGTACAGCTTCTTTGGCAGGCGCTGCCGTACTGGCGGCAGAGCCTGCGCCGGTACGCCTTACTGCCGTAACCATAGGAAGGGTCTGTGATGAAAAAATTACCGATCCTTTTCAAATGGGAGCGGCCATGGCTCCTGCTTTTGCAGATACCCTGATAACACATTTGCAGGAGACAGCCAGCGAACCATGGGATTATGACCTGATACTCAGCGGTGATCTTGGCCGCGTTGGTCAGGGTATAGCCTGGGAACTGCTGGTGCGGCGGGGCGTAAATATCCGCCGTTCCCAGCTGGGGGATTGCGGTCTGCTGCTTTTGGGTGGTGACGATAAAGCCTTTTCCGGCTGCAGTGGCTGCGGCTGTGCTGCCGGTGTGGGTATGGGTCATATCTGCCGCCGTATCAGAGAGGGAGAGCTTAAGCGGGTGTTGCTTTGTCCTACCGGCGCGCTGCTTTCTCCCCTGGCTGTACAGCAAAAAGAAAGCATACCCGCAATATGTCATGCTATAGTTCTGGAAAGGGGATAATTATGGAAACAGATCTGGGAATGCAATTACTGCGGGCTTTTGTTGTAGGCGGTTTTATCTGCGTTATCGGTCAGCTGCTGATGGATGTGGCTAATCTTACCCCGGCCCATACTCTCAGTATTCTGGTAGTCGCCGGCAGTGTGCTGTCCATATTTGGTATTTATCCTGCGCTGGTTGATTTTGCCGGGGCGGGGGCTACCTTGCCTATCAGCAGCTTTGGCAATACTCTGGTGGAAGGAGCCAGACAGGGCGCTGCCAGCAACGGTTTTTTCGGCATTTTTACGGGAATGCTGGGGCCTGTTTCCGCAGGCGTTACCGCAGCGGTAGTTTTCGGTATGCTTACCGCCCTGGTGTTTAAACCCCATTCCTGAGATAATCATGGTATTTGTTCCTGCTCTTTGCTATAATATAGGCATACAGGAGAGGATGGAGCAATGAACGGATTTGCCGATATAATTATCAACAGAAAAAGCCCGGCTGTTGACCGGGTGTTTACATACAGCATTCCCGAATATTTACAGCAGGATATTTTGCCCGGAATGTTGGTGCGCGTACCTTTTAACAGGGAAAAGCTTGAGGGCATAGTGGTGCGCGTGCATGATTGCCGGCCGGATATGTTCGATACCAGGGATATAATTGACATAGTCAGCGAAAAGCCTCTTTTTGATGCTCGTATGCTGGAGCTTTCCCAGTGGCTTGCGGAATACTATCATTGCTCGCGGGCTGCCGCCATGCAGGCCATGCTGCCTTCGGGTATGGCCCTGGCCGGTAAAAAACCCCGCGCTGCCTGTTATGACGTATATTATCTCAGCAAAGATCATGAGTTTTATCTTACCAGCAAAAACCGCAGGCAACTGGCAGAATTCATCTTGCGTCAGCCTGATGGGGAAGCGTCCTTCCATACTCTGCAGGAAGCCGGTTACAGCAGATCTTATTTGTACGGCTGCTGCAAGGCAGGACTGCTGATAAAAGAAAGCCGCCGGGTATTGGCGGCGGCGGATATTTACAGCAGCAGTCCCGCGGCTTTTAATCAGCAGCAGCAGACGGCCTACGATATTATTTGTAATGAACGGAAAAGCGGCAACCGGCCGGTACTGCTACATGGCATTACCGGCAGCGGCAAAACGGAGATATATCTTAAACTGATACAGGATGCGGCTGCCAGAGGGTGCCAGAGCATACTGCTGGTTCCGGAGATAGCCCTTTCCTCACAGATGGTGGATATGATGACCAGGCGTTTGGGGCTTACCATGGCTTTGCTCCACAGCGGTTTGCTGCCGGGAGAGCGCCGGCGCGTCTGGCAGGATATCGCCGAAGGCAGGGTACAGGTGGTGGTGGGCGCCCGCTCCGCGGTATTTGCTCCTGCCCCTAATCTCGGCCTTATTATTATTGACGAGGAACATGAAAGCAGCTATAAGCAGGATAATGTTCCCCGGTTTCATGCCCTGACTGTTGCGGAAAAGCGGCGGGAGCTTTGGGGCGCTCAGTTGATACTTGGTTCAGCTACGCCGTCTGTGGAAAGCTATTATAAAGCCAGGCAGGGGCAGTATGCTCTGGCTGAGATAAACACGCAGTATTATCCTGCGCCCAGGCCTGCGGTAACTATAGTTGATATGCGGGAGGAACTGCGTTCGGGGCACCGGCTTATTTTTTCCCGCCAGCTTATCTCCGCCATTGACGAAACTTTGGCCGGCGGCGGGCAGAGTATTCTTTTCCTTAACAGAAGGGGATACTATACTTTTGTTTCCTGCCGGGACTGCGGCCAAAGCGTTTCCTGCCCCCATTGTGCGGTATCCATGTGCTTTCATGATGATAAATGGGGCGGTAAACTTAAATGTCACTATTGCGGGTATACGGTAATTCCGCCGAAGCTTTGTCCCAATTGCGGCAGCAGGCATATACGCCATTTCGGCATCGGTACCCAGCGGGTGGCGGATGAAGCCGCCAGACTGTTCCCCAATGCCCGTATCGGCCGTCTGGACAGCGATGTTTTAGATGAGCGTGACGGTCATCAGCGTGTATATGAAGCTATGCTGCATCGGGAAATAGATATTCTGGTGGGCACCCAGATGGTGGCCAAAGGATTGGATTTTCCCCATTTGGAGCTGGCTGCTGTTATTGCTGCCGACAGTCTGTTGAACTTGCCGGACTGGCGGGCTTCCGAGCGTACTTTTCAGATGATAAGCCAGCTTTGCGGCAGGGCCGGCCGCCGGGAAAAGCAGGGCCGGGCGATAATCCAGACCTATACCCCTGACGCTGCCCCCATTCTGCAGGCAGCTTCCTATGATTATCAGGGGTTTTACCAATCCGAGCTTATGCAGCGGCGATTGCATGGCTATCCGCCATATTGTCATCTGCTGAGATTGCTTTTGAGTGGATGCGATCAAGCGGCTTTGGTTGAGATATGTGCCGCCTACAGCCATTATCTCATCCATGAGCTGGCAGGATCAGCGGAAATATGCGGACCTGCGGAAGCCCCCTATGCAAAGATTAAGGATCGGTTCCGCAGGCAGATAATAATAAAGGCTGCTGATATCCGCAGGGCCGCCGACGCAGCGGAAAAAGCCTGGGTGCGCACCAGGCAGGAGGAAAGGCTGCCGGCAGATATCCGCCTGGCCCTGGATATCGACCCGATGAATATGCTCTGATGGGCAGCAATAAGATGCAGGTATTTTTTTGATCCTGCCGCAAAACATGGGATGAACAGTAAAAAGCTGTACGAATTGGCATATATATGTTATAATTAAAAGATAATTTTTATAAGGGGTGGTTTCTTTATGGCGGAAATCAGAACTATCATTACAGAAGAAGATCCGCTTTTACATGAAAAATCGGTAGAAGTCAGGCGCTTTGGCAGCGCTCTTCATAAATTGCTGGACGATATGAAAATTACCATGTATCATGCCGACGGAGTTGGTTTGGCAGCTCCTCAGGTGGGAATACTGAAAAATGTAGTGGTCATCGACGACCGTGAACATGGTTTTATAGAATTGGTAAATCCCCGTATAGTGGATAAAAGCGGCAGTATAGTATCTACGGAATTCTGCCTTTCCGTACCAGACCGGGGCGGCAAGGTCAAGCGCGCCAAAAATATCAAGGTAGAAGCACAGGATCGTTTCGGCAATCCGTTTACGGTTAAAGTAAGCGGTCAGGAGGCTATTATTTATCAGCATGAAATAGATCATCTTAGCGGCATCCTTTTTACCGATGTTATGTTTGCGGAAGTGCGCCGCGCTGATTATGAGGATTGATCTGAAAGATAATTTCTGTAAGGAGCATATTGATGAAGATAGTTTATTTGGGAAGCCCGGATTTTGCAGTATTGCCTTTGCGCAGCATGGTGCAGCAGGGATACGAAATAGCCGCAGTATACAGCCAGCCGGATCGTCCCCGGGGCAAAAGAGGCAGGGATTTGCTTCCCACCCCGGTAAAAGCCGCAGCACTGGAACTGGGCATACCTGTTCATACTCCCAAAAGCATCAATGATCCGGAGGCCCTGGCTCAGCTGGCGGCTTATCAGCCGGATCTGCTGGTAGTAGTGGCCTACGGTCAGCTGCTTAAGGAGGAGCTGCTGGCTATCCCGGCTTTAGGCGCTATCAATATCCATGGCTCCCTGCTTCCTCAGTATCGGGGAGCCGCGCCTATACAGCGGGCTATCATGGATGGCTGCCGTCAGTCCGGAGTTACTATCATGTATTTGGCACGAGGTATGGACAGCGGGGATATGATACTTTCCCGGGCTGTTGACCTGGACGAGGACGAAACTTATGGCACGCTTCATGATAAATTGCAGGAAGCAGGTACGCAGCTTCTTCTGCAGGCCTTGCCGCTTATAGAAGAAGGCCGGGCTCCCAGAATAGCTCAGGATCATGATAAAGCCACTTTCGCTCCTAAAATAAGCAGCGGGGAAGAATGTCTTGAGTGGACGCTGCCTGCGGAAAAGTTTCATGCCATGGTTTGCGGATTGGACCCTTTTCCCGGAGCTTATGTGCTGCGGGGCGGCAAAAGGCTTAAGCTTTTTGGCTGCTCTCTGGCGGAGGGCTCCGGCCAACCCGGCGAAGTGCTTGAATGCAGCGAGGAGGGGCTTTGCGTAGCCTGCGGCAGTGGTGCGGTGCTTATCAGGGAAGTACAGCCCGAAGGCAAAAACCGTATGAGCTCGGCAGCTTTCGCCAGGGGATATCAGATCAAAAAAGGAGGTAATATTTAATGCCTTATTATTATATGGATTGGACATTGATTATTTTGCTGCCGGCACTGCTGCTGACAGTTTATGCCCAGGCCAAAATATCAGCCACCTACCGAAAATATTCAAAGATCCAGGCCCGTTCTGCTGTACGCGCCTGCGATATGGCCCGTAAGATGCTGGATATCAACGGGCTGAACAATGTAGCTGTGCAAAAGGTCTCCGGCAGCCTGACCGATCATTATGATCCCAGAAGCAAGGTATTGCGGCTTTCTGATTCCACTTATAACAGTACTTCGGTGGCCGCCCTGGGAGTCGCCGCACATGAGGCCGGCCATGCTCTGCAGGATGCTCAATCTTATGGCCCGCTTAAATTCCGTAATGCTCTGGTTCCCATAGCCAATTTCGGTTCTTCCGCTGCCTGGATCCTGATAATTTTGGGACTGGTATTCAGCTCTTTTAATCTTATTGGCATAGGTATCATCTGTTTTGCAGTTGTTGTTTTGTTCCAGCTGGTGACCCTGCCTGTGGAGTTTAATGCTTCCAGCAGGGCTTTGGTGGCTTTGGAAGGCTGCGGTTTTTTGCAGTCTGACGAGGTGGGATATGCCGGCAAGGTATTGAAAGCCGCGGCTCTGACTTATGTGGCGGCAGCGCTTACCGCAATACTGCAGCTGTTGCGTTTACTGATTATATTTGGTGGCAGGAGAGACTGATGAAAATTTCAGGTAGGGAAAAACAGACTATCAGCGCCCGTTGCGCGGCTTTTTTGGCGCTCAGACAGATAGAAAGAGATGACGCCTACGCTAATATTGCCTTTAAACAGGTGCTGAACCAATATAAGCTGTCATCTCAGGAGGCCAGGCTTGCCGCTCAGATAACCTATGGCTCCACCCGGATGAGGCTGGCTTTGGATCATATGTTGAGCCATTTTTTGAAAAAGCCTCTTGATGAGTTGATGATGGAGCTGAAGATAATACTGCGACTTAGCCTGTTTCAGCTGCATTATCTGGAAACTGAGCCTTATGCGGCGGTAAACGAAGGCGTAGCCTTGACCAAAAAATATGCTTCTCCAAAGCTGGCAGGGCTTACAAATGCTGTTTTGCGGAACTATCTGCGGGCGGATAAGGCAAGCTTGCTGCCTGCCAAAGATGATGATTTCCGCGAATACCTTAATGTGACCCTTTCTTTTCCTGTCTGGCTGGTGGATTATCTGCTGGCTCATTATACCCC
>CAKQQU010000034.1 GCA_934271085.1 uncultured Bacillota bacterium | reverse complement strand
CAGGATGATTAACAACTTTTGCTAATTCTTTACCGGTTAACATGTTTTCTTTCCTCCTGTTTTATTTTTATATTTTGAGGCAAAAAACAATGCCTTTAAGGCCTAAGCATGAGGCCGTCCCATCGAGTTTTTACCCGATGGGGCGGCAATGAAAATCGAAGAAAAAACTAAAAAACTATTTAATTATCTCGGGGTCTTTGGCGCGGGCAGCTTCGCAAGCGGCCAGAGCTTTTTCAGTGTAGTAAACGGCATCGCCGATATAATGTTCAGGATTCATGATGTCTTCCAAATCGGCACGGGTCATATACTTGGCAACAGTCTCGTTGGCCAGCAGACCATCAATGAAAAGGACATCGTTTTCAAAGCAGTCCATGGAGATTTCATAAACCAGCTCATGCGCAGTCTGTTTGCCGATATGATGGCCCATAGCAAGCATAACAGGCTCAGCATACATCAGACCCTTGGTCAAATCCAGATTTTCACGCATGCGTCCAGCATTAACTTGGAGACCTTCCAGCAACTTCTTGGCGCGGGCAACAGCAGTGCCAACAGAAAGCAAGCATTCACCCAAGCTGCGCCATTCGATACGCCATACGGAAGCATCGCGTTCATGTTCGCAATACATGGAGTTGATAGTGGCAATGGCAGAACCCTGGGCCAAACGGCACTGGGTCTGGATCATCTCGCACAGACCGGGGTTGCGTTTATTAGGCATAGTGGAGCTGAATACCTGACCGCGGACGAAACCTTCGGCAACTTCGCCGAATTCAGTTTTCATCATATTGGCACATTCATGACCGATATGAGCCATGGAGAACGCAGCCATAACAGCAGTATTGGTGATCTGAGCCCAACGGTCGCGGGTGGAATGCCACATAATAGTAGGAATATTCAAACCCAGCTTGATCATGGTTTCATCGCTGATAACATGGCCATCTTTGCCCAAGCCGGCGCAAGTGCCAACAGCACCGGAGATTTCGCCAACGAAATCGTTGTCCAGAACTATCTTCATGCGTTCAATTTCACGACGAACTTCATCAGCCCAGTAAGCGGCCTTGAAACCAAAGGTGATGGGCAAAGCCTGCTGCCCATGGGTGCGCCCTGCCATAACGGTGTGTTTATGGTCAGAGGCCAGCTTCATGGCGGCAGCTTCCACATCACGCATATCCTTCAGGATAGCAATGTAGGCGCGTTTGCACAGGAGCATGAAACCGGTATCGCTGATATCCTGAGTTGTAGTACCCAGATGCAGATATTCACCATAACCGTTTTCGCAGGAATGTTCATAACCACGGAGCACGGGAACCAAGGCATGGCCGACTTTAATGATCTGCTGGCCAATATCTTCCATATCAAGGTTGTGGTAATCGCATTTCCTGGCAATCTCGTCAGCGGCTTCCTGCGGGATAATGCCATGTTCAGCCTGGGTCTGAGCCAAAGCTTTCCAGATATCCATCCAAGCCTGGACGATAGAAGTATCGTCAAAAATCTCGCACATTGCGGGAGAGGTGAACATGCCTCTGAACAGCGGGGAATCATTCATACTTACTGCCATTGATAACAACCTCCAAAAAATTTATTTAATGCAAAAGCATAAGCAAAACTAAACTGCGGTCACAGACCGCACAATCTTTTGTGCAGCATTACGGGGAAATCCTAATCGCACTTGCGTGTATTCTAGGTGCAGTTTTTTTATAAAAAGGAAATGCACACAAAACAACCCACCCTATAATGCCAAAGATAATTTTACCCTAACGTACCATAAAAGTCAATAGCCTCACAGTTTTCAGACAACAAAATCCCCAAAAATTACCCTTACTTAAACTAATATGTGTCATAAAATTTTACTAAATTTATCAATCTAGTCAGATTACAAACCAACATTGCAAGACATAGAGAAATTATATGCGCTATGATTTTCTCCGTTGCCCAAACCTTGCAGAATATGACCATTCATGCTAACTGCGCCTCTTTTTTACAGCTCTGAATTTACAGGAACGCAGGCATTTACCGCAACCGATACATTTTGCCTGATCTATAATATACTGATGAAGAGGCTCGCCGCTGATAGCACCGGCGGGACAATTAAGCGAACACATCATACAGCCGTGACAGCCATCGCTGATATAATAGCGGGTCAATCCTGCACAAACACCTCCCGGACAAAGCTTGGCCGTAACATGAAGCCTGAATTCCCGCTCAAATTTATTCCAAAGATCAGTCACCCGGCGCAATGCAAAGCTATCTTTCGGGGCGCATCTCAGCATATCTTCCAGGGACGCCAGGTCAGATTCATTTCCCTTCCCCGACCTGATTTTGACCAAAAGCGCGGTCAGAGGCTGATGTCCTCCTTCTTCATCAAGCCAGCCGCAGGATAATGCCAGCGGGCAACTGTTCTCATCAAAAATCTCTATTTCCCCATCATCAACAGGGGGAACAGGCTCAGGCAGATCGGCGGCAGTATAAAAAACGTCTCCCAAACGCGCCATCTTGAATTCCCTTTTACCGGGTATACCTTCGCCATATTCCCAAATAAGCTGCTGCCAGGTAATACCCTGGGGAATGACCATCTGGCCGCTGTTTCTTATTTTGCCGCAAAGACGTATTTTAATCATTACAGCCTACCCTCTGTAAGCCTCCAGAATTGCCGGAATACGTTCCGGATCGTCCAGCCTGCCGTAAACATCGTCATCCACCATCATCACCGGCGCCAGGCTGCAGCAGCCCAGGCAGCGTGTAGCTTCCAGAGTAAAATTACCGTCAGCGGTAGTTTCCCCCACGCCTATGCCCAGGATCTTACACACTTTATCCATAATGGTCTGCGCGCCTCTGACATAACAGGCTGTGCCCAGGCAAACCCCTATGCGATGCCGCCCTTTGGAACCGGCGTTAAATTGACTGTAAAAGGCCACCAGCCCATGAATCTCCTCTGAAGAAACTCCGGTACGTTCGGCAATAAAATTCTGTACCAAAGGCGGTATATAACCAAACAGCCGTTGGGCCTCCTGCAAGGAAGTCATGACCAGATTATCGGCACCGGTCATGGAATCGATATAATCGCCCAGCTCTAAAAAGCGCTTATCGTCAGGGCTTATCCCTGCGCAAAAATCTGCATTTTGCTCCTGCATTATTTTGGCCCTTCTTTCTGTTGAATGAGTATATATTTCGACAAAAGTATACATGTACACATTTATTGTATTATAAGCCGCATTTAATGTCAATCTCCTTTAATTTTCTAGTAATAAGTAAAAGGCTGACAAACAGTTTTCCCTTCCTTTGTCAATTAACAACTGTTCGATCAAAAATAAAAAAGAGGGCAAATCCCCTCTTTTTCTTCTCCATCTGTTTAAATAATATTCTAAAACTCGCCTACAAATTTAACTTCCGGCTCCAGTTTTATGCCTGCGTAATCATACACCTGCTCCTGAACCTGCTCAATGAGTTCCCGCACATCGGCAGCAGTGGCTCCCCCCATATTAACGATAAAATTGCCATGCTTGGTGGAAACAGCGGCCCCGCCTATCTGCAATCCCCGCAGGCCGGAAAGCTCAACCAACCTGCCTGCATGATCATTGGCAGGATTACGGAAAACACTGCCGCAGCTGGGAAACTCCAAAGGCTGGGAAAGGCCTCTCTTGCGCTGATATTCCTTCATCTGCATCATGATACCGTCACGTTCGCCGGGAAGGAGTTTAAGACCCACCCGCACCACAACTGCATCCATACGGAAAAGACTGCTGTCCCTGTAAGCAAATTCCAGCTCATCCCGGGGAATGGTTTGCTTTTTGCCCAATCTGTCAATGAGGGTTACTTCCGTCACAAAATCACTGAGATTATGACCGTAGGCGCCGGCATTCATACGGATAGCCCCGCCCACGCTGCCGGGTATGCCGCGGGCAAACTCCAGCCCTGCCGCACCCCGCTCCGCGGCCTCCAGCGCCAGCGTACCCAAAAGCATGCCTGCCCCTGCCTGAACCTCCAATTCACGCCAGGAAGCAGCCGAAAAACGATCAGAAAGCTTGATCACAACCCCACGCACGCCTCTGTCGCCTACCAGCAAATTGGAGCCATTGCCAATAACGAACCAGGGGATCTGGTTCTCCGACAGACAATGAAGCACCGCCGCCAGTTCATCTTCCGTACCGGGAAAGACCATAATATCAGCAGGTCCGCCTATCTTCCAGGTGGTATAAGAAGACATGGGCACATCAGTCAGGACTTTTGCCTTTACTAGTTTTTGCAGATCGCCTGCCACAGCAGCTTTATCCATTTAATTCATCCCTTCTGAATGCAGCGTAACGCTCGGAGACGCTGCGGATATTGCCTGCTCCCATCACCAGCAGCATATCTTCATCGCTGATATTATCTTTCAGCAAAGCCAAAGTATGGTCAATATCAGCGGCATAGATAACATGTTTATGCCCCAAACGCCGCATCTCATCCACAATCAGTTTTGCAGAAACTCCTTCAATAGGTTTTTCAAAAGCAGGGTAAAGTTCACAGAGAAAGACTTTGTTGGCATCCATCAGGGCTGCAGCAAATTCCTTATACATATCCCGGGTACGGGTATAACGGTGTGGCTGGAATACTACGGTCAGGTTTTTTACTCCCTGGCCCCGGGCTGCTTCTATAGTCTTTTTGATCTCCGTAGGATGATGAGCATAATCATCTATAACCGTAAGCCCGGCAAACTGGCCCATCTTCTCAAACCGGCGGCCGGTACCCCGGAATTTACTCAAACCGGCGGCGCATACGGAAAAATCCAGTCCGAAACGCATACCTACGGCAATAGCGGCCATAGCGTTGGCTATATTATGTATGCCGGGGACAGCCAGTTCCAGTCTTCCCAGCTTTTCATCATGATAATAGATATCTGCGCTTATGCCCCCGCCCTGTTGAATATTGCGTGCTGTGTAATCCGCATTGCCCTGCAGCGAATAGCTGATATAATCGCCCGAGACTGTTTCTGCCAGGTGACGGCATACGGGACAATCAGCGCAGTAAACAGCGAATCCGTCCTGAGGGACCTGGCGGAAATACTGGGCAAATGCTTCGATAATATGTTCCAGATCACCATAATGATCCAAATGATCCGCCTCGATATTGGTGACTACCGCTACCGTAGGATGCAGAATAAGAAAAGTACCGTCGCTTTCATCCGCCTCAGCCACCAGATATTTGCCGTCTCCGGCCTTGGCATTTACCCCCAGCCCGTTAAGCATACCGCCAATAATGATAGTGGGGTCGCAACCGGCCTCATCCAGCATCGTGGCTATCATTGCGGAAGTGGTGGTCTTACCATGGGAACCGGCCACGCCCACGCTTATGCAGGTGCTCATCAGAAAGGCCAGCGCCTGGGCTCTTTTATATATTTTTAAACCGCGGCGGCGGGCTTCCGACATTTCCGGGTTATCATCCTTAACTGCGGAGGAATAAACCACAGCCTGGGCATTTTCCGGTATATTGGCGGCGTCATGGCTGTAGCTGATAACAGCGCCGTTTTTACATAACTCCTGTGTCAAATGAGTTTCCTTTACATCAGAGCCGCTGATATTAAACCCCTGATGCAGCATTATCCGGGCAATAGCGCTCATGCCTATGCCACCTATACCGATGAAATGCAGATTTTTTTCCATTGCAACCTCTTCTGTTATGTCTTAGTATCAATTACTCTGTTGCCATCAGGCCGCTATTTTCCGGCTATTTTCTCAGCTATCCGGGCGATGGCTGCCGCGGCATCGGGACGGGCCAGGGAAAGTGCCCCCTCCCGCATCCTCGCTCTGCGATCCTTATCAAACAATATACCGCCGGCCTCCTTAGCAAGGACGCTGCCGTTTAACTGGTTATCGCTGATAACGATAGCAGCTCCGGCCTGCGAAAATTCCCTGGCATTGGCAGTCTGATGATCATTGGTGGCATAAGGATAAGGTATCAGCAGGCTGGGCAGACCGATTATGGCCGCTTCCGCCAGAAAAGACGCGCCGGCACGTGCCAAAGCCAGATCAGCCAGGGCCATGGCGTATTCCATTCTTTCCAGATAGGGCAAAAGGATCAGAAGCCTGTTATCAGGAGCCTTTGCCCGCAGTTCATCATAATTCTTTTTTCCGCAAAGATGGATGATACGGCAATTTTGGGCAAGCAGACTGTCATAAGCCGCAGCAGCAGCTCTATTGATACTCATAGCGCCCTGGGAACCACCGGTAATCAGCAATGTGGGCATATCCCTTTCGCCGGTGGGTATATGAAAATATTCATATGCTTCTTCCTTTATGCTCCCCTCTGCCGCAGAGACTATTTGGGGACGCACAGGCAGGCCCGTATGATAAAGCCTCTCCTTATGGGGAAAATAAGCTGAAGCCGCCGGAAAAGTAAGACAAACCGCCTGGGCTTTTTTGGCAAGCTGACGGTTGGCCAGGCCAGGATAAGCGTTCTGCTCATGTATCATGGTGGGAATGCCCAGCGATTGGGCAGCCATCAGTACAGGCGCCGTAACAAACCCCCCGGTGCCTATGGCGATATCCGCCCCGAAATTCCTAACCGTCTTTTTGGCTTCAGCAATGCCTGTGGCATTGGTCAAAAGATCGCCAACAACTTTTAAAGAATGCCGATGCAGGGGAGCGCTGCTGACAGGCGCAAAAGAAAAGCCGTATGATACGGCCAACTCCGCCTCAACAGAATCATAACCGCCTGCGTAAAGAACTTCCGCGCCCCGGGAACGCAGTTCCTGGGCAATAGACAAAGCAGGGTAAATATGGCCGCCGGTCCCTCCGCCGGAAACAATAACCCGCATAAGCCGTCCTCCGCCAGTTTGTTGCCTGATAAGGCATAATATTTATATTATACATCAAATGCCGCGGATTGCAAGAGCAGTCCTGACAGTTCAACTGCACAAGTCATTTTTGAGCATAACAGGAAATATTCAGCAGCATACCTATAATGCCCATGGATACCACCATGGAAGTTCCGCCATAGCTGACAAAAGGCAGCGTAACACCGGTAACAGGCAAAAGTCCGGTGACAACGCCCAGATTGATCAGGGACTGGATGCCAATGGAGCTGATAAGCCCCAATGCCAGCAGGGAGGTATACATATCGGGAGCTTTCACCGAGATCAGTATGCCCCTCCAGACAATAAAGGCGATCAGCAGCACTACAAAGGCAGCTCCCAAAAACCCCAGCTCCTCGCCAATTATGGAAAAAATAAAATCGGTATGACGTTCCGGCAGATAAAACCATTTGGAACCGCCGCTGCCCAGACCAACGCCGCTGATACCGCCGCTGCCCAGCGCCATCAGGGATTGGCAGGTCTGCCATCCTTCATCGGCAGAATAAGCCCACGGATTGAACCAGGCATATACCCTTTCCATCCGGTAAGGTTCCATTATAATAGCTCCGGCCACGCCGGCCACGCCGGCGCCAATGGTAGCCAGCAGGTATTTGGGCCTGATACCTGCGCAGAACATCATCAAAAAACCAGTTGCGCCCACAACCACTGCCGAAGAAAGATCCTTTTGAAAAAGGATCATGGCAGCCACCACGGCAGTAACGCCAATGGTGGGCAAAAATCCCATTTTAAAATCCAGCAATTCCCCTTTATGGGAAGACATCCAGCGGGCCAGCATCATCGGCAGAACTATTTTGGCCAGCTCGGATGGCTGAAAGTTAACTCCGAATATTTCCAGCCAGCGTTCAGCGCCGCCGGCAGATTCCAGCCCTGTATAAACCAGCATGAAAGCAAGGAGGCCCAGGAGGATAGCAAAAACCGGATAGGTTACTTTTTTGTAGAATCCGATCTTGACCTTAAAAGCAATAAGCATAACTACCAGACCGACGCAAAAATTGATAATCTGCGCCCGCAAAAAGTAGTAGCTGTCATTGTAAGGTTCATAAGAAGCAAAATACTGGCTGGCGGAAAAAACCATAATAACGCCTATAGCGGTCAGAACCAATACCGCGATCAGCAGCCACCAGTCCGGCCGCATCTTAGTCCGTTTGTTTTTTAATTCTATGATTCCCCGTTCTGCCATTTGGCCCCGACCCCGTCTTTACTTTACCAATTCCTTGAATCTGTCTCCCCGCTCCTCAAAACAACGGAAGCTGTCCCAGGAAGCACAGGCAGGAGAAAGAACTACAACATCGCCGCTGACAGCCATCTTTTTAGCCCGTTCCACCGCATCGTCAAAATTATCCGCCATAACATAAGATCTGTAACCGATAGTATCCGCAGCCTGCTTGAACTGCAGGGCAGCTTCGCCGAAAAGCACCGCGCATTTTACCCGCTCTTTCACCAGTTTCATCAAAGGCAGCAGATCACTGCCCTTATTTCTGCCGCCCAGCAGCAATATCATTGGGCGGTCATAGGCATAAATAGCCTGAAAAGTGCTGTCAGGATTAGTGCCCTTTGAATCATTGACATATATAACGCCGTTTTTTTCCGTAACATATTCCAGCCGGTGCTCCACACCGCGGAAGCTGCATATAGCTTTCGCTATTTTTTCAAGGTCAAGCCCGGTAATAACAGTCATCAGAAAAGCCGCCATACAATTGGCAATATTGTGCTTTCCCTGAATAAAGATATCCGCTGCGGCAAAAGAAAATACCTCTGTGCCATCTTTAATGTAGCGCAACTGCCCTTCATCCAAGTATATGCCGTTTTCCGGACGGTCATGCAGACTGAACCAGAGTATTTTGCCGCCTATCCTGGATGCAGCCTGCCGCAGATAATGATCATCCCAGTTAAGAACAGCATAATCCTCGCTGGTCTGATTGGCAAAAATACGTTCCTTGGCAGCGCCGTACCCAGCCATATCACCGTGACGGTCCAGATGATCGGGGGTAAGGTTCAAAAAAGCGGCGGCATGAGCCCTGAAGGATACGCAGCTTTCCAATTGAAAGCTGGAAAGCTCGGCCACAATATATCTGCCGTGAAAATCAGCTACAGCATCAACCAGAGGCTTTCCTATATTGCCGCCCACCAGCACATCAACGCCGCAGCTGGACAGGATATGCCCCACCAGCGAGGTAGTTGTCGTCTTGCCATTGGTGCCGGTAATAGCCAGAAAAGGAGCTTTGGCTTCCCGGTAGGCCAGTTCGATCTCGCCCACCACAGGTATGACAGCGTCCCTGCTCATCTTCAGCAAAGGTATGCCCAGAGGGACGCCGGGGCTGACTACCACCATATCCCAATCAATATTTTCCGGTAATTGATGACCTGCCAGCAGTTTGACTCCCCTTTTCAGCAAAGCCGTCAAATCCTTATTTTGCAGCAACACTTCTTCCTTTTTACTGTCGGCAATAATTACCCGGGCACCCTGGGATAAAAGATAACGACAGGAAGCAATACCGCTCATTCCTGCTCCCACCACCATAACAGTTTTGCCTTGCAGTTCCATTTAGTACCTCCTATAAGCAGATAACCCTAAACAGAATTACGGTGACTATTACACAGATAGCTGAAGCCAGATAAAAAACACCGGTGACTTTTGTTTCGGGCCAGCCTTTCAACTCAAAATGATGATGCAGCGGCGCCATAAGAAACAGCCGTTTATGCGTTAATTTATAAACACCCACCTGCAGCATAACAGAAATGGCTTCCAATAAATAAACCAGTCCCAATCCTACCAAAGCTACTTCCAGATGACAGGTGACCGCCAGCCCGGTGACAGCGCCGCCCAAAGCCATTGAGCCAGTATCCCCCATGAATACCTTGGCAGGATAGTGATTAAAGAAAAGAAAACCTATACAGCAGCCAGCCATTATCAGGGATATAAAAGGCAGCTGATAAAGCTGGGGGAATGATTCCATTACCAAAAAACCGATCAGAGCAAAACCTGCAAAAACGAAAAAGCTGACTCCGGAAGCCAAACCATCCAATCCATCGGTAAGATTTACCGCGTTGACCATACCTACCACAAAAACGGCTATCAGCGGATAGTAGAACCAGCCCAGATCAAAACTCGTACCGAAAAAGGAGAGACTGGTGCCCCGGGAAAGCAGCAGCTCATTAAGAAGCAGCAGTAATACCACAGCCACAAATTGTCCCGCCAGTTTTTGCCTGCCCGAAAGCCCCTTGTTTTCATGATGACGCAGCTTGGCAAAATCATCCAGAAAACCGATAAGTCCGAAGCTTAAAAAGGAAAACATCCAGACCCAAAGCTGCGGCTGCCTGTCCACTATCAGACAAAAACAGCAAAGGATAACCGCAGCGGGTATAAAGATCAGACCGCCCATGGTAGGTGTGCCGGCCTTGCTCAAATGGCGCTGAGGGCCGTCCTGACGGATGGATTGTTTGACTTTCATGCTGATAAGCAGCGGCAGCAGAAGCTTGCCTATGATTATGGTCAAAACTATGGCCGCTGCGAAAAAGATAAGGTATATCATAACAAATACCCCTTGTTTCTATTTTGCCGATCCGGCAGCTCTGTCTCTGATAAAAGCCCTGGCCATTTCCCGGTCGTCAAGATGATGCTTGACATCGCCGACGATCTGATAATCCTCATGGCCCTTGCCGGCCAGGACCACCATATCTCCAGGCTGAGCCATATCTATAGCTCTTTTAATGGCCTCGGCCCTGTCGGTGATGCAAAGATAATTATCGCAGACTTCTTTTACTCCCGCTTCAACTTCTTTAATGATCTGTTCCGGGTCTTCAAAGCGCGGGTTGTCCGAAGTGACGATAGCGATATCGCTGAGACTGCCGGCAAGACGTCCCATGATAGGCCGCTTACCCTTATCCCTGTTGCCGCCGCAGCCAAAAACTGTGATCAAACGGCGGGGCTTTAAATCAATAGCAGCCCGCAACAGATTATCCAGGCCATCCGGAGTATGGGCATAATCCACGACCACCGTATAATCCTGTCCTTCATCTATAAGCTCAAATCTGCCCGCTACCTGGGGAGCTTTGCTCATAGCGGCAATAATGCTATCCATATCCAGGCCTTCGCAAAGAGCGACGGACATGGCGGCCAGGCTATTGTATATATTGAATTTACCCAGCAGAGGAATATCCACCTGGTATTGGCGTCCCTGATAATACAGCTCAAAGGACATGCCCCGGGCGCTGGCCGTATACTGCCCGAAACGCAGATCGGCAGCGGCGGAACTACCGTAGCTGACTACCGGCACACGGCAGTTTTCCCGGAACACATGCTGATAGGGATCGTCTGCATTGACAATACCGTAGCGGTTCGCCTGGTTTTCATCCAGCATGGCGAAAAGCCGCGCTTTGCAGCGGCAATAATTATCCATAGTGATATGATAATCAAGATGATCCTGGGTAAGATTGGTAAAAACTGCCCCGGCAAAATTGCATGAAGCTACCCTTTTCAGATCTATGGCATGGGAAGAAGCCTCGATCACCATATAATCACAACCTGCTTGCTCCATAAGAGAAAACATGTAAAAAAGATCCAGGGCTTCCGGCGTGGTTCGGCTGGCAGGCAATTCCCTGTCGCCGGCCAGATTCTTTATTGTGCCCACCAGACCGGCTCTGTGACCGGCAGATTCCAGCAGCCACTTTACCAGATAAGTGGTGGTAGTTTTGCCATTGGTACCTGTAACTCCTATCAAACGCAGCTTCCGGTCGGGATGGCCGTAAAACTCGGCGGAAAGATCAGCCAGGGCCTGCCGGCAATCGGGCACGACCACACAGGGCTTGTCCCCTGTTGCCAGGGGTCTTTGGCAAATAATGGCAGCAGCGCCGGCCTCCAGTGCTTTGGGAACAAAATCATGGCCATCAAAATTTTCACCAGGTATGGCAATAAAGGCAAAACCAGGTTCAACTTTGCGGGAATCATAGGCAAGACCGCTGATATCCGTATCCAGGCTGCCGCTAACCGCAACCTGGGTGCCCAGCGCATTTATCAACTGCCGCAACTTCATAAAAAACCCTCCTTGTATATTCTGCGTATCAGGGCTGCAGATCCGAATTGATATTATCTTCACCCTGGAATTTTACGATGATCGTAGTACCGGGTTCCACCTGGGTGCCATAGTCCGGATCCTGAGCGTAAGCCACCCCGCTGCCTTCCGCAGCCAGGGGCAGGCCCAATACCGAAAGTATATTTGCCACCTCGGCAAAACGGCGGTTGCGCAGATCAGGCACTGTTACCAGCCCGCTGCTTTCCCCATCAGGTTCCGCAGCAGTCAGCAATACCGTGGAACCGGCCTTAGCCTGGCTGAATGCTGCCGGCTGCTGCTGACTGACTATATTACCGCTGCCGCTTAAACGTACATTCAACCCCAAAGCCTGCAAAGTGGAAATGGCTTCGGCAACGCTGATATTGGTCACGTTGGGAACAGTCACCTCAACGCCCGCCCCTTCGTCAAAGCCGTCGTTGGCATCAACGCTGGGGGCAATACCCAGATAACGCAATGTATCGGACGTTACGCTCTGGAAAATAGGCGCGGCCACCTGCGAGCCGTAGAACAAGCCGGAAGGCTCATCAACTATTACCAGACATACCAGCTGCGGGTCATCAGCAGGAACCATACCCACAAAGGAAGCCACATACTTCCCGGCCGCATAGGCCCCGCCGGAGGCCTTCTGAGCAGTACCGGTCTTACCGGCTATGGTGTAACCCTGAATAGCAGCCTTGCTGCCTGAGCCGTCCGTTACAACGCCCACCATCATTTCTCTTACCTTTTGAGCAGTATCGGCAGATACCACCTGCCGCACCACCTCAGGCTCCATCTCCCAGACTACTTTATCGCCGTCAGTTACTTTGGAAACTATCTGGGGCTTCTGCAGCACGCCGTCATTAGCTACTGCGCAGGCAGCAGTTATCATCTGAACAGGCGTAACGGCAATGCCCTGACCAATGGAGATAGTAGCGATCTCAACGCTGTTAACGTTTTCTTTTGCCTGCATAATGCCGTTAGTCTCGCCGGGAAGCTGTATCCCCGTATTCTGACCGAAACCAAAAGCGGTGATATATTTATAAAAGAGTCCCCGTTGTTTAGCTTCTATACTCTGGCCGATAGCCACAAAAGCGGGATTGCAGGAATGCTGCACCGATTCGGCCAGATTCTGGGATCCGTGGGGAACGCTGGACCAGCAGCCGATACGCGAACCGGAAACCATCACATAACCAGGGCAATAAAAACTGCTGTTTTCATTTACCGTTCCTTCCTCAAGCGCGGTGGAAGCAGTAACTATCTTGAAGGTGGATCCGGGTTCATATGAATCGCTGATAAGGAAATTACGCCAGGTAGAGGAATCATAGTCCCAGTAATTATTGGGATCATAATTATTGGCTACAGCCATGGCCAGTATTTCCCCTGTTTTGGGATTCATAACTATGATACCGGCATTTTTGGCGGGGTACTCGCTGTTCATCAGGGTAGACAGCTCCCGCTCACAGAAATACTGGATATTCTCATCGATAGTGCTGTAAATATTGTAGCCGTCTTTGGGGGCTATATACTCGTATTCAGCCTGGGGAATAGGATTATTATAGGCATCATACTGGCCTACTACCCTGCCGTCGGTTCCGGAAAGCCATTCATCAAGAGATTTTTCCATGCCTTCCAGACCCTGATTGTCGATGCCGGCAAAACCCAATACATGACAGGCCAAGGTTCCTTTGGGGTAATACCGCTGGCTTTCTTCTTCTATTTCCACACCCACAAGCTGAGCATCGCGTATAAGCTGTGCCTGTTCGGCAGTTACCTTACGCTTTATATAAACATAATAGCTGTCGGAAGTGACTTTTTTATATGCATCGTCATAATCCAGCTCCAAAATATCTGCCAGGGTCTGAGCTACCTTTTGGGCAGTGGCAGTCTGCTGGGAGGCCTCCAAAGCCTTTATTTCGGTAGGACGAACGGCAATGGAATCCGCAGTGATGCTGATGGCAAGCTTGCTGCCATTACGGTCGTATATGGTGCCGCGGGCAGCATCCACCGTCATATCCCTGGTGCGTAGTTCCGCGGCTTTGGACTGCAAATCATCGCTTTGGATAAACTGGATTATCACCAGCTTTATAATGACCAGACAAAACACAAAAAGAAGCAGGCCCAATACCAGCGCAATTCTTCGTCTTATCCCCAGTTTGACCGCTGCCATGAACCCACCTCTTTATGAATAGGATATTTTTGTAAAATTATATTATATATTATCGGCTGCAGAAGCAGTTCCCCGGAAAAATCCGGCGATATTATTCAGCAGCTTTTGCCAGGTGCTTTCTTCTTCTATAGCCGCCACTACGGTTTCCGTTTCAGCCACTGTTTGGGTACTGCCTGCGCTCAGAAAATAAACATCATCAGCAGAAGGATACACCATGCCCAGATTTGCCACAGCATAAGACTCTATGCGTTCCAGAGAACTAAGCTCGCCCAGCTGCAGTTCTGCTCTGGCAGTCATTACCTTGGTATCCTCTATCTGGCTTTTCAGGGAATTGATTTCCACGCCCAGATTACAGATATTGGCGCTCATGAAGGTCATGCCCAGCAAGCATATCATCACTGCCGCGGCTCCAAGAGACAGCCTGACTATACCTTTACGCTTGGCTTCCTCCCTGGCTTTAGCCCGGCGGCCATCCAACACGCGTATACTCTGCTGTTCCTCATAGACCTGTGTCTGTTTATAAGCATGAGCAGTGTTCATACTCATCCTATGTCCTCCCCCGAACGCTTATTACTACAGTTTTCTGGCTGCCCGCAGCAATGCGCAATGGCTGCGGTAATTGGTCTCCAGTTCCTTCTGGCCGGCTGTTACCGGCTTTTTAGTCAAGATCTTCAGATCCGCCTTATGCCCGCAAACGCATACCGGCATTTTGGGCGGACAAATACATTCTGTTGCGTGCAGTTTAAAGCACTCTTTTACTATCCGGTCTTCCAGCGAATGAAAACTGATAACCACCAGCACACCGCCGGGTTTCAGCAATCCTATTGCTTTATCCAGACCGCGGCGCAAGGCTCCCAATTCATCATTAACAGCTATACGCAAAGCCTGAAAACTGCGGCGGGCGGGATGCTGATCTTTTTCTCTGGCCCCTACGGGAACAGCTTTTTTAATAGTCTCTACCAGCTGTCCGGTGGTGGCATAAGGCTGTTTGCTTCGGTCGGCCACAATAAATTCGGCAATGCGCCTGGCCCATTTTTCTTCACCGTATTCGTAAAGGATGCGGGTCAGTTCTTCTGCATCAGCTGTATTAAGAAGCTGAGCTGCGCTGAAACCGCTGGTCTGATCCATACGCATATCCAGGGGCGCATCCTGCTTATAGGAAAACCCCCTATCCGCATCATCAAGCTGATGGGAAGAAACGCCTATGTCCAGCAAAATGCCGTCTGCAGCTTCTATTCCCGCCGCTGCGGCAAGGCTGTCCATATCCCCATAGTTGCCCTTTAACAGCCGGTACCTTCCGGGGAATAGCTGCAGCCGCTCTTCTGCTGCGCTTAGAGCCTCGCTATCCCGGTCTATACCCAGCAAAAAACCGTCAGGATCCGAAGCCTGCAATACGGCTGCCGCATGATTGCCGCCGCCCACTGTACCGTCGATATATATACCGCCGGAATGGGGCTCCAGATATTGCAATACCTCATTTAAAAGCACAGGGATATGGTTAAAAGTTTTTTCCATAAAGTTACAACCTGATATCCGGGAAATAGGCAGCGTCTTCTTCAAAGGTATCTGCAGCCTCCAGATCATAAGCAAGCCAGCGCTCTTTATCCCAGATCTCCAGACGGTTAGTGGCGCCTATGGTCACTATTTCTTTTTCTATACCCGCGTATTCACGCAGGACAGGCGGGAGCACAACGCGAAATTGTTTATCTACCTCCACATCAAAAGCGCGCGAGGTAAAGGAACGGGAAAAACGGCGTGCACGGGGATCTGTGGCAGATAGCTGCGACAAACTTTCCAATACAGTTTCCCATTTGGCCAGCGGATACACGAAAATACAGGAATCCAGACCTTTAACGAGAACAAATTTCTCGCCAAGCTCTTCCCTGAATTTGGCGGGCACGATATAGCGGCCTTTGGCATCGACCGAATGATCTATTTCACCGATCAGCATACTCCACTTTCCTCTACTTTACTCCACCTGATTTCTTTACTATTCTCCTTCCTTTTAACAATTCCTTTTTTGCTCCAAAAGTTTTATTGAAAAAGTCCAGCTAAAATAGGTCCAGGGATACACAATATATTGTGTATCCCTGGAAGGGTATATCCATATATTCCATCTTGGCAAAAAAATCTATAAATAATTTTTAATAAAAAATTTTTATTGGCAGGTGGAGCAAATTCCCATAAAAAAACAGAGACCAATAAATGGTCTCTGTTTTTATTTAGACAAATAAAAAATTACTCTGTCTTTTCCTCACTGTCTGCGGTGCCTTCGTCAGCAGTGCCATCG
>CAKQQU010000033.1 GCA_934271085.1 uncultured Bacillota bacterium | reverse complement strand
AGCCTCTGCTGTGCCCCAGTTCATAACTCATCTGATACTCAGATACGCCTTTTTTTAATCGCAACTGGGTTATTCTGTCTCTTACAAATTCTTCATACATTGCTATCACCCCTTTTAATGATAGCTTGCCCGTTTTAACATTTAGTAGAATATAATTTGTTTATATATTAAATAAGACAAGAGAATATATACTTATGCAGAAATATCATTATTTTTTGATATTTTCCTGGAAAATAATCTATAAATATATGGCAGTACTGGCATTATTATTAGCCTATATTTTGAACATAAAAATATTTCATGCAAATGACCCGTCTAAGAGCGGATATACAGCCAATAAAAAAACAGGAAGCATATAGCTTCCTGTTTTTATCGCCCTGATTTACCTGATTTACGGAAGAGCTTATTTGACTACGATATTGACCAGCTTGCCGGGAATGGCGATCAGCTTGACCATATTTTTGCCGCCGCACCAGTCGGCCAGCTTTTCATGGCCTTTGATCATAGTTTCCAGCTCATCTTTACTCATCCTGGCCGGTATATCCAGACGCCCACGGATCTTACCGTTTACCTGGACTACTATCTCTACAGTATCCTGCGCCATAGCTGACTCATCATATTCGGGCCAGTTGTGCTTATGGATGCTGCCTTCATGACCCCGCAGATGCCACAGCTCCTCTGCCATATGGGGAGCGAAGGGGGCCAGCATCAGGTTGAGCATTTCCGCTGCTTCGTTGGCAACTGCCGCATTGGGCTGCCCATCCAAATATTCCACCAGGCCATTGACCATTTCCATAATAGCGGAAATGGCTGTATTGAACTGGAATCGTACTGCAATATCCTCTCCTACCTTTTTCAGGGTGCTGTGGGTCAGCCGGCGCATCTTTTTATCGGCAGGGGTAAGCTCTGCCGGCATGGCTGCCGAGGCGTTACCCAGATCCTCAATAGCGGCGAAGGTACGCCATACCCTGTTAAGGAAGCGGGAGCAGCCTTCCACGGCTGTATCGTTCCATTCCAGATCGCGTTCGGGCGGGGCTGCAAAAAGGATGAACAAACGGGCTGTATCGGCGCCGAAGCGGTTAATGATCTCTTCGGGGCTGACCACATTACCCTTGGTCTTACTCATTTTGGAGCCATCCTTCAGCACCATACCCTGAGTAAGCAGATTTGTGAAAGGCTCGTCTGCTGAGCATAAGCCCAGATCATGAAAAACTTTGGTGCAGAATCGGGCATACATCAGATGAAGAATAGCATGCTCTACGCCGCCAATGTACTGGTCTACAGGCATCCAGGAATCCGCGATCTGGCGGTTCCAGGCTTCTTTATCATTGTGGGGATCGCAATAGCGCAGGAAATACCAGCTGGAGCAGACAAAGGTATCCATGGTATCCATTTCCCGCACAGCATGGCCGCCGCATTTGGGGCAGACGGTATCCTTAAAGGTCGGGCTGGTCTTGAGGGGGGATTCGCCGGTGGGCTTGAATTCCACATCAGTGGGCAGCAGCACCGGCAGTTGATCCTCGGGCACGGCCTGCATGCCGCATTTGTCGCAGTAAACTATGGGTATAGGAGCGCCCCAGTAACGCTGACGGGAGATCAGCCAGTCACGGAGACGGTAGTTAACGACTTTTTTGCCGATGTCGTTTGCTTCTATATAATCTGCCATCTGTTTTTTGGCTTCCGGAACGGTGAGTCCATTCCATTGTCCGGAATTGACCAGTACACCGTCATAGCTTTCATAGGCTTCGGTAAGCTCGCTGCCATCCCAATCCTTATCGACAATTATGGGGATGATATCCAGCCCGTATTTGCGGGCGAAATCAAAGTCGCGCTGATCGCCGCTGGGCACGCCCATTACCGCGCCGGTGCCGTATTCATAAAGCACATAGTTGGTGATCCAGATAGGAACCTGTTTGCCGGTAAGGGGGTTCACCGCATAAGCGCCGATGAACATGCCTTCTTTGACCATATCGGAGCTGGTGCGTTCGATATTGCTCAGCTTGGATACCTTGCGGATAAATTCCTGAACCGGCTTTTCGTATTCGGTGCCTCGGGTAAGCTTTTCCACCATGGGGTGCTCGGGCGCCAATACCATAAAGGTAACGCCGTGTACAGTATCCCAGCGGGTAGTGAATACAGGTACGGGATCGCCGTCAGTGGTCTTGAATTCCAACTGCATACCCTCGGAGCGGCCTATCCAGTTTTCCTGCATGGTCTTGACTTTTTCCGGCCAGCCGGGCAGTTTTTCCAAATCGTCCAGCAGTCTTTGGGCATAATCGGTGATTTTGAAATACCATTGTTCCAGATCGCGTTTTTCCACTACGGAATCGCAGCGCTCACAATGGCCGTCTATTACCTGCTCGTTGGCAAGTACTGTTTGGCAGGAGGGACACCAGTTGACCGAGCCTTTTTTCTTGTAGGCCAGACCTTTGGCAAAGAGCTGGGTGAATATCCATTGGGTCCACTTATAGTATTCCGGCAGGCAGGTGCATACTTCTCTGTCCCAGTCATAGGAAAGGCCCAGGGTTTTCAGCTGCCGCCGCATATTGGCGATATTATCCATGGTCCAGACCGCGGGATGCATATTGCCATGCTTGATGGCTGCGTTTTCCGCAGGCAGGCCGAAGGAATCCCAGCCCATGGGATGCAGCACGTTTTTACCTTTCATGGTCCAGTATCTGGCCATGACGTCGCCTATGGAATAGTTGCGCACATGTCCCATATGCAGATTACCGGAAGGGTAGGGGAACATTTCCAGCAGATAATAATTTTCTTTGCCGGAATCATTGCTTACGGCATTGGTTTTGTTTTCTTCCCAATATTGCTGCCACTTGCTCTCAATAGCTGAGAAATCGTATTTTCGCTCCATGGTCAACCTCCTGATCGGCGGCTTTTAGCCGTATTATTGATAATAAAAAAGGAGCCCTCTCGGAGCCCCTTAGTGACTTAAAGTCTGAAATTGGCTGCTGCCGGCTAGTTTGCTCTTTGCACTTTACCGGAACGCAAGCAACGAGTGCAGGCAGTAACCTTTTTCGGGGTTCCGTCTACCACAGCGTGTACTACTTGTAGGTTAGGTTTCCATTGACGCTTAGTGCGAATATGGGAGTGACTGACGCTCATACCGGAATGGATGGTTTTGCCACATATTTCACATTTAGCCATTTCGAGGCACCTCCTTTGACCGAACATAGCACGGTCGGTCCGCGCACTAATAAATTTTATCAGAAAAATCTTTGCTTGGCAAGTTTTTTTTCGGATTTTTTTCACTAAAGGGCGAGGATATTAATATCATACCCTAAAGGAAAGATATTGAGGGCGTATTGGTGAAAAGAGAAGCAGCCGTTCGGGAACTTTATGATTATTATAAATCACAGCTGCTGTTGGCGGCCGAGGAAAAAACCGCCAATGCCCTGAGTGATCCAAGGCTGGATTTATTGCTGCTGTCGCTGGTGGATCGTCTGGAGATTCTGGAATGGGTGCTGGATATTCAAAGCGAATACCAGCCGGTATATTATCTGGGGGATAATATTATCCATTAAGGCCGGATAAAGCGGCAATTATCCTGCCGACGGCCTCCTCTATATTTTCCCTCGAAGTAGCCACATTGAAACGGGCATGTCCGGCCCCTGCTTTGCCAAACCAGTGTCCGAAATCCACGGCGATACGGCAGCGTTCCAGCATAAATTCCTCCAGCTGTGCCGGCTGCACATAGGCGCTGAAATCTACCCATACCAGATAGGTGCCTTCCAAAGGAGATACTGTCAGACGGGGAAAGGCCGCTGTGAGCTTATCCCGGAAGTACAGATAGTTTTCCCAGATATGCTTACGCACAGCTTCCAACCAGGGCAGACCACCGGTCCAGGCGGCTCTGGCTGCAACATAGCCAAAGGAATTGCCGTAGGTGATACGGATGCCTGTAGTAAAGCGTTCAAATTTTTCTCTTAGCTCACTGTCCGGTATACATACTACAGAATTTTGCAGTCCGGCCAGATTAAAGGTTTTGCTGGGTGCCGTCATAAATATCAGCATATCCTGATAATCGCCTACAGTTGCGGCAGGTATCTGCCGATGACCCGGCATGGTAAGATCCTGATGGATCTCGTCGGCGATCACCAGCACCTGATAGCGGCGGCAGAGAGATAAAAGACGGCTCAGCTCTTCTTTTGTCCATACTCTGCCGCATGGATTATGGGGCGAGCAGAGGATGAGAAGCTGCGGTTTTTCCCGGCGGAAAATATCTTCCAGAGCGGTAAAATCAATGGTGTACCTGCCGTTTTCATTATGCAGATCGCAGGCCAGCAGCCGGCGGCCATTATTTCTTACCGCGTCAAGCATGGGATAATAGACCGGGGTGAGCAGCACCACGCCTGCGCCCGGCTGGCTGTATATCTGTATGCACCAGTTAAGAGCCGGCACCAGTCCGGGAGCAAAAAACAGCCATTCCCTTTGAAGCTCCAGACCGTGCTGCTCTTTCTGCCAGTTGATAAAGGCGGTAAAATAATCATCGGGAGGAAAATTATAGCCGTATACGCCGGAAGATGCCAGCTCTGTCAGAGCATCCGTAACACATTGAGGCGAAGCGAAGTCCATATCAGCTATCCACATGGGCAGCAGATCCTGCCGCTTAAATTTGACAGGCAGATTATCCCATTTGGTACAGCCGCTGCGGCGGCGGTCTATATAACGCGGAATACTGATTTCGTCTATCATGTTATCACCCTCCTTTAAAACTATTATACCGCAAAACTATCCTTTCAACCACAGGGCTTTTCTTGCAAGAAGGGATAGTTTGCGGTATACTGTCGTAAAATGGCTCAATCAGGGGATGATAAGCAGATAGCGCTATTTACCGGCGGTCTGCCTATTTATATCAGCCAGGCTGGTGCCGGGATAATAATGAGCCAGTATGTCCTGGTAATTATACCCATTTTCAGCCATGCCGTTGGCTCCGTACTGGCACATTCCCACGCCGTGGCCATAACCTATAGTGGTGAAGGTGATATCATCGGCAAATATCAGCCAGTTGAATGTCGCTGAATCAAGACCCAGTCTGCTGCGGATCCCTGTGCCTGTGTATTGCTTGCCCCCTACACTGAGCAGCGATATTCTGCCGCCGGGAGTGTAACTTTCCGTGCGCATGTTATACAGATCGTTGATTTCTGCTTCCAGTAATGCCGCTGCCTCCGCCAATGTAAAACTGCGGCAGGCGCTGAAACGGGGCGATGCTCCGCAATATCCGCAATTTACCGAAATAAGGTAGGGAAAATATTTGCCCCAACAGGATTCGGCATTTTCCGTGTGGCCTCCGCAGGTGGAAAAGAAAGGCGCCTGGGCTATTTCTTTTTGCCAGCACAGTATTATGCCTGCCGTATCGGCTACCGCGGCGGTAATTTTATTGCGGTATTCTTCATATTTTTTACCCCAGCGCTGCTTAAGCTCGTCATCAGAGGCATAAGCCTGGCAATGACTGCTGTCGCAGCATACTGCCGCATTATCATGACGGTTTTCCCCATAAGGCTGGCAATGAGATAGAACATAGGTGCGGGCGGCAACTGCCTGAGCTTTCAGGGCTTCGTCGGCGAAAGAAGCGGGAGATTCCGCCGCCACCACCCCGCAGATGAAGGTTTCCAGTTCTATTTTCTCGATGCGGCCGCTGCTGTTCAGGATATTTATATAGATACTCGCCGGCGGCAGTACAACCTGCTGCTGTGATTTTTCCGCTATGCGGCATATCAGCAATATAGCTGTGAGCAGAGCTAAAATGATCCAGAGCATATTCATGGGATCAATATTTGTTTTCGGCCGCAGTTTGCTTCTTGAACGCATGGTTCCACCTCCTGTCCCAAGATATGCGCCGGCCTGTTTATCCATGACATAAAGGGCAGGATAAAAAAATGCGGTATTGAATATATATTTGGAAGAATTAAATTATTGTCATAAACCGGCTGCATGCTTTGGGGCAGGGTCAGTTTTAATAATGCAGATAAATTCATAATACTAATTGACTAAAAGCAGGGAATAATAACTATCAATGGGAGAAGTGCTTTGAAAAAAATTCTGATTGAAGGCGGAAACCGCCTCCTGGGAGAGGTACATATCAGCGGCGCTAAAAATTCTGTTCTGCCGCTTATAGCCGCGACTTTGCTGACAGACGGCGTATCCCTTATTTCCGAAAGCCCCTGGCTTTCGGATGTGGATATAATGTGCCGCGTAATGGAACATTTGGGCGTCAAGACAGGATTTGATCACGGGGAACTTTCTTTGGATACCACTGCTTTAACTACAGTGGAGCCTCCGGCCGAGCTGGTACGGAAGATGCGGGCCAGCTTTCTGATCATGGGGCCTTTGCTGGCCAGAACAGGCAGGGCCAGAATGAGCCTGCCGGGAGGATGCGCTATCGGCGCCCGTCCGATAGACCTGCATACCAAAGGTTTTGAAGCCATGGGTGCAGATATAGTTTTGGGCCGCGGCTTTATAGAGGCCCGGGCTGACCGTTTGAAGGGCGCCCGTATTTATCTGGATTTCCCCTCTGTTGGGGCTACGGAAAATATTATGATGGCCGCTTCTTTGGCTGATGGTACCACTATTATTGACAATGCTGCCCACGAGCCGGAGATTATCGATCTGGCAAATATGCTTTCGGTGATGGGAGCCAAGATAAAGGGAGCAGGTACCAATATTATCCGCATTGACGGAGTCAGTTCTTTAAAGCCGGCCCGGCATACTGTAATTCCCGATCGTATAGAGGCAGGCAGCTTTTTATGTATGGCTGCCGCCACCGGCGGCGAGCTGATACTTAACAATGTGCTGCCCGAACATATGCAGCCCCTTACCGCAAAACTGGCCGAACTGGGCTGTACTATAGAAATAGGCTATGACAGTATCCATATAATGGGGCCTGAATATATACGTCCCATAGATATCAAGACCCTTCCGTACCCGGGTTTCCCCACGGATATGCAGGCGCAGATGATGGCCCTGCTTACGGTAGGCAAGGGTGATTCGACAATTACGGAAACTGTTTTTGAAAACCGCTTCATGCATGCCGCAGAATTGCGTAAGATGGGCGCTGATATCCATATAGATGGTAATAAGGCCACCATCTGCGGTGTAAGCCATTTGGAAGGCGCCTATGTGGGAGCTACCGATCTCAGGGCCGGCGCGGCTATGATCATTGCCGGGCAAATGGCTCACGGCATCACTACCATTGATAATATCCATCATATCGAAAGAGGCTATGAGGGGTTTGTGGATAAACTTACTCAGATAGGTACCAATATCAAGCTGGTGGATGAACCATAATTGCGGCAATATCCTGCCCGGATTTTATTTTCACCATAGTTTGGCTTTCTGATAAAAAGCGCGCATACCGTTAATGCTCTATGAAATACCTGCCGCCGAAAGGCGGAAGGTATTTTTTTGCTTATTTGTTTTTTGCATACCGGTTGTTATCAGCATTATTGGAAGTATATTTCTGGATATTTGCCAATTTTTTTAATTTTTCTTAAAGGTTTGGCATAGGATATTGAGTTATGCTAAAATTATATAGAATGTTTTGTCGGAATATGGACATGCCTTTTGGTATTGACAAAATATTTTTTAATTAATTGCGTTTTTTTTGCAAGATTCTTTTAGTACAGATTGTAATTATTATGAGTTGTGGAGGTCGCAAATGCAGCAGCTTAGCGATGAACAATTGGTAACGCTGGTCTTAAATGGCCACAAACAGGCTTTTGACATCCTGTTTGAGCGTTATCAGAAGCAGGTCTTCGCTTTGGCATACCGGCTGGGCGGAGATTATGACGAAGCCCGTGATATGGCGCAGGAAGCGTTCATCCGGATATATCGGGAGCTGCCAAAATATGATTGCAGCAGAAAGTTTTTTTCGTGGATGTACCGGGTGGCCCATAATACATGCATAAATATTCTGCATAAGCGTCCTAAAGAAACAGCCCCCCTGGAAAGCGTATATGATATGGCCGCAGGCGATACTTCCGCCGCCGGCAGCCCGGATGCCAGTTATGCCCAGTTGGAACTTTCCGACGCCATAAATGCTGCCTTGCAGAGCTTGCCGGAGAATTACCGCTTACCTTTGGTGCTGAAATATGTGACCGGTCTTAGCTATCAGGAAATATCTGCGCAGCTTGATCTGCCGGTATCCACTATAGAGACCAGGTTGTTCCGGGGCAGGGCCATGCTGAAAAAGGCTTTGGCGGAATACCACAGCAAAAGTTAAATCACAGAGGTCGGATAATATGAACTGCCAGGATTATGAAATCCTTATTCAAAAAGCAATAGATGGGAATTTGACTCCGGCGGGCTGCCGTATTCTGGCTGCCCATCTTAACTCATGCCCTGAATGCGCCGGCCTCTATCATGAATATAAAGATCTGGATAAACTTCTTGCCTCGCAGATGGCCAATGTTCAGGTGCCTGAGGATCTGAAAGCCAATGTTATGTCTTCCTTGCCCGCCATTGGCAAACGTAAACGCACCTTGCGCCCCCGAGCCATTGTTTCTATGGCAGGAGTTGCCGTAGCAGCCGCGGCGCTGGTATTTGCCGCCGGTTTTTCCGGCTGGTTCAGTAATGGCGACCCCGTGCCTGATAATAATAAACTGCCGGTGGCTGATAATAATGAGCAGCCTCCCCTGACTCAAGGTCAGGAGCAGACTATTATTGCAGATGGACAGCAGGGCGATATTTCAGCACAAGAGAATAATAATGATATTACAGATACGCCCGGTAATGAAGGTATTGTCGCCAATCAAGGAGATGCTGATTCCCAGATCGTCAAAGAAGAGAAACCTATCAATTTCAGCGGCGGTATCATGTTGCCTAAGGTAGCGCACAGCAATGAAAGTCATGGCAGCTATTCCCTTTATACCCTGGCTTCCCATGCGGATTATGACGCTATTCTTCCCCGGGTAAGCGGTAATATCGTTACCTACTATATAGTTGCGGATGGTTATAATCTGGAATGGGAGACTTATTTGGACCGCAGCGCTGAGCCTGCTTTCCTGGGCGAAAATGAAAGCCTGCCTTATTCCTCGTCTATTGCCGGTTATCATGATATAAGCAGCGAATACGGTTACACCTATATTGTAGCTTCCTCGCCGTACGGTACAGGAAAAGCTATCAATAAAGGCGGCAGCGAATCCGGTTTTTATATGGCAGATCAGATAGGAAACAGCGAGGAGATGCTGATAGACCCCAATGGCGGCGGTTCTTTGGTAAGTTGGGCTCCGGATGGCAACAAGGTACTGTACACCCGTGCTGACGGTTCCCTGCATCTTTATTATCCGGATCAGGCCCTGACTCTGGATATTTACAGCGGTAATACTGCTTATGTATGTTGGGCTGCCGACTCGCAGAATATAGTGTTCTCTGCTTATGACGGCAGTACAGGACATTTGAGTATTTTCAGTGTTATTGTTCCTTAAAATTTTTATCAGATTTGTATTGATTAAAAAGCACTGGCTGCTGACAGCCAGTGCTTTTTTGAAATTATTATATGGCCTTATTTCAACATATATTTATAGAGGAATTTAAATTAAGCAGATTTAAACTAATATTCACACAAATAATTAGTTTTATTAAGATTAACCGTATAGAATAAAAAACAGAGAAAAATAATAAATTCTTTAGTTATCTACTTGACTAGAGAGATGAAATATTAGATAATTGATTATCATGAGTTAAGGGAGTGCGTGTCGTGCAGATGATCTCCGAAAAGATTTCCCGTGAAGAAAAACTTAGCCTGGAATTGCGTTCGCTTTATCGTTCCTACGGTTATCAGTATTACAGAATGTCATCTTTCGAACCATATGACTTGTACAGGGAAAATAAAAACTTTCTGGTAAACCAAAGCGTCCTGACTTTTACTGATCTGGACGGCCGGTTGATGGCCCTGAAACCGGATATCACCATCAGCATAGCCAAGGATGCCTTGACAGGCCATAATGGCAGAAAGCTGTTTTATTCGGAACATGTTTTCCGCCGTCTGCCGGGGGCGCAGCAGTTTACGGAGCTGAAGCAGATGGGCCTGGAATTTATTGGCGGAGATACTGCTTACGGCGAGTGCGAGGTATTGGAACTGGCTTCCAAAACCTTAGCAGCAATCAGTCCTGCCTATTCTCTGGAGATAAGCCATATGGGCTATATTTCCGCCTTTGTGGAACAACTGACCGATGATATGCGTCAGCAGCAGGATTTTACCGAAGCCTTATCGCGCAAAAGCGCGGTGGATATGAAGTTGGCGCTTGCCGGCAAAAAGCTGGATGACAGGGAATTACAGACTATTGATATCCTGACTTCGCTGCCTGCTGACCCGGCTTTGGCTTTGGCAGGCATGGAGCAGGCCTGTTTAAATCAGCGGATGTTATCAGCCTGCAGAGAAGCAGAAAAGTTGCTGACATATGCCGAAAGCCGGGGATTCGGCGGCAATATCCGGCCGGAGCCGTCTTTGATGTATGATGGCGAATATTATAACGGCCTGGTCTTTAAGGGATATATAAGCGGCCTTCCCCGGGCTGTGCTGAGCGGCGGACGCTATGATAAGCTGCTGCAGCGGTTTGGCAAGGAGCAGCCTGCTCTTGGCTTTGCCCTCTATTTTAACGAGCTACAGGATATGAAGGTTGACAGCAGCGACTATGATATTGATATACTGTTGCTGTATGATGATGAACCTGCCGAAATGGTAGGAAAGGCTGTGGATTTTTTGGTTGGCCAGGGCTGGAGCGTAAGGGCGGAGCGGCAGGCGCCGGAGAATATAACTGCCCGCAAGATCTGCAGCATCAGGGAGATCGCTGAATGTGGAAAGGAGCTCAAATGCTGAATATAGCTTTGCCCACCGGACGCCTGGGAGAGAAGGCATATCAATGCTTTGCCGCAGTAGGTTACGGCCTGCTTAAAATGGAGGAACAAAACCGCAAGCTTGTTTTTGTGGATGAGGAAAAGCAGCTCCGCTATATGCTGGTTAAACCCAGCGACGTGGTGCGTTATGTGGAATACGGCGCGGCGGATTTGGGAGTGGCTGGCCGAGATACCATATTGGAAAGCTGCCCTGACGTTTATGAATTGTTGGATCTGGGTTTCGGCAAATGCCGTTTTGCCCAGGCTGCGCCAAAAGGCTGGCATGACGATACCAGCCGCCCGCTGCGGGTGGCTACCACCTATCCCAATGTTACCAGAGATTTTTTCCTTTCCCAGGGAAGGCAGATCCAAATAATAATCCTCCATGGCAGCGTTGAGCTTGCCCCGTTGATCGGCTTATCCGATGTGATAGTGGATATAGTGGAATCAGGCGCTACCCTCAGGGAAAACGATATGGAAGTGGTAGCGGAGATCGCGCCCAGCAGCGCCAGGCTGATTGCCAATAAAAGCAGTTATCAGTTTAAGCGTGATATTATAGATGAAATAAAAAACAAGTTGGAGGCGGCAAAATGATTCGTATTTATAAGGCGGCTGAGATCAATGACAAATGGCTGCGGGATCGTGGCGAGCAGTCGGTGGATCTTAAGGTAGAGCAGGCTGTTGCCCAAATAATTGCCCATGTCCGCAAAGAAGGCGATAAAGCTTTGCTGGACTATTGCCGGCAGTTTGACAAAGTGGAGCTGGAATCCCTTAAAGTATCCGAATACGAAATTGCGGCTGCCTGGAATGAGGTGGATGAGGGCTTCCGCAGTATTTTGCAGGAAGCAGCGGAGAATATCCGCAAATATCACAGAGCCCAGCTGCGGGATAATGTTTTATTGAATGGTGACGACGGTATAGTTCTGGGACAGCGCTTCACCCCCATAGAAAAAGTGGGGATTTATGTTCCCGGCGGCACGGCCGCTTACCCTTCCAGTGTGCTGATGAATGCCATACCTGCAGTTTTAGCCGGCTGCCGCAGTATAGTTATGGTCACGCCTCCCGGCCCCGATGGCTCTGTCAGCGCTGATATCCTGGCAGCGGCCACAATAGCCGGGGTCACGGATATATACAAAGTAGGCGGCGCTCAGGCTATAGCTGCTTTGGCCTACGGAACCGAGAGTATACCCAGGGTATCCAAAATAGTCGGCCCCGGAAATATTTATGTGGCTACTGCCAAAAAACAGGTTTACGGCGTATGCGCTATCGATATGATAGCCGGCCCCAGCGAGATCCTGATCATAGCTGACAAAGGAGCTAAATCTTCCTGGCTGGCTGCGGATATGCTTTCTCAGGCAGAACACGATAAACTTTCTTCCGCCATACTTATTTGCTTTTCCCAGGAGCAGGCGGAATCCGTCCGCTCTGAGCTTTGCCGTCAACTGGCCTTGCTGTCCAGGGCTGATATTGCCGCCGCTTCCATAGATAATCAGGGGGCCATTATTGTGGCTGAAAGTATGGAAGAAGCCCTTGATCTTGCTGATTCTTTTGCCCCGGAACATCTTGAGCTGGCAGTGGGAAATCCTTTTGACATTCTGGAAAAGGTAAATAATGCAGGCAGCATTTTTTTGGGATATCATACTCCGGAACCTTTGGGTGATTACTGGGCAGGTCCCAATCATGTGCTTCCTACCATGGGGCTGGCAGCCTGCTGCAGCCCGCTTTCGGTGGATGATTTCCGCAAGCGCAGCAGCTATCTTTATTACACTCCTGAGGCTTTGGAAAAATGCAGCCCCAAGGTGCGCTGTTTTGCTCTGCGGGAGGGGTTGTCAGCCCATGCAGCCAGCATCGCTGTGCGAGAGGAGGAATCCTGATGAGCCGGTTTCTTGACCCGCGACTGGAAAAGCTGGAGCCCTATGTGCCGGGGGAACAGCCCCGCAATATCCGGCGACTGGTTAAACTTAATACCAACGAGAACCCTTATCCTCCTTCTCCTGGGGTGCGGCAGGTGCTTGCTGATCTTGACCCGGCGCAGCTGCGGCTTTATCCCCATCCTGATGCAGGGGAATTGCGTCAGACAGCGGCCGGAGCATGGGGGATCGAGCCTGAGCAGGTGTTGGCAGGCAATGGCAGCGATGAGATATTGGCCTTGTGCTTTCAGGCCTTTGGCTCCGGAGGATTCAGCTTTGCTGATATCAGCTACGGATTTTATCAGGTGTGGGCAGATTTTTATGGGGCGGAATACAGAACAATACCCCTTAAAGATGATTTTACCCTGGATATAGCTGATTATCTGGATCAGAAAGGCACCCTGCTGCTGGCGTCGCCCAATGCGCCTACCGGGCTGGGGCTTGGCAATAAGCAGTTGCGGCAGCTTTTGGCGGCAGACAAAAACAGGCTGGTCATCGTGGATGAGGCTTATGCGGATTTTGCCGCGGAAAACGCCTTGCCACTGCTGGCGGAATATGATAATCTGCTGATAGTGCGTACTTTGTCCAAAGGTTATTCTCTGGCAGGGGTCAGGATCGGCTTTGCCCTGGGTTCTCCTGAACTTATAGCCGATCTGCAGAAGCTTAAATACAGCTTTAACCCTTATAATGTAAACCGGCTCAGTGCGGCTGTGGCTGCTGCGGCGCTGCAGGATCAGGATTATTTCCGGGAATGCCGGGATAAGGTGGTAGCTGAGCGGCAGCGGGTAACGGCAGACCTGAGAAAGCTGGGATTTTCCATTACTGACAGTGAGGCCAATTTTATTTTTGCGGGAGCGCATCCCCGGTTATCTGCTGCGGATTGGTTTAAGAGCTTGCGGGATTATGGGGTAATTACCCGTTATTTTTCCAAGGAGCGTATAGCCAATTATCTGCGTATCAGCATCGGCACTTATGAAGATAACCAGATACTGCTCAAGGCTACCAAAGAAATTTTGGCAAAAGCATGATACGGAATAGTTAAGATAAAGGAGAGATAGATCATGCGTCAGGCGAAGATAGTAAGAAATACCGCAGAGACTAAAATATCATTGGAGCTTAATCTGGATGGCGGCAGGAGCGCTATAGATAGCGGCAATGGCTTTTTTGACCATATGCTGCAGCTTCTGGCAGCCCATGGAGGTTTTGGCCTGGAGCTGAACTGCCAAGGGGATACGCAGGTGGATTTTCATCATAGCTGCGAGGATATAGGCATTGTTCTTGGCCGGGCGTTTGATAAAGCGCTGGGAGACAGAAGCGGTATATGCCGTTACGGCTGGCTGGTTCTGCCCATGGATGAGGCTCTGCTGCTGGTATCTGTGGATATCAGCGGCCGGGGTATGCTTTGTTTTGACGCGCAGTTGCCTTCTTACAGAGTAGGCGAATTTGATACTGAGCTGGTAAAAGAGTTCTGGCTGGCCTTTTGTCGGGAATCCGGCATAACTCTTCATATCCGTCAGCTGGCGGGAGAAAATACTCATCATATAATCGAAGGTATATTCAAGGCCTGCGCCCGGGCTTTGTCCATGGCGGCTGCATTGGATCAGACCAAAGCAGGCCAGATCCCATCCACGAAAGGAACGATCAAATGATAGCAGTAGTAGATTACGGTCTGGGAAACCTTTTCAGCCTGATCAGTTCCCTGCGTTATCTGGGTGCTGAGGCAGAAGTCACCGCTGACCCTTCCCGCATTCAGGCGGCGGATAAACTGATACTGCCGGGTGTAGGCGCCTTTGGGGACGCTATGGCCCGTTTAAACCAACTGGGGCTTACGGGCATTTTACAAGAGCAGGCATATGCCGGTAAACCTTTGATGGGTATTTGCCTGGGTATGCAGCTGCTTTTTGACGAAAGCCGGGAATTCGGCTGCCATCGGGGACTGGGTCTGCTGCCCGGCAGGATTATATCGCTGGCAGATGATCTGGCAAAGAAAGGCAGCCGGCTTAAAGTACCTCAGATGGGCTGGAACAGTCTGGATATCAGGCGTAAAGATTGTCCGATACTGCAAAAGAGCAGCCAGGGTGATTTTGTCTATTTTGTCCATTCTTTTTATGCTGCAGAGTGCGATCAGGTGTTGGCCGCTGCTGTTGATTATGATGTGATTGTGCCTGCAGTAGTCTGGCGCGATAATGTATTTGGCTGCCAGTTCCATCCGGAAAAAAGCGGTAAAGCCGGTCTGGATATTCTGAACTCCTATTTACAGGGGGTGTGACAATGAAAATATTTCCCGCCATTGATATCAAAGATGGCAAAGTAGTACGTCTTAAATATGGCGATTATGGTCAGATGTGTACTTATAGCCAAACTCCCTTTGAAGCGCTTGCTTCCTTTGCTGCCGACGGAGCGGATCATGTGCATATTGTGGATCTGGACGGCGCTAAAGACGGCTATCCGGTAAACTTTGCCCTTATCAGCAGGCTGACTGCTGCTCCCGGCTTTTTCAGCGAGGTAGGCGGCGGTATTCGCACTCTGGAAAGCATACAAAGTTATCTTACCTATGGGGCAGGCAGGGTAATATTGGGCACTGCCGCTTTGCAGAATAGGGGGCTTTTACAGCAGGCGGTGGAGCTTTACGGTTCCCGTTTGGCGGTGGGCGTTGACGCCAGGGATGGCAAGGTGGCTGTGGAAGGCTGGCTGCATACCAGCGGTCAGGATAGTTACAGCTTTTGCCGGGAATTGCAGGAGCTGGGCGTGGAAGCCGTGATATATACGGATATATCCCGGGACGGAGCTATGGAAGGCTGCAATATGGCGGCTTATGAGAAGCTGAGCCGTATAGAAGGATTGCGGATAACCGCATCCGGCGGTATCAGCAGCCTTAAGGAAATAGCCGCCCTGCGGAATATGGGCATTGATGCCGCCATTTTGGGAAAGGCGCTGTATAACGGAACTTTGAAACTGGCTGATGTGCTTGCTGTAGCTGAAGGAGAAAGATAATGCTGACTAAAAGAATAGTGCCTTGTCTTGATATTAGGGCCGGCAGGGTAGTAAAAGGGATCAGGTTCAAAGATATCCGGCAGGTTGATGATCCGGTGGAGCTGGCCCGTTTTTATAACGATTCGGGAGCGGACGAACTGGTTTTTTATGATATTACCGCCAGTGTGGAGGGAAGGTCTATTTTTACGGATCTCCTGCGCAAAGTAGCTTCCCAAATATTTATTCCTTTGACCGTGGGGGGCGCCATCAGTTCCCTTGGGGATTTTGACCGGGTCCTTAAAGCCGGGGCAGATAAAGTCAGCGTTAATTCCGGCGCTATAGCTGATCCCCAACTGATAGCTGCAGCTGCGGAAAAGTACGGCTCTCAATGCGTAGTCCTTTCCATGGATGTGGCCAGGGTAGAAGGCGGGTATCATGTGTTTGCCAAAGGCGGCAGGGAAGACACCGGCCTGGATGCCCTTGCCTGGGCTGAGCAGGGACAGCATCTGGGAGCAGGGGAGCTGGTCATTAACAGTATAGATGCGGACGGCGTACGCAGGGGTTTTGATCTGCCCATGCTGCAGGCCATATCTCAGGTGGTGAGCATACCCATAGTGGCCAGCGGCGGCGCCGGCTGTAAGGAAGATTTTTTAAAACTGTTTGCTTTGCCGGGTATTGATGCAGGGCTGGCGGCCAGTATTTTTCATTTCCGGCAGTTGGAGATAGGAGAATTAAAAAAATATCTGCATGATTCCAATATACCGGTGCGTTTATAAAATGCGGGGGGAAAATGAAATGATTAAAAGCGATGATCTTAAATATGACGCCAAGGGGCTTATTCCCTGTGTGGTACAGGATGCCAAAAGCGATAAGGTATTGATGCTGGCATATATGAATAAAGAGAGCGTGGACATAACCCTTAAGGAAAAGCGTACCTGCTTCTGGTCCCGCAGCCGTCAGGAATTGTGGCGCAAGGGGGAAACCAGCGGCAATACCCAGGAATTGGTATCCCTTACCGCGGATTGCGATGGCGATTCTCTGCTGGCCAAAGTAATAAAAAAGGGCCCGGCATGTCATACCGGTAAAGAATCCTGTTTTTTTCAGCCCCTGCAGGAAGGAAATGACAGCGGGTTTACGGTGGATGGGCTTTACTCTTTGCTGCAGCAGCGCAGGGAACAGCGCCCGGAAGGCAGCTATACCAGCTATCTTTTTAATAAAGGGCCCGAAAAAATCCTTAAAAAAGTTGGCGAGGAATGCACCGAAGTCATTATTGGGGCAATGAAACAAAGCCATGAAGAAACTGTTTAT
>CAKQQU010000032.1 GCA_934271085.1 uncultured Bacillota bacterium | reverse complement strand
GGCGGAGGCACAATGTCCTATTTCAAAATTGATAACCAGATGCACGGATGGATTGAGAGAAATTTGAACAGATAACATTTCCTTGGCCCCAATTCTTCGGGGGCGAACGTTGTATAAAAACCGCTGTACCTCGCGGGTTTTACCTGTTTCAAATTGCGTTTGCTATTTCCCACGCCTTGTGGATTTTCGGCCCTTGCCATGCGATCCAGTCGACAAGCTCCTCGTTTTTGCACCATGCTCCTCCGTAAGAAAGCCCGCTATCCGAAAGACCGCTTTCGTTGAAAAACGCGTGTACAATTTCATGCCGTAGCGTTTGCTTTTGTGATTCCCGCGCCGTTTCTACTGGCTCGTTTTCCCACCCCTTATAGGTTGTCATGTCGCAAATTACGATTTGCTTCAAAAGGTGGTCACAATATCCGTCAATGCTCCTGCGCTCAAACGCCTCTTCGTCGCTGTACTTTTTAACGACAATTTCGTAATCTGTGCCTAAAATGTTGACTTTGTAGTTAGCCATGCATTACCTCCTAAAACAAAAGAGCCAACCGCCGAGAAATCCTCGGTAGCTGGCTCCTATTGCCCTTTCCCGCGCCCAATTACGCGGAAGCTGTATGTCTGATTGTCTTTTTGACCTCCAAGACGATGTACCCATCGCCTTTTCGCCTTATCTCCGCGTCGTTGCCGCGCTTGATAATGGCTTCTATGGCCCTGATGGTCTCATTATCCATTTTTTAGCTCGCTCTCCAGTATCTTCCTATAGGTTTTACCATGATCTGCAACCGCCGGTTTAAGATATGGCTGCGCCTTTTGCTTTATTGTGCCTAATTCCACATAGGCGGCGTATTCTACCGTGCTTCCGATATATACCGCCTGTTCGCTTTCACTTACTTCATGAGTAATACTGTTACGCAGATTGCCGGTATCAACGGGGCACAGCTTTTTCGCATATCCCTCTGCAGTCAGCCCGCACTTTTCAAGCGCCCTGACCGCGGTATGCTGCATGGCTTCAAGGACTTCTTTGCTGTTGTCGGTAAATTTAACGTTCATAAGCCATCCACCATCATGCAAACGGCGCAATCGCCTTTGCGTCTTTCAGCACCGCAACCGCTTTCGCCATAAAGGAATTATCCGTCAGGTATTCAATGCCAAGCGGCGTAATCATGCAGTTTTCCCATCGAACAGGACGTTCGTAAGGGTATTTATCTACTCTTCCGGAAAATATAATTCCGTCAATCAGTTGCATATTTTGCAAGTTGTACAGAATATAGCACCAATATCTGTCGCTCAACGCTCTGCCGTCCACAATGAAATACTCACTGTCTTTTCCTAACATTTTAGGGTTGACTGGATCGCCGTTTTTCAGGCATTGATACAGATACGCCAGAATCTGATAAACGATCACATGGAAATCATCTTTTGCCATCATGTCCTCCCTGTTGTGGATCTCGACGATCATAGATACCGCTTATCAATGTCGAAGTTCAGCCCGATTTCTGACAAATCGCCATCATAGGCATCGCGAATGATGCTCAAACTTTCCGCATACGCCAAAAGTTGGCCATAGTCCTGTGCATCAGCATCTTCTTTCCCTTTTATTTCGTCTGCCGCCTCGATAATGGCTGTCACAATATCATGTAACCTTTCATTGCTCATTTTCAAAGCGCTCCTTCCACACTTCTATTTCGATCTCTGCTTGTTCTGCGTTGCGCTGCAAATCTTTACCTCACTTTTTAAGTAAGCCTTGTTTTTGCCGGTCGTCTTTCTCGCTCCATCCTGTATCGTACTTATCCGGGTTTTTTACCTTTCAAGCGTGTTCTTCGACCTGAGCAGAGACCTCCGCGCTGTGGTCGGTGATTTCAACGTTCATAAGATTTCTTTCTCCCATCGTTCACCAACAGGAATGTATGGATTATCTTTTCCGCGTTTCATTCTCCGTTCAGTTGCAAATGCCTTATCGCAAGCTCTAATCTCCGGCTCAAAGCCATCGTCGGAAAGACATTGGCGGATTCCCATTAGAATTTCATCCGCATTCTTCTTATATTTTTGCGGATTATCACACTGCTCCATGAATTTGCCGCTGTCAATTAGATTCACAAGTTGTGAAGTTTCGCCATAAGTATCAATCAGCCAAAAACAATATTCAGTGACATCCGCATAGGTAATATAAAGCGGAATTGGCTCATCATTTTCTTCAATGGCCATAATCTCAAACTTGCTGTTTCGAGCCAAAAGAAATTCGTATTCCGTGTCTTGATATTGCCCAGCAAGCTGATTGACATAAGCACCACGACCAGTGCCGGACGGAACTTCAATATTAAAAATAACTGGTTTTGCATTTGCGACGGCGTTCCCCTTTAGCGCCGTGGTGCTCATATAAGCGCTATCTTTGTATATTTTCCCGATTAACCCGGCACTGTCGTCTCCATATTGGGAAATTAGCCCGTCAAGCGCACCTTCCGTCACACCACGTTGGACGCGAATATTGTCTTTTAACTCATATCGGCTTATTGCGCTATCAAGCCCCTTAATCTGCTGTTTAACAAATTCGGCATTGATGTTTTCCCAATCGCCAGTTTTACGCAAATATGAGTTTATATCCCAATATCCGCCTCCGGTGTAATCGCCGATAGCGTAATCTTCATCTTCCGTCAAAGACTTCTGCCATTGCGCATGCTTGCTGCGTTTCTTTGCAAGTAGACCTCGTTCATCTCCGTCGTAATAGAAGAAATCATTTGCCGCATTACCAGTATCAAACTGCTTATATAATACTGGCTGGTCAGTTTCTTTTATTATAGCAGACTTTGCCGCACTTGCAACTTGCTTTGTATCCTTTTTCCATCCAGCCCATTGCGTATAAGACATCTTCGGGATGACCTCGGTTTGCCCCGTATCGGCGTTTCTGGCGCGTCTTTGCGCCGATGAGGTGTCCATCCCGTCCAACGCGGCAACAAGCGTACAGCGGCAGTTGTAAATTTCGTGCGGCGGGCCTTGCGGGTCTCCGGGGAAGCGGCAGCCGTTGGAAAATTTCTTATTCTGGTCTACCTGCTCGCCGTCCAACATGGCGTGAGAATGGCGGGTGCGGCTGTCCAGCGTGGCAAGCCATTCTTTTTTGAGCTTAATGCCCATCTTCTCCGCCGCCGCGTAGCTGTCCATGCGTCCTGCGTTCTGCGCACCGGTCACGGCAGTCCGGGCTGTGCGGATAGCACTGTCGCGGCTCATGGTGGTGATCCGCTTTTGCAGGTCATTTGCCATGCCCTTAATGCTTTTTCCTTGCAGTATGGAGCTGGTTACGATGGCCGTTATCTGCTTCTAGCCATACGCAAGATCAATGCCCCGTTTCAGCGCCCTGTCTTTCGGGTAATATGGCATGAGATCAGGCTGTTCCACGATCAACCGCTTCACCGTCTGCTCGTCCCACAGGTCAAAGCCGACATTGCCCGCCGCGCTCTCGATGGTGTACGCCGCATAGTTGCGGTTCAGGCTGTAGATACCCGGCGTGACATCGTTAACATAGCTTACAGCAGTTTGATTAGCCTCGGTGTATCTTTCCGCTATGCGTTTTTGAAGCGATTTAAAACGAGCACCCCGCCCGATTTGCGCTAATCTCCATTGTTTGTAATCCTGCGCCGTGAACTCCTTGCCGTTGACAATAGTGCCTATTTTGGCTTCCATTTCGGTATCACGCTTCTCAAACTGAGCGAAATAATCATCAATGGTGCTTTGCAGCTCGTCAGCAGCTTCACGGTATACAGAAGCAATACGATTTTCAAGGGCGTTATTTACTCGTAATACTTTCCCGGGGAGAAGTTTAGAAAACCCAAATAGTCTGCAAGTAGTTCGTGCAGCATACTAATTAGATATTTAGTAGATACATCTCAGCCAATAATACCCTCCCTGAATCAGGGAGGGTATTATTTTACTTCTCGCCAATTTTTTATTCATCGCCCTTATGTTCTTCGCAAAACTTCTAAACCTGGGCGCCGATTGGCTGTAATAGGGATTATTTCTTAAGTGTTCTTGCTTTTTACCAGGGGTATTTGCCCTGTTTGCTGTAGGGAAGCAGCTTACCGTTCCAGGTAAGTATTACCCTGTCTCCATGGGGATCTTTGATAACGTCCACATCCAGGGAGAAATCGATTGCGCTCATAATGCCGTTGCCGCCCTTTTCGTGGATAATTTCCTTGATGGCCGGTCCGTATACATCGAGTACTTCGTGAAGACGGTAGATTATTGGGTCCACATTGCCTTTATACGGATGTACATTAAGAAAGGCAGTGTCTGCGGGATCAATTCCCAGAATCTCCGCCAATTTGACGCAGTAATCTTCCGGTACCCATTGTTGCCCTTTCATGGCGGAGCACAGCCAGATAGTGCTGACGCCCAATTTTTCCGCCAGGGCTTCATAAGTGAACCCTTTTTCACTGCGGGCAGCTTCCAGTTTTGCCAATTCGGAGGCAAACCTGTTGTTCACATTGTAATCAGCGTTGGTCATTGTCATAAGCCGATCCCTCCTATAAAATTGTCCATATGCATATAATTATGCCTTAACTGTAAAGTATCATATTGTGATATTTATGTCAATCTTTGTTGACTTTTACGGTAATCTTTTTTTTTTAAGTGATATATGCTATAATATTAAAAAAGATATTTGAAAGTTAAGGAGAACCCTGTATGAAGGCAAAAGCAGCTTTGGGTTATATAGCTGGTCTGGCCAGCTTGGTCGCGGGATACTTTTTGGGTACCATAATAGGAAATTTCATGGATAAGCTGGGCTATACTGTTATGCACAGCTTTGGTACGGAATTGGCGCTGCCTACCCGGGGCAGTGTAGTTATCGCCGCCATAGTTGCCTGCGTAATCGCCTGCTATGTTAACTGGTGTGTTACCGCAAAAGAAAAGAAATTCAGTATAGCTATTATATATTCTGCTATCGTCATAGCCATTGTAGCTGCTTTTACCGTATGGAAGCTTTCGGAACTGGGCATTATGTCCTGGTGGTATCTGGGTACCGCCGTGGTGATACATGTAATATATTGCTTTATCGTTAAAAAATATGACCCGATAAAAGAAGAGGAAGCCGCTCGTGCCAGGGAGGATGAGCGCAAAAGAAAAGAGCGTGAAGCCTTGTTTGGCGCCGACGCCGACCGCAACGGGGAAAAGCCATATGATGTTAACCATGAATATGCTTTCGAAACTGCTGCTGCCCCGGATAGTAATGGTCAGATGGATCCGGTGGATAATGATGGGCATAATGAAAGCATAAAGGAATAGTATTATCTATAATAATAACATAAAAAACACCTTCGGTAAAACTGCCGAAGATGTTTTTTATTTATGGAAGAATTATGTTAGAAGGAAATGATGCCCAGATGTTCCAGAAGTATTTTTATACCGATAATTATCAGCACTATACCGCCGGCTATCTCGGCCTTGCTTTTATAGCGTATGCCGAAACGGTGGCCTATTATTACGCCCAGCAGGGAAAGGGTAAATGTGATAATGCCTATCAGGGATATTGATGGAATGATAGCTACCTGTAAAAATGCAAAGGTGACCCCTACGGCCAGCGCATCAATGCTGGTGGCTATAGCAAGCATAATCAGTTTCCGAAGCCGCAGCTTTTCATGGCCGCCGGCGGTTTCTTCATCGGGCTTTAAAGTATCATGTACCATTTTGCCGCCTATGAACAGCAGGAGGATGAAAGCTATCCAATGATCTATACCAATTATGTATTGCTCAAAGCTTTTGCCCAGCAGCCAGCCTAAAAGGGGCATAGCTGCCTGAAATCCGCCGAAAAACAGGGCGATTACCAAAGCCTGCCGCATATTAAGCAATTTCATTGACAGGCCTTTGCAAAGCGATACAGCAAAGGCATCCATGGATAGACCTATGGCGATCAAAAGCAGTTCCCAGAAGCTCATAATGTTTTTCCTTTTAACGGTCTGTATTTTGGTAAAACGATGTTTGTGTTTTAGCTGAATAAACAGAGATTGTCAAATGTATTTTATGAATGAAAAACAGCAAAATTATTAAATTGTGTGAAAACTCTTGACAAATTCAACAATTATTTGTATGCTTGTATACAAATAATTATTTTCAATGGTGACTTATGCCTGTATGACGAGGGCGCAAAACTAAAGCAAGGAGGCCTCAGCTGTGATTGATTTTAGCGACAGTAAAAATGTCCTGACGGAATGCGAGTATAAATATAACTTGCAGGATGTAGCGGAACCCAATTTGTTCAGGGATATGTTTTCTTATTCCGAAGTTCCCAAATGCGCATTCAACCATCGCCTGACCCCTACCGATCCTCCCCGGGAAATCTGGATTACCGATACGACTTTTCGTGATGGCCAGCAGAGCCGGGCTCCTTATACGGTCGAGCAGATAGTAACATTATACAAAATGCTGCATAAACTTGGCGGGCCTAAAGGAAAGATCCGCCAATGCGAGTTTTTCCTTTACAGCGACAGGGATAAGGCGGCTCTTTTCCGCTGCCAGGATCTGGGTTATTATTTCCCAGAGATAACCGGTTGGATCAGGGCATCCAAAAAAGATTTCCAGTTAGCCAAAAACCTGGGGCTGAAAGAATGCGGTATTCTGGTAAGCTGCTCGGATTACCATATTTTTAAAAAATTGAAAAAAAATCGCCGCCAGGCCATGAATGATTATCTGGCCGTTATTTCCGACGCTCTTGAGATAGGTATTGTTCCCCGCTGCCATTTTGAAGATATTACCCGCGCCGATTTTTACGGTTTTGTTATACCGTTTGCTCTGGAGCTGGAAAATCTTTCCCGGGAAAGCGGTATTCCCATCAAGATCCGCGCCTGCGATACCATGGGTTACGGTATTCCCTATCCCGGCGCATCTTTGCCCCGCAGCGTCCCCGGTATTATTTACGGTCTGCGTAATTATGCGGGTTTTTCGGCAGACCGTATAGAATGGCATGGACATAACGATTTTTATAAGGCGGAAGTAAATTCCGCTACAGCCTGGCTGTACGGCGCTTCTTCTGTAAACTGCTCCCTGCTGGGTATTGGCGAGCGTACCGGCAACACGTCTCTGGAAGCTATGGTGTTTGAGTATGCGCAGCTTCGCGGGACCCTGGATGGCATGGATACTACGGTTATCCGGGATATAGCCGATTACTTTGAGCATAATATCGGCTATAAAATTCCGGCTTCCATGCCTTTTGTGGGCAGCCATTTCAATATTACCCAGGCGGGCATCCATGCCGACGGTATGCTTAAAGATGAGGAGATATACAACATTTTTGATACTACAACTCTCCTGAAAAGCCCTCCCGGCGTAGCTATCACCCAAACTTCCGGACAGGCTGGTCTGGCAATGTGGCTGGCTAACCATCTGCATGTTTCCAATCAGGAAATCTCCAAAAACGACGAGCGGGTCATACGTCTTAAGGAATGGGTAGACGAGCAGTATGCTTCGGGACGTGTTACCACTATCGGGCAGGAAGAGCTTGAAGAGGTTTGCCTGAAGCTTAACAATTGCTGATATAAAGCATTTGTAGCTATCTATATTTATTTATAAGGAGATGTAAGGTTAAGTATGAATATTGCCCAAAAGATAATTGGCGCTCATCTGGTAAGTGGGGAAATGAAAGCCGGAACGGAAATATCTTTGCATATAGATCAGACTCTTACCCAGGATTCCACCGGTACTATGGCGTATCTGCAGTTTGAGGCTATGGGCATCGACAAAGTAAAAACTGATAAATCTGTCGCTTACATAGATCATAATACTTTGCAGGCAGGGTTTGAGAACGCTGACGATCATAAGTATATCCAGACAGTTACCAAAAAGCACGGCGTTTATTTTTCCCGTCCCGGCAATGGTATCTGCCATCAGGTGCATCTGGAGCGCTTTGGCAAACCCGGGGCTACTTTGCTTGGTTCCGACAGTCATACTCCCACCGGCGGGGGGCTGGGTATGCTGGCTATCGGCGCGGGAGGTCTGGACGTGGCGGTAGCCATGGGGGGTGGCCCGTATTATTTGGTGATGCCCAAAGTCTGTAAAATCGAGCTGAGCGGCAAATTAAGCCCCATGGTAACAGCCAAGGATATTATTCTGGAAGTTCTGCGCCGGCTCAGCGTTAAAGGCGGCGTGGGTAAGATAATGGAATATGGCGGAGAAGGCGTAGCCACTTTAAGCGTACCCGAGCGGGCTACCATCACCAATATGGGCGCAGAGCTGGGCGCTACTACCTCTGTTTTTCCCAGCGATGAGGTGACCAGGCAGTTCCTTAAGGCTCAGGGCAGGGAAGAAGACTGGCGGGAAATAGTTGCCGATGCTGACGCGGAGTATGATGAAACAGTTAAGATAGACCTGTCGGCGCTGAAACCAATGGCTGCCTGCCCCAACAGCCCTGATAATGTGGAGCTTATAGAAAAGATTGCCGGCACCAGGGTAGATCAGGTTGCCATAGGCAGCTGCACTAATTCCTCATTTGCGGATATGATGAAAGTTGCTGCTATTCTTGACGGCAAAACCGTGGCGGAAAATGTTTCACTTGTCATAGCTCCCGGGTCAAAGCAGGTTCTTTCCATGCTGGCAGCCAATGGAGCGCTGGAAAAGATGGTAGCAGCGGGCGCACGCATCCTGGAATGTGCCTGCGGGCCCTGCATCGGTATGGGGCAGGCTCCCGCTACGGATGCAGTTTCCCTGCGCACCTTTAACCGCAATTTCTTTGGCCGCAGCGGTACTGCTTCTGCAAAGGTATATCTGGTTAGCCCGGAAACCGCAGCGGTTTCCGCATTGACTGGCGTTATTACCGACCCCAGAACCTTTGATACCGTTGTTCCCACTTTAGTGCCGGAATCCTTCCCCATATGCGATAATATGGTGGTAGCCCCAGCCGCAAACGGCGAAGAAGTGGAGGTAGTCCGCGGCCCCAATATCAAACCTTTCCCGGTGAACAAACCCCTGGCAGAGGAACTTAAAGGCCAGGCACTGATTAAGGTGGAAGATAATATAACTACCGATCACATCATGCCTTCCAATGCCAAGCTGCTGCCATACCGTTCCAATATTCCTTATCTTTCCGAGTATTGCCTTACCCCCTGTGATCCGGACTTTCCTGCCAATGCCAAGGCCAAAGGCGGAGGGTTTATCGTAGGCGGCGCAAATTACGGACAAGGCTCAAGCAGGGAACATGCAGCACTGGCTCCTCTTTATCTGGGTATCAAGGCTGTTATAGCCAAATCCTTCGCCCGCATTCATGCGGCTAACCTGATAAATAACGGAATTATTCCTTTAGTATTTGCAGATGAACAAGATTATGATAAAATTACTAAAGATGATGAATTGTATATACCTGATGTGCGCAGCCAGGTGAAATCTGCCATGGAAGGTAAACCATTCACTATCGTTAACAAAACCAAGGATTATTCATTCGAGGTCTATGCCAATATTTCCAGCCGTCAGGCAGATATGCTTTTGGCAGGCGGTTTGCTGAATTATACCAGAAATAATTAGCAATTAGCCGCAGGCAGCGAAAATCCGAAAAAATGAATTGAGGCATATTATGTATGATGTAACCCTTATCCCTGGCGACGGCATCGGCCCGGAAGTTGCCGCTGCGGCCCGCCAGGTTATCGATGCTACCGGCGTAAAAATCAGCTGGCATGTTGAGGAGGCGGGGGCTGCCCAGATAGAAAAAACGGGAACGCCCCTTCCCGAGCGAGTTATTCAGTCTATACGGGATACCGGGCTTGCCTTGAAAGGGCCGGTCACTACTCCTATAGGCTGCGGTTTCCGCAGCGTTAATGTGGCCCTGCGCAAGGCGCTGGATCTGTATGTCAACCTTCGGCCGGCCAAAAATTATCCCAATATCCCATCCCATTTTTCTGATGTAGATCTGGTTGTGGTGCGGGAGAATACCGAGGATCTTTATGCAGGCGTCGAGCATATGGTTGGCGCAGATGCCGCGGAGAGCATCAAGATATTTACCCGTCAGGGATGCCGGCGCATCCTGCGTTTTGCTTTTGATTATGCGCTGAAGAATGGACGCCATAAGGTCACGGCTGTACATAAGGCCAATATCATGAAATGCACTGACGGCATGTTTTTGGAAGAAGCCCGGCGCATAGCTGCAGAATACCCCGGTATTGAGTTTCAGGAAATGATCGTGGACGCCATGTGCATGAACCTGGTTACCGCTCCCGAAAAATATGATGTGCTGGTTCTGCCCAATCTTTACGGCGATATCGTTTCCGATCTTACTGCAGGATTGGTAGGAGGTTTGGGCGTAGCTCCCGGTGCCAATATTGGTAAGGACGCCGCTGTTTTCGAGGCTATACACGGCAGCGCTCCGGATATTGCCGGTAAAGATATGGCTAATCCTACCGCTATTATGCTTTCCGGGGTGATGCTGCTGCGTCATATTGGCGAATCCTCGGCAGCAGATTGTATAGACGAAGCCTTGCGCAGAGTTTATGCCAGCGGAAAATACCGTACCTTCGATTTGGGAGGTACTACCGGAACAAAAGAATTTACCACCGCTGTTTTAGCTGAGATAAATAAATGAGGTGACTTTTTTATGGCCAATAATGAAAAGGATACTGAAGGCAGCAGAGGTTTACGAAGCAGGGTTTTCCATATTTTGGAGCAGAATATCATTTCCGGCGTTTATCCTTCGGGAATGGCTTTGAATGAGAAACAGCTTTGCAATGAGATTGGGGTCAGCCGCACGCCTTTGCGGGAAGCGCTTTCGCAGCTTGAACTGGAAGGGTTGGTGGAATCCACTCCCAATAAGGGTGCTGTAGTGCTGGGAGTATCCACCCAGGATATAGATGATATTTATACCATTAAGCTGGAACTGGAAGGTCTGGCTGCTCAATTGGCGGCAGAACGTATTACTGCCGATGAACTCACTGAGCTTGAAGAAACGGTCAGTATGACTGAATTTTATATCAATAAAGGCGATGTTAATAAAGTTGTTGAGCTTGATTCCCGCTTTCACGATATTATCTGCAAAGCCAGTAAAAACAGACCCTTGCGCAATATGATGAGCAGCTATCATAATTTTGTTAAACTGGCCCGCCATAAGTCACTGACAAAGCCGGAGAGAATTCCTCAGGTGCTTACCGAGCATCGCAGCATTATGCAGGCTATTGCTGCCGGTGATAGTAATTTGGCCCGCTCGCTGGCTGTGGAGCACAGCAGCAAGGCTAAATCCAGCATAGCTACCATATTGCAGGATAAATAATTAAAGCCCCGTTATCGGGGCTTTTTTCATGGGTGATTTTTATTCGGTTATTTTTATCTTCCGTATGGCGCGGGATAAGTTGTTGTGCAGGATAAGTTGTTGTGCGGGATAAGTTGTTGCGCAGGATAAGTTGTTGTGCAGGATAAGTTGTTGTGCGGGATAAGTTGTTGTGCAGGATAAGTTGTTGTGCGGGATAAGTTGTTGTGCGGGATAAGTTGTTGTGCGGGATAAGTTGTTGCGCAGGATAAGTTGTTGTGCAGGATAAGTTGTTGTGCAGAATAAGTTGTTATGCAGACTCGTCCGGTGATGGGCATGTTTTTACGCCCTGTTGGCGCCATCCGCTGCCAGTTCGCTGGCTTTATGGGGGCTGACAAAGGCGCCAAAGGGATTTTCCTCTATATTTCTTTGCAGCCCCGCCGCAAAGGAATTATAGTTATTGCTGTAATCCTTCAGCCCTATAACCGGAACTTTTTTGCGGGTAAGCGCTTCGTCTACCGAAGGAGAAACCGTTAAGCGAAACTGACCAGAAACTCCGCTATTTCCCGATCCGTTTGCCCCTCTGCCCGCCATTCCGGGATCAACCGCCTGCATACCGGGCTGTCTTTCATATATTCCTCTATAACTTCCTGCGGGTTGGTTTGCGCCCATTCCCAGGCGGTCATAGTTTGCTGTTTGTTCTCCATTATTCATCTCTCCATTATCTATATTATAGCTGTTTTGGCTTTTCGTGACCATCCGGCATAACAGTTCCAGCACATTGCCGTTTTCATCGGTAATGTCTGTGTTCTTTAATCGTCCTTGCGTTTCGGGAGGGAGTAGTTTTCCTGAACTATCTTTACCAGATATGCTTCTGCCATATCCTTGGGGAACCCTGCGTCCAACAACAAATGGCATCTCGCTTTCCCTAGTTCCACTTGCATTAGAGCGTAGTTGTGTTCCAGAACTGCTTCGCACCCCAGCCCATCCGTTACCAGCGTCAGCCATTTCTCTTCTTTTACCATTTTCTTCACCTCCGCAGATTTCATTATATACTTTATCTGCCCCAGAGCCAGCAGGCCGATGCCGGATATTTACCTTTTGTTGCTTTTGCAATTTTATCTGCTTTTTATAAGAGCCAGCTTCTCCTTGCGGCTCATTTTTTTTATAGCTGCTTCTCTTTGCAGGGCATTGCTTTTACCGGCAACATTTTCGCAGTAGACCATGGTAACAGGAAGCCTGTTGCGCGTATATTTGGCGCCTTTGCCGCTGTTGTGGGTAGCCAGCCTTTTTTCCGCATTTTTGGCGCTGCCGGTATAAAGAGTGCCATCCGCGCAGCTTAAAATATAAACATACCAGTCGTCCATATTTATAGCCTTATCTCCACAGTATCGGCCGCCTGAATACTGGCGGATGTTATTCTACAATCTATTGCCAAAAGCTGTACACCGGAGGCGGCAGCGTCTTTAAGGGCTTCGGCAAATTCGGGATGTGTTTCGCGGTTTGCCTCAAAGTATTTTACATTTTTCATTTGTATAATGAATACCGCATAGGCGCCATATCCCTGTTGAACGCAGTTTATCAGGCCTTTGAGATGTTTTAGGCCTCTGGTAGTCGGGGCATCCGGAAACCGGACTATCCCGTTGTCTTCCAGGGTCACTCCTTTGATCTCGGCAAAAAATTTTTTCCCCTTATGCTCAAGATAAAAATCAAAACGCGAATCTGCAAATTGCCGTTCCCTTAACAGAATATCCGGCCGGAATCCCAACCCGCCCGAAGCGGCGTATTCTGCGAATACCTGGTTGGGTGCAGCAGAATCCATGTTGATAAGCCTTCCGCCTTTTTCCACTGATATCAGGTCGTATTCAGTTTTGCGCTTTGGCGAGTTGCTTTTTTGTACAAAGATATTACAGCCGGGTATCAGCAATTCTTTGCAGCGTCCGGTATTTTTAACATGGCATATTTGCTCCTTCCCCTCAAGGAGGATATGGGCGATAAAACGGTTGGGACGGGAAATGAATTTGGCAGGCAGAATGTTTTGATATATCACTTGCCGTTTTCCTCCAGCCATGCCAATACGGGATCGAGATTCTCGCTTTTTACCAGATCGCCCCCATGCATAAAGAGTTGGGCCATCTCTGCCTCTTCCGGAGTTTTGTCGGATTTTTGTTCCAGTTTTTTCCCAACGGTATTCTTCATGGTGGTCATCATGAATTTGTGTATACCTGACAGTTTATCCATATTAAACCCGCCCTGGAGCACGAATATGGGTGTGGAGTTGAGATGATAACGCTCCTGCAGCTCCTGCTGTATTTTGGTGTTATGAGATCTGCCCATTCCCACAGCGCATACAGCATTTACCTGATACAGATGCGCTGCCTGGGTATATCCTTTGATCTGTCCGGCCATCAGCCAACCCAGATATATTATATCCGCACCCTTTTCCAGATGAGACCTTGCTTCTTCCAAAGAATAAATGGGGAGCTGGGCCCGTTCTCCCAAAAGCTGGGCATAATGGGCGGTAAAGCCGGTATTAGAGGTATAAACTATAGCGTCCATGGTGTTTTCTCCTGTTGTTTTAGGATAGATTTCCAATATATTTAAAGTATACCATAAACAGCTAAAAGGAGCGGCGGTTATTTTTTGTTTTTAATGATAGCGGCGTCACCGTTTTAACTAATCGGAAGGCGGGTCGGTGATCTTGGTTATACCTGTACGCCGTTGTTTGCTCAATCCCCCGCTCATGGGGCTGACCTCTGCCTGGAGAAAGCAGGCCCGCATAATTGCTTCTTCGCCAAAGCGGGCTCTGATGGAATCTATGGCTTTATCTGTTTTGGCCAGCTGCTCATAATTATCTGTGGAAAACAGAGATATTTGTCTGCCGCAGTTTTGCTCTACCTTGCTGAGATACACTCCTATTTGGCGCAGTGGGGTATGGCCATCCCAAAGAAGATCCAAGATCCGGCAGGCTGCATGATATATTTCCATAGTAGCGTCAGTAGGCCGGGAAAGCTGTTTTTGCTGAGATATGCTGCTAAAATCATCCTTGCGTATATGAAGGCTTACGCAGGAACAGAGTTGATTATCCCTGCGAATACGCATGGCAAGAGTTTCACACAGCGAAAGAATAATGGTTTTGGCTTTATCAGTATCACATACATTGCGGGAAGTTGTCAGGGAGTTTCCGTACCCTTTGTTTAAAGAGACATCGTCGCTGACCTGCTGATCCCAGCGGCCATTGGCAAAGTTCCAGATCATTTCTCCCTGCTTGTGCAGGTGGAGCTTAAGTTGTCGTGGATCGGCGGCGGCAAGTTGGCCGATGGTTGCTATGCCCATGCTTTGCAGTTTGCGGCAGCTGGCGCGGCCTACCATAAAAAGCTCGCCTACCGGTAGGGGCCAAAGTTTTACTGCGATCTCATCGGGAAAAAGGGTATGGACTTTATCGGGCTTTTCAAACTCGGAAGCCATTTTCGCCAGCAGCTTATTACAGGATATGCCGATATTTACCGTAAAACCCAATTGTTCACGTATCCTGTCCTTGATCTTTTCGGCGGCCAGTACAGGCGGCCCGTAAAGCTTTTCTGTGCCGGTCATATCTGCCCAGGCCTCGTCAATGGAATACTGCTCCACTACAGGTGCCAGTTCTTTGAGCAGTTCTATAAATTTGCGGGATGCCTCTGTATAAAGAGCATAATCCGGCGGTGCTGTTACCAGTTGAGGACATTTTCTTTTGGCCAGATAAAGCGGTTCGCCGGTTTTGATGCCGTATGCTTTGGCAGGGCCGCTTTTAGCCAGGATGATGCCGTGCCGGGTTTCCGTACTGCCGCAGATAGCTGAAGGTATATTTCGCAGATCGGTTTCCTCGCCCAGTACCTTAAGACGGTACGCTGCCGTCCAGGACAAAAAAGCACTGTTGACATCTATATGAAAAATTATTTTATTGGATTCGTTCATATGTTCAGTTTAAAAAGCGAAAAAGGGTCCACCGGTGATTTTTTACTTCGTAGCGCAGCTCGAAAAGCATCTCTTTTTTTGCCGACAAAGCTTTACAGATATACTGATAAAACTGGCGTCCCACATAGTTCAGTTCTCTTGCTACCAGTATCTCCGCTATCTTAACCGTAAAAAGACTGTGGTTATTATCTTCGTAGCGGAAACGCAGAGGACGTAATTGGCCGTCTGCATAACATATGGATATCATTTCTATGGGCAGATTAAGGGCGTTCATGGGTACTTCCGTAATAAGTGGTATGGTTTTATTATATAGCGAACACCTGTTCGTGTCAATGTATGATTCAGGAAAAAATTATTAATTTATAAGGTCTACATCAAGCATGGAGGGCTGCATTATAAAGAACTGTTGTTCGCTTTTGTTTGGATAATGATAATAATTTTGTCCTGATCTTTGGCGGATATTATTGATAATAAGCAAGCGGATAAATAAAAACAGGAAGGATTTATCCTTCCTGTTTTTTATCTGGGGATACGGTACCGCTCTTTGTAGGTAAGGATGCCATCGATACGCTGAGACGACATCAGACTGATATGGCTGGCGGTATAGGAAAACTTTTCCTTAAGCAAGCTGCCGCGCTGTTGAGAAGACAGGGGGGATTTCGCCTGCCTGCAAAGGGTTATATGGGGTGAAAAGCGGCGGTTTTCCGCCAGCAGGCCCGCGGAAGTAAGGCGGGTGGTCAGATCTTTCTGCAAGGCTATAAGCTGGGGATTATGGGCTATCCCCAGCCACCATATATCTCCGCCGTCCCGTCTGAAGCAGCCAATATCAGTAAATTCCAGGTTTATATCGCCTACACCAATATTATCCATCACCCGGCATACTGTTTTTAGCTGATTACTGTCCATTTCTCCCAGGAATGCCAAGGTGAGGTGAAAGTTTTCCCTGCGGCAGAAATTCCCTTGCGTAATTTGTTTCAGACGGCTCTGTATTGCCAGAATATTATCTTTAGTTGTTTCGTCAAAATTGACTGATATGAACAGGCGCATTAGCAGCTTCCTTTCCGGTCAATCCTCGTCAAACAGCCGGGAATTGACGATATAATCCGCGGTAGCGCGGGTATTGGCAATAGGAATATCATATACCTGCGCTATTCGCAGCAGCGCCTTTACATCCGGATCATGGGGCTGGGCTGTCAGGGGATCGGAAAGGAATATTACGATATCGATATGGCCGTCTGCTATCTGGGCGCCTATTTGCTGATCGCCTCCCATAGGGCCGCTTTTATAGCCGAATACAGGCAATCCGGTAGCCTCGCTTATTATTTGGGCAGTATGACCTGTTCCGCAAAGGAAGTGGCGGCCCAGCTTTTCTTTGTTGGCTACACACCATTCTGTCAGATCAGCTTTCATGTTATCATGAGCTATCAGCGCTATTCTTTTAGTCATGGATTTATTCCCTTTTCTTTTTTTTACAGTATAACATGTTTATCATTTAAGAGAAAGATTTTTGCCTGATAAATAATTACTAATACTTTATAAAAGTATCTGTTTTTTTAATGCATCCTTGACATTAAAATAAAGAAATTATATACTATTTATAGCATAGCATTTATACAGCATAGCTAAACTGAGTAATATCCTTTTTCGATTAGTATAGGCATAAAAGCATATAGCAGCGTAAACATGGAATGAGGTCAAAATCCTCAACGGGCCGGCCACTGTGGTGCTGAGCCTGCTTTCGGACATATGTCGACCATTGGCGAAAGCTGAGAAGGTGAAAGCAGGCGTTGAAGCTGAGTCAGGATACTTTTTGCGCTAAGACCTCCGGGAGAGGGTAACAGTTTTGCGAATACCGCACAAAACGATTTGTTTGTGCGGTTTTTTATTGTCCGGGAAACTGCTGATGTCAGTTTATGCGGTATTTCCTTTTGCAAAGCTTTGTTTGAAAAGTAATTGCTTTAGTGATTGCTTTTTATAAAATAAAACGGAAAAGGAGAGGAAGAAGATGGGAAAAGTTTTACACAATATAGTGAACAAAGCTTTAACGGCTTTGCTGGCCCTGTTTTTATTACTGGCCTTTGGGCCTGCCGCATTGGCCCAGGACAGCATCACTGTTTATGTTACCGGCTGCCTTAATGACAGCCGCGGCCTGATGCTGACCGACGGTGCTGTGCATGAGGAGATAGTGCCCATTGCTCAGCTGCCTGTTGAGGC
>CAKQQU010000031.1 GCA_934271085.1 uncultured Bacillota bacterium | reverse complement strand
CCTTAATGCCAACGGTTATTATGATATAGACGATGTGCTTACTGCCGTCCATAACGGATATTGCGTGGGTGGTTATGCAAAAAACGCTTCCGGATATATCAACAAACTTTGGGGAATCACAACTTCCAATGTAAGCTATTGCCTTAATAATGAAACGGCCAGAGGGCTGACCCAGAAGGTAAAAGACGGCGATTATCTTACGGCCTGGGTATATGGGGATAGCTACTGCTTTGATTATTACGCCTATTTTGACCGTGATGTAGCAGTAGTAAAGGTGGACGGAGAATTATCGCTTAGCGTTGATTTTAATGATAATATGTGGGGCTATGCAGCCGACTTTGATGATAATGATCTGATTGTGGGCGTTATCGATGAGTACGGCTCTGTTGTTAGCGGTTTTCCGGGAACCGCATCAATCAGCGATGGAGTTATCACTGCCGGATTTACCTCTCCCGGCCAATATTATTTGGCTGTGCAGCTGCAGGCAGATTCTTATGAATATATAACCACTCCTGTATGCAAAGTGATAGTGGTGCCTGACGAAAATGAGGCCATAATCGCCCTTCTGCAGCAGGATGCTGATAATTTAAGCATAGAAAAGTCATTGAGTCGGAATATCGATCTGCCTGTTGCCGGGCAAAACGGTACTGTCATTACCTGGAAAAGTTCTGATACTGCTGTCATAACCGCAACCGGCAGGATCAAACCTGATAGCGAAAGTGATAAGCAGGCTGTTTTGACCGCTACAGTTACTTTGCCTGGCAGCGAACTTAAGGTGGAAAAAGAATTCCCCGTCACTGTGCTGAAAGCGGATAATGAAAGCTTGGCCCAAAAAGAAGTACAGGCAGTCAAAGAAGCCCTTACTTTTGACATTATCAAGAGCGCTAACCAGTATCCCTGGTGCGTTCGCTTTGATCTTGATCTGTATGAGGCGGCCTCTTATGACGCCGATGCCGATACGGTTACTTTCGGCAGCGGCGATCAGGTAGTCATAAGCTGGAAATCCTCAGATCAGAGCATTATCCTTGATGGTGGCCATGTTACCTGCGCTGATACCGCCAAAAAAGTATCTCTGACAGCTACTATCAGTCATGTTTCGGGGCTGTCGGATGATGCGGTTGTAAAATTCGATATAACTGTTTTGGATTCCAATGCAACCTGGAGCACTATTGATAATCCTTATCTGGCCAAGCTGTTGGCCAATAATATTGCAGTTTCCTGGCAAAAGCAAATGGATACTGGCAACTATCCCTGGGTGGTTGCGGATATGGCTGCCGCGGATAAGCTTGGTGCGGCGGCTTATGGTTTAGGAAGCAGCCATAGCCTGACTGAATCCCAAAAGCAGGCTTATGTGGATTATGCCGTAGCCCGGTTGGCTGATGCTGATGTCAAATCAGGAGATCTGGCCAAATATATCATCGGTCTCAGCGCTTTGGGCTATGACGCCCATCATGTTGTCACTGCCCAGGGAAATGAGTTTGATGCGGTGGCTCTGCTGAAGGCTAAGGTCAGCAGCGAAGACAGTATATATACTCTGCCTTATATGGTCATTGCTTTCCGGCAGTTTGGCGATGATTACAGCATCGAGATCAACACTCTTGTCAAAAAGATACTGGATAACCAGCTTGCCAAAGGCGGCTGGAACGGCTATGAAGCTACTGCGGACGCCGATACCACCGCTCCTGTTCTCCTGGCTCTGGCCGGCCGGGAAGATGCCGCAGATTCTGTAAACAAAGCCCTGGCAGCCCTGGAGTCGGCGGTTACCTTTAATGAAAATGATACTGTAGTTTCCTGGGGAAGCGATACGGTGGAATCTACCGCATTGTTGGCTGCCGGGTTGGCGGCTGTAGGTCATGATCCTGCTGATTTTTACGGACATGATCTGCTGAACGGCATTATAGCCATGGCTGACGCCAGCGGCAACGGCTTTCTTTACGGATATGAAAACAGCCTTAATGCCACTTCTACCGAACAGGGTTTCCGTGGGCTGATCGCCTGCCTGGGGTATGCCGCCAATAAAGGCGCTTATAATATCTATGATTTCAGCGCCAATCAGGACAGCCGTATTTATGCCATTGCTTCCCAGGCAGAGCAGTATACCGTTACCTTCGATATCCGTGATGAGGATAACCGGGATGTAAGCCAAAAGGCAGTTATCCGTGTTTATGATGCCAAAGGCGCAAAAGTAGCTGGCGATGTAAATAAATATCAGTTGTATACCGGTGATTATACTTATGTTATAAGCTTTGATGGCTATATCGATGCCAAGGGCAGCTTTAGCGTAATGACCGCCAATAAAACAGTCAGGGTAAACCTGAAAACAGAGGGGCTTACCGTTACCTTCCGTCTTATAGGCGACAGCGAGCACGGAAGCAGCGGTCATGAAAACTATTTTACCTGGTATGCCACCCGTGAGTATGTTATGGCAGAAGGGGACAGCGCTTGGGATCTGATCCGTACTGCTCTTAATAAGGCAAAGCTGTCCTATGATTACAAAAACGGTTATCTTGCTGCAGTTGAGAATCCGCTTACCGGTAAAAAACTGGCCGAGCAGGACAATGGTAAGAATTCCGGCTGGATGTATGTGGTCTATGATAAGGATGATGACGATGTTGATGTAAGCCGGACTGCCATAAATAAATATATTCTTAATGACGGAGACCAGATCATCCTTTACTACACAGACGATTATACTGAAAAATATAGGGGTTTTTCGGCAAAGGATATCGATCCATCGCTGTCTACGCTTAAGAATTATCTGAGCAAATATATCAGCGTGGCGGAATCTTTGCTGGAAGAAATATATGTCAGTGAGGACGGCAGCGATGTGCCTGCCAATAAGCTGTGGGTAAAACAAGCTGACTATAATGCTTTACAGAAGGCTCTGAAAGCAGCTCAAAAGGTATATGATGACAAGAATTCCGACTATAAGGATTATCAGGAGGCTCTGTCCGATCTGGCTGCTGCCAAAGAAAAATTTGAGAAAGCGGCCAGGTATGGCAATATGACAGGCGTCATCTTCTATGATGTACCTGCCAACCACTGGGCCTATCATTATATAACCGATCTGGCGGCAAGCGGCGCCGTTCAGGGTTACGGCGGCTTCTTTTATCCCGAACGCAATATAACCCGCGCTGATTTTGTAACTATGCTGGCTCGTATGAGCGGTAAAGATATGCCTTATTATTACGGCGGCTTTACCGATATCAGCGGCGATAAGTATTATGCCCAACCGGTAGCCTGGGCCGCCGCTGCCGGTATTGTTACCGGTTACGGTGATAACAGTTTCCGGCCGGATTCCCTGATATCCCGGCAGGAAATGGCAGCCATGCTTTATCGCTATGGCATTTATCTGGGAAAGGCTTTGCCTGTCGGCGGTTATCTTGGCTTTACCGATAGCAATGCCATAGGCTCCTATGCTGCGGCAGCAGTCAGCGTTTTGCAGCAGGCCAGTATCATCGGCGGTTATCCTGACGGCAGCTTCCGGCCTTTGGGATACGGCAGCCGGGCTGAGGCGGTTAAGATGATGTATCTGCTGGATAATTACCGTTAATATTATTTGTGTCCGCAAGAGGGTGGGGAGCCAGCTCCTCCCCCTCTTTTGGCCGTTTTGAAGCATATAAGGGAAGGGGAGTGCGAATGAAAATGCCCAAAAGAATATTCCCGGTGCTGCTGCTTAGCCTGTGTTTGATATTCCTGACAGCAGCTGCGGCATCTGCTGCCGACGGGCCGAATATACCGGCTATAAGGGATGATGTGGCTGCCTGGCTGCATAAGCAGGTTCCTGTACCGGAAGTGGGAAGTATCGGCGGCGAATGGCTGGTAATAGGGCTGGCTCGCAGCGGTGTGGAGATGGGAGATGCCTGTTTTGCCGGGTACTATGATAATCTGTGTCAATATCTCCGCAACTGTGGCGGAGTACTGCATCAGCGAAAATACACCGAGTACAGCAGGGTAGTGCTGGCGCTGACAGCCATCGGCCGGTCTCCTGCCGATGTAGCAGGGTACGATCTGCTTACGCCGTTGGCAGACTACGAGTCTGTGGTATGGCAGGGGTTGGCCGGCCCGGTATGGGCTTTGATAGCTTTGGATAGCGGCAATTATGCTATGCCCAAGGCCCCGGGCAGCAAGCTCCAGGCTAGCAGGGAAATGTATATCCAATATATTCTCAGTGCGCAGCTTGCAGACGGGGGATGGGCTGTTGCCGGTTCTGCTGCCGACCCGGATATGACCGCCATGGCGCTGATAGCCTTATCTTCCTATACAGGGCAGGATCAGGTTAAAGCCGCAGTTGCCAAAGGAGTGGACTGCATTTCCCGCCTGCAGGATAGCAATGGCGGCTATTCCTCCTGGGGTACTGCCAATGCGGAAAGCACGGCTCAGGTCATCCTGGCCTTATGTGAGCTGGGAATAAGCATGGATGACAGCCGCTTTTTTAAGGGCGGCAATGGTTTGATCAATGGACTTTTAAGTTATTATAATGCCGGTCATGGTGGCGCAGAGGGATTCTGCCATACCTTGTCGGATAGTGAAGGCAGTAATCAGATGGCCAGTGAACAGGCTTTCTGCGCTCTTGTTGCTATTTGCCGTCAGCAGCAGGGGGATTATTCTTTTTATAAAATGGCGGACAGCGGCAGCAAAACTGATGATATGGCCTTTACGGATATAGCCGGCCATGACTATGAGACACAGATCAACGCATTGGCTAAAGGCGGTTTTATCAACGGTATGGGCGACGGGACATTCCAACCGGATAAAAAACTGAGCAGGGGAGAATTTGCCGCCATGATAGTCAGGGCTTTGGGCCTGCAGGGGAAAATCATAAGCGTTTTTGAGGATGTGCAGGATGCAGCCTGGTTTGCTCCTTATATAGGCGCTGCCTATGATTACGGAATGATCACCGGCCGCAGCGCCACGATATTTGATCCTTATGGCACTATCAGCGACAGCGAGGCTTTGCTTATTTTAGACAGGGTGGCTGTAAATATGGGTATCAGGGAGCAGTTAACTGTCAAGTGGTATCAATCCGCAGTAACTGTGACCAGGGGGGAAACAGCCGCGCTTCTTTATGATCTGCTGCAGGATGCTGCCAGGCTGTAACTGTAAGGAGAAAATATGATCTGGAAAAAATACGGAAAAATATTTACGGTTATAACCATTATAGCCGCGACCCTGCTGCTGACTGGTTGTCAGAGTAACGGCAGTACGGCAGAAAAAGAAGAAAATATCCCTGTCGCCGGCATTGAGGATAATAATGGCGAATCCGGCCTTTTGGCCGAACAGGATAAAGAAGTATCCGGGGCAGAGGGCGGTGATACGGATGAGTTTTCGCCTGCCGGATCTGCTGACGGATCTTCTTTGAAAGGGATAAATGCAGACGAGGCCTCCCCTGTGGCCGGAACTCAGCAGCTTACCTGCTATATTTCTATCTCCTGTGATGTTATTTTGGACAATATGGATAAACTGGCACCGGAAAAGTCAGGCTTGATACCTGCCGACGGGGTGATACTTGCCGCAACGGCGGTTGAGTTTACTGATGGTGAAAGTGTCTTTGATATTCTGCAGCGGGTATGCCGGGAGAATAGTATACACCTGGAGTTTTCTACTACGCCGGCCTACGGCTCTGCTTACATAGAGGGCATCAATAATATATACGAAATGGACGCCGGCGATCTCAGCGGCTGGATGTTCAGCATTAACGGTGTGTTTCCCAATTATGGTTGTTCCGGCTGTTATCCGGCGGAAGGCGACCAGATATCCTGGGTATATACCTGCGATTTGGGACATGATGTTGGCGGCGGCTATTAGCAGGCAGGGGTTATTATGAAAACCGGCGACGCCTTTTCCACATATCATCCTTTGATAAATTTTGCTTATTTTCTGGCTGTATTGCTTTTTGCCATGTTTATAATGCAGCCGGTATGCCTGCTGCTGACTTTAATATGCTCCCTGGCTTATGCTGCTGTTTTGCTTAATAAAAGGGATCTTTTCCGCAATTTGCTGCTGCTTTTGCCTCTTTTTTTGTTTACCGCTTTGCTTAACCCTTTGTTCAATCATGCCGGAACAACTATTTTGGCTTATTTGCCGAACGGCAACCCTTTGACCCTGGAAAGCATTTTTTATGGATTAGCCGCAGGTTCCATGCTGGTTGCGGTAATATGCTGGTTTAGCTGCTATAATGCGGTTATGACCTCGGATAAATTTGTCTGGCTTTTCGGAAGAGTAATTCCCGCCTTATCGCTGGTATTATCAATGACGCTGCGCTTTGTTCCCCGCTTCCGCAGGCAGCTGCAGGAGGTAAGGCAGGCCCGCTATACTATTGACCGGAAACCGGAGGGAATAATGCCTAAAATCCGCCAGGGTCTGAAAGTCATTTCCATTATGATAACCTGGGCGCTGGAAAACTCTATTGATACCGCCGACAGTATGCGTTCCCGCGGTTATGGCTTGCCGGGCCGTACCGCTTTTTCTATTTACCGCTGGAATAAAAGAGATTCTTTTGCCGGATTATTTTTATTAATTACCGTAGCCTATGTGCTTATCGGAAAGCTAAAAGGCGCCTTGTACTGGTATTATTTCCCTCAATTGGGAGGACGCTGTCTTGATGCTTATCAGCTCAGCGTTTATCTGGCCTATTTGCTGCTGCTTTTGCTGCCTTTATTGATAGATATTAGGGAGTTTTTAAAATGGCGGCGGTTATCACAGGTATCGGGCGATTTTAATCATGCGTCCTAAAGAGGTAATTATTTTGAATTGCTTTGAATTGCAGAATTTCAGTTTTACTTATCCCGGGAGCAGGGAAAAAGTTTTAAAGGATATTAATGTTGTTATTCCCTGCGGCCAGTTTATAACTGTCTGCGGTCTTTCCGGCTGCGGCAAGACCACGCTGCTTCGTCAGTTTAAGCCGGCCCTATCGCCTCATGGTCAAATAAGGGGCAATATTTTTTTTATGGGAAGGCCGCTCCTTGAGCTTTCCCAAAGAGAGCAGGCAGAAAAGATCGGGTTTGTTTTGCAGAACCCGGATAATCAGCTGGTAACAGATAAGGTCTGGCATGAATTGGCTTTCGGCCTGGAAAGCCTGGGTTATGATAATCGGATCATCCGCTCCAGAGTAGCTGAAATGGCGGCTTTTTTTGGTATAGAACAGTGGTTTTACCAAAATGTCAGCAGTCTTTCCGGCGGACAGAAGCAATTGCTGAATCTGGCTTCCGTTATGGCTATGCAGCCGGATGTCCTTATACTGGATGAGCCTACCGCCCAGCTTGACCCTATTGCCGCCGGGGAATTTCTGACAGCCCTGGGACGTATCAACAGGGAACTGGCTACAACAGTGATTCTTAGTGAGCATCGTCTGGAGGAGGCCTTTCCCCTTTCCCACAGAGTATTGGTTCTGGATGAGGGGAAGCTTATTTCCGACAATAGTCCTGCTGCCACAGGTGAGATACTGCGCAGCCATCAGCACTCCATGTTTGCGGCAATGCCGGCTCCCATGCGTATCTGGGCTGCCGTACCCAATAATTTGCCCTGCCCGGTAACTGTCAGAGAAGGACGTGACTGGCTGAAGGATTTTTCGGCCTCCCATGAGCTGAAGCAGCCGGAAAGCCCAGAGCAGATGACCCAGAGGAATAATACTGTTTTGCGGCTGAAAGATGTATGGTTCAGGTACCAACAGGGGGAAAATGACGTATTAAGTGGGCTTTCATTAGATATAAATGCAGGGGAATTCCTGGCAATTATGGGAGGTAACGGGGCCGGTAAAAGCACGGCCCTGGCTGTGATTGCAGGGGTGCTGAAGCCTTACCGGGGAAAACGGGAAACCTCCGCCAGAATAGCCCTGCTGACCCAGGATCCCCGGAATCTGTTTGTTAAAAAGACCGTTGCCGAAGACTTGCGGGAAATTTTTGATCAGGATAAAGGCAGCCGCGAAAATATGGAGCGGCGCATATCCCATGTTTGCACCCTTTGCGGATTACATAAATTGCTTGAGCGGCATCCTTATGATCTTTCCGGCGGCGAACAGCAGCGCCTGGCTTTGGCCAAGGTGCTTTTGACCCAGCCGGAGCTTCTTTTGCTGGACGAGCCTACCAAGGGTTTGGACGCAGAATTCAAGCAGGTGCTGGCCGCTGTGATCAAACAGCTTACCCGGCAGGGAACAGCCGTTTTAATGGTAAGCCACGACACTGAATTTTGTGCGGAATATGCAGACCGCTGCGGCCTTTTTTTCGATGGGAATATTGTTTCCTCAGGAACGCCCCGCAGTTTTTTTGCCGGAAACAGCTTTTATACTACGGCAGCCAACAGGCTCAGCCGCGGTTTGCTGCCCGAAGCTATCACCGTATCTGATGTGATAACAGCCTGCGGCGGGCAGTTGCCGGACGCTCCTGTTCTTCCCGGGGATAATAATGATGCAGCTTCTCCTGATTCCGCCGCTGCTGTAGCTGCTTTGCCCGATGCCTCTGCCGGCAAACCCCGTCTGCCTTTATGGCGCAGGGTAACAGCGGTTTTTGCCGGCTGCGCTGTTGTGGCGGCGATGATTTATGCCTTTGGTACGGATTCTGCCGGCAGCAGCATAGTGCCTTATCTGGCAGTGCTGGCGGCTTTGCTTTTGCTGGCTTTCAGCCTTGGCGGGCGGCGAAATCCGGTATATGATATGGCAAACCTGGATCATAAGCTGTCCCTGCGTACCTGGATATCTCTGGCGGTTGTACTGCTTGCCGTACCTGCTACCATCTGGCTGGGTGTGACCTGTTGGGGAGACCGCAGGTATTATCTGGTTTCGCTCCTGATATTACTGGAAACAATGCTGCCCTTTTTCATATCTTTTGAGGGACGTAAACCTCAGGCCAGAGAGTTGGTGGTCATTGCCGTGCTCTGCGGTATAGGTGTGGTGGGCCGCGCCGCCTTTTTCATGCTGCCCCAGTTCAAGCCAATGACGGCTATTGTCATTATTGCCGGAGTGGCTTTGGGCGGGGAAAGCGGTTTTATGGTGGGCGCCATGACCATGCTGGTGAGCAATATTTTGTTTTCCCAGGGACCATGGACTCCCTGGCAGATGATGGCCATGGGCTTGATAGGTTTTTTGGCGGGGGTTTTGTTCCCCAAAGGCTGTTTGCCCGGAACCCGGGTTTCCCTGACTGTTTTCGGCGGTCTGGCGGCGCTGCTGATATATGGCGGGATAATGAACCCTGCTTCCGCCATTATGTGGCAGGGAGATCTTAACTGGCAGATACTCCTGACTTATTATATAAGCGGCCTGCCTTTTGATCTGATACATGCCGCGGCTACCATGATATTTCTCTGGCTGCTGGCAGATCCTTTGCTGGAAAAGCTGGAGCGGATAAAAACCAAATACGGGTTTTGATGATGTCTGCCAAAAAAATGTTGACAGCTTCAGAAATGTATTCCAAAGCTGTCAACACTGTGTCAATACGGAAAAACAGGCAGGCTGTATGATGATATTTTAAAGGGAAATAAGCTGCCTTGTGATAAATCAATTATTTTTTATCGCGGCGGGGAAGTATTTCCAGCCAATATCCATCCGGATCTTCTATAAAATAGATACCCATGTCATGGTTTTCAAAGCAGATACAGCCCATCTCCTCATGGAGCTTATGAGCTGCGGCAAAATCCTCAGCTTCAAATGCCAGATGAAATTCTCCCTCACCCAGATCATATTGCTGCGGATGGTCTTTAAGCCAGGTAAGCTCCAGCTCAAAGTCAGCATTATCATTACCGATATAAACAATGATAAAATCATCCTTGGTAATGCGCCGCTTTTCGGTCAGCCCCAGGGCTTTCTGATAAAAGTCGAGAGAGCGGCGAAGATCGCCCACATTATAATTCTCGTGGATCATTCGGAAGTTCATTTTTATTCCTCCTTAAAATTTTCTGTGTACTGAACAATATTTTTGTAGGCAGGATATTCCTGCAAAAATTTATCTATGATCTGGGGCTGCCCCCAATAATGCATGGGATAGGCCAGTACAGTATCGGTTTTGTTTAAAAAATAAAGGATGCCGTCCGCATAATTTTCTTCCTGGCGCGGATCCAGAGGCAAAAAAGCAATATCTATATGCCTGCCCTTTATACTGTCTATTTGATGGCGGTAATTGCCCCGCATCTGGCGGTTTTGCCGGCTGTTTTCCTCTTTCCAGGTCCAGTCATTAAGATCGCCGGCGTGATATATAGTCCCCTGATCGGTTGTCAGCAAATATGCCACGCCGCTGTCTGTGGAAATAAGCGTTTCCAGTTTTTCACCGCCGGGAAGCAGATAATTTTGGCAGCCTCGCGCCCTTATCACCTCTATATCCCGGGGATATTTGCGGGGACGGATGTCCTTGGCCAGCACGGCAAGGATATTTTCCATGCCCATATCCTGCAGTATGGAAAAAACCTGCGGGTTATAATGATCCTGATGACAATGACTGCTGAATACAACTATGGGCTTTGCCCCAGATAAGCAGGGGAGCTTGCCCTGGTAATAATCGAAAAGATAATAGCTTGCGGCGGTTTCCACCAGAAAACCGCTGTGAAATATATAGCGTACGCGCAAAATAATCACCTTGCCTTTTGCTGCCGGTTTGCCATAACGGGATTATGGCTCTATTTTATCATGTGCCGGCCCAAAAGAGAAGCGCCGCTATTGATGAAGTGTAGGGAGGATTGCTATTAGCCCTCTTAATATGGTATAATTTTGACAATATATTTATTTTATCAAGTATTATGAGGTCAGGTAATGATTGGCAATACATTGGGCAGCCGTAATAAGGCCGCAGCCGTAGACGGGGGCGCAGCACAGCGCAACCACAGCAATATTAAAATAATTATTGTTGTGGCTTTGCTGATCATTTCCGCTCTTTTTTTACGGCAGCTGTCATTTTACGACAATTGCTGGCTGTCATCCTTTTTTGCCCTGCTGCGCTCTTTTATTTATCTTGGCTTGTTCGTTGCCTGGGGTATATCTGTCAGTAAACGTATTATCCAAAAGGATTTTCGCCGGTATTTAGTGCTTATATCGGTCATGATAGTTTTATGGGTAGCTCTGCGTACCTGCAAGTTCGAATTTTTATTCTGGAGCGATGATATAACACGTCTTTGCTGGTACGCTTATTATATACCGATGCTGTCCATACCCCTGTGCAGCTTTAAGGCTGCCAAAAGGCTGGGCAAACATGATTATGAACCGGAAGATAAACGCTGGCGGTTATTGTATATACCCACCCTTATTCTTATATTATTGGTCATGACCAATGATATGCATCAGCTGGCATTTGTTTTTCCGGAAGGTGAAATCTGGAGCGGCCATGATTACAGCTACGGCCCGGTTTACATTGCCGTTGTTATCTGGGATGCTTTGCTTTCTGTAGGCGCCCTTACCATGATGGTTTCCAAATCCCGTCTGCTTCGCGGCAGCAGAATGTTGTTTTTGCCATATCTGCTCTTACTGCTGTTGGCGCTGTACTGTATTTGTTATGCGCTGCAGTTTCCCATGTTTCATTTTTTATATGGGGATATGACCATAGTTATTTGTCTGCTTGTAGTTGCTATATTTGAAAGCTGCATCCGCTGCGGCCTAATCCAGTCAAACAGTAATTATGAAGATCTGTTCAGGGTATCTCCCATAGCAGCCTGTATAGCAGACAAAAACCATGTGGTGTATTATTCTTCTTCCGATGCTGTTTCAGTATCAGAAGAAGATATGATACAGGCAGAACAGGCCCCTGTGGATATGCCTGAAGGAGACAGGCTGGTCAGCTTTCCCATAAGCGGCGGCCATGTATTTTGGCAGGAAGATGTTTCCAAACTCCGGATTGTTATGGATCAGCTGGCAGATCAGTATGAAACATTGCAGGACAAAAACATGCTTCTGCGTGAAGAATACGATTCTCAGAAGCGCCGGCGTTATCTGGAAGAAAAGAACCGTCTGTATGACAGTATGCAGAAGCAGACTGCTGGGCAGATAGACCTCCTTTATAACCTTCTTGAGGAATTTGCGCTGACCAAGGATGAGAATAAAAAGCGACATATTCTGGCTAAAATGACTGTTTGCGGCGCATATCTTAAACGACGTAACAATCTGATATTTATGGCGGATCAGAATGATAGTCTGCCCGCAGAAGAAATGTTCCACTGCTTTAAAGAATCCATATATAATCTCAACCTCTGTAATGTGGAATGCAGCCTGCGTATTGATATCGATGGGATGCTGCCTGCAAAAACTATAATGCAGGCCTACGATTTTTTTGAGTCTGTTATAGAATTGACCCTTGATGATCTTGCGGCTATCCTTATCATAGCCAAGGTACAGGATGACGAGCTGATACTCATTATGGAGGTAGAATGCGAAAGCGAACTTTATTCGCTCCGAAAAGCCTGTCCATGCCTGCAACTGGATATCTGCGCCACTGATGAGGAACCATGGAGGCTTACTCTGCGCTTACCGAAAGGGGGAGCAGTTGCATGATCTCTTTTGCTGCGGCCAGCCATAGTCAGCAAACGGCCTTGCTTATTTTCTGGCTGTTTACATTGTTATGCCAGGAGGTTCTTTTTTTAGTGCGCTGCGACAGGCTTGGGTTTTTACGCTGTTTGCCGGATATCCTGTTGCTTTTGTTAGGCATCGTATGCCTGTCCTCCCTTAATGATGTACATTTTATGGGCAAAATGGCGCATTTTGCTTTTCTGTCAGATATTGACCTGGTATTTATATGGATAGCAGGTGTATTGATATTGTGCGGCTGCTGCTGCGGCATGGTATATGAATATATGCTGTATCATAAAATACCTACCCGCAGATCCGTTAAAGAATCATTTGATGATATGCCCAGCGCTATTTGTTTTTTTAACGAGAACGGCTTGCCGGTGCTATGTAATAAGCTTATGTATAATCTGGCATATACCCTGACAGGAAGGGATCTGCAAAGCGAGGCTGAGATATCTGCTGCCCTGGCTGATCCTTCCCCCGGAAACGGAGTGGAACGGCTGGGGCAGGCAGCGGATATTTACCGCTTCCCTGATGGCAGCATATGGAGTTTCAGCCGTAAGACCGTTCCTTGTCGTAATAAAGTTTATACCCAGATAATGGCTATAGACGTTAAGGAGCTGTATGAAAAAACCAGAGAGCTGGAGGCAAACAATGAGGAATTGGCCCGAATGTCCGAAAAAATGGGCATGTTGATAAAGAATATTTCGGCTATTGCCAGAGAAGAAGAAGTTTTGGCTATGAAAATGCGGGTCCATGATGATATTGGCCGCAGTGTTATAGCCAGCCGCCGCTTTCTGCTTAATAAGGGATCTATGGAGGATGTGGCGCCTGTAATAGATTTGTGGTATAATGCGGTCAGCCTGCTGAAGCATGATAATGATACTCCCCCGGATGAAGATGCTTTAAGCCAGCTTGTTTCCAGGGCAAAAGGCATAGGTATAGAAATAATTATCAACGGCCAGCTTCCGCAAAACAAAGAAGCCGCTTATTTGTTGATAACAGCCATGCGCGAATGCGCTACTAACGCGGTGCGCCATGCTGATGCTGATGTTTTGCAGGTGACGGTTAGCTGTAATGATAAAGCTGCTGAAGCGGTTATTATCAATAACGGCAATCAGCCTGCCGAAGAAATAAGTGAAGGCGGCGGGCTTACTTCGCTGAGGCGGCGCATCGAGCGTGCCGGCGGTCAGATGCTGCTGCAGAGCACGCCCCGGTTTATGCTGACTGTTACCGTCCCTTTAAAGGAGGAGCTTTTGTGATTAATATTTTGATAGTAGAAGATCAGCGTATGGCCAGAGAACGTATGGAGGAATATGTCCGGTCTGATCCCCGTTACAACTTTGTGGAATCTATCACCAATGCCTCCCTGGCGGAGATGTGCTGTATCCAAAACCATATCGATCTCATCCTGATGGATGTTTGCACAGATCATGATGAAAGCGGCCTGGATGCTGCGGCAAGGATAAAAAAGCATTTCCCCGGTATTAAGATTATAATTGTAACCTCTATGGTGGAATGCAGTTTTCTGGACCAGGCCAGGGCCGCGGGAGCAGACAGCTTTTGGTATAAGGACGTGGATCAGGAGGAGCTGCTATCTGTTATTGAACGCACGGTAAACGGCGAGTCGGTTTATCCAAAACGTACTCCCGAAGTAAAAATAGGCATTACCAGCAGCTATGATTTTACCGACCGCGAACTTCAGGTGTTAAGATATCTTGTTAATGCCCTTACATATGGTGAAATAGCTGAGAAAATGGGTATTTCCGTTTCTGCGGTGCGTTTTCATGTTAATAATATGCTGCAGAAAACAGGCTTTAACAGCAAAACCAAACTGGCGGTAGCGGTATCCAATAAAAAACTGATAATCCCTGATCCGGATTGGCAGGATTGATAGCTTGCCGGTACCTGAAAGCCATATTAATATTATTATTAATTAAACGGACTCTTTTGGATGGCAGTGCTGCCCTCCGGAAGAGTTTTTTGCCCGTAATTTTAATGAATAATGTAAAAAATAGTACAAAACTGTCACTTTAGCTAGGGCAGTCTTGGTAATTTTTTTGCATAATATACCTATAGTGGTTTTGATAAATTTTTGATAAATAATGAGGAAACGGGGGCCATAGCCATGCGTCGGTTGGTTATCAGTGTGCGTAATTTTATTTTTGCAGATGCCATTGCAGATGCATTGACTGCTCACAGCGACTATGATGTTTTTAACGCAGAAGACCCGCAAAAAGCGGTTGACCTTTGCAGATTGGCTCTTCCCAATGCCTTGCTGCTGGAAGTATGCGATTGCAACGGCTGGCGGCCGGATGATATGAAACCTATTCGCGATATGGCAAAAAAGCAGGTGCCGGATTGCAAAACAGTGTTTTTGGTTGACGAAAAAGAGAGCAAAGGTATTGTGGATAAGGTTATGCAGCTGAAGAAGGACAATATTATAGATAATTTTGTTTTCAGCTCGGTTTCTTCTTCATATCTGGTAGCTATGATGGACGCTTTATAATGCCAAAGGTCGGGTAACGGATAAAGCCAGTCTGATGCCCGGATGATACCCGGGTAATAAATTAATAGTTGTTTACTGGAATTATTCAGTATACATAAATTATTATTATTTTTTAGGAGGTTTATATAATGAAAGGGAAAAACTTTTTGAAGGTAACTGGTATTCTGATGATTATCGGCGGCGCTATTTCAGCTATTGTTGGTCTGATCGCCCTCATCGGTACTCTTGCTTTATCCAGCCTGCTGACCGGCAGCGGTCTTCTGGGATGGATGATAATCGGGTCTGTTTTTTGCCTGCTCAGCGGTGTGGCGGAACTTATCGCCGGTATTTTTGGCGTAAGCCATTGCGAAAAACCCGAAAAAGCTCATACCTGTCTTTTGTGGGGCTGCATAGTAGTTGGTCTGTGCGTACTGGGCAATATCTTCAATGTAATTGGCGGTAGCAGTGTAAGCATTGTTTCTTTGCTTCTCGGTCTGGTTATTCCCGCCCTTTATATTTATGGCGCTGTCCAGAACAAAAATTCTGCTGCTTAGATCAATAGCATTTTCTGAGGAGATGGCTATTTATGGGTTTGTTTGATAAAAAGTACTGTGATGTATGCGGTAATAAAATAGGGCTGCTGGGCAACCGTAAGCTGGAAGATGGTAATCTGTGTAAGGATTGCGCCAAAAAACTTTCTCCTTGGTTTAATGAAAGACGCCACTCCACCTTGGCAGAGATTAAAGATCAGCTGGCTTACCGTGAAGCAAACCTGGAAAAGGTAAAGGAATTTAATACTACCCTTACTTACGGACGCAGGATTTTGCTTCATTTGGATGAAGACAAGCGGCAGTTCCTGGTAGCCAAAACCTCTAATCTTATTGCTGAAAATCCGGATGTTTTGGATTACAGTCATGTTACCGGATGTGATTTGGATATTGATGAGAGCCGTACTGAGATCAAAAGGGAAGGCCCCGATGGCAAAGAGATAAGTTATGTGCCTCCCCGTTATATGTATGAATATGATTTCTATATGGTTATCCGCGTCAATACTCCCTGGTTTGATGAAATTCGCTTTAAACTCAACGACCGCAGCGTTGAAACCAGTTCTCAGATGGCGCGGGGAGCGCTTATGAACAGAGGTGTTTCCGCTCCGGGCAATAATCCTGATTATCAGGAATATGAACGGATGGGTCAGGAAATAAAGACTGCATTGATGGATCTTCGCCAGCAGATAAGAGAGGAAAAAGCTGCTGCCGATGTGCCTAAAATGGCTGTGACCTGTCCCTATTGCGGAGCTACCACCGTTCCCGATGCCAGCGGTTGCTGCGAATACTGCGGCGGAGCGGTCAGCTACTGCTAAGTTGCCGGTTTCTCTCGCAAATGAATTATATAAAAAGAAAAAGGAGAATTGTTATGAAAAAATTAGTTCTTGTTTTAATGTCTGTATTGCTGGTGTTCTCTTTGGCTGCCTGCGGTGACGGCGGTGACGGCGGCAACGGCGGTGCTGTTAAGGGCGAAACCGTTGATACTACTGTTTTTAGTGTGCTGGTTCCCGATGGCTGGAAATCTTTTAACACCTCGGATATTTTTGATGAGTATACTGATTTAGGCTACGATCCCAATGGTCTCAATATTTACAAGGGCGCTGAAAGTGACTGGGATATGTTTACCTGCCCTGGTCTTAATATAAGCTACTTTGGCCCTGATACTACCATGCTCGCACCTGACAAGGCTTGGTATGAAGGAGCTGCAGATCTGGAGAGCTTTACTACCGGCGCCTATACTTGGCAGGGCTTCACTTATACTATTGGCGATTACGGAATGGGAGTGATTTGGACCGATAGCCCTATTCAGTTGACTGTCAGTCTTGTTTTGAGTTCCTCCAATGGCAGCATTTCTATAGATGATGCTGATGTCCAGGCTATTTTGGCCAGCATTGCCGTAGACGCTCAGTAAAAAATAACTTATAAGACGAAAGACTGGAGGAGAATCAATGCAAAAGGTTCTGACTTTAGTGCTGGCTTTGGCTCTTGCTCTTTGCCTTTCTGGCTGCGGCGGTACTGGTGACATCAATCCCGATACAGATGTATATCAGGCCACTGCCATTGAGATGTGGGGAATTGAGATGACCGTTGACGAGGTCTATCCCAACGGTGCCTCCCTTGAGCTTAAAGACAATGGAAAAGCCACGCTAAACCTTGATGGTACAAAAAGTTCATGCAAATGGACCCTGGAAGGTATTGATTTATCACTGGATATCAGCGGCGAAGTTTCTACCGGTACTTTGGAAAACGGTGTAATTAAGCTGGATCTTATGGGTATGGATCTTATCATCACCTTCGTCAAAGAAGGCGGCGGTACGGAACCTGTCGCATCCTGGGTAGACTGGTGGACCGGCGACTGGTATGGTTGGTGGATAGTTACCTGCTGCAGCGGTGTCTATGAAGAAGTATCTGGCAGCTGGTCTGATTGCTGTGCCAATATTACTATGCACCAGGATGGTGATGGCAAAATCATTATCTGGGATGCTAGCACCAGCAAATCTGAGCCAGTTGCTTATATAGAAATATCTGCGAATCCTGACAGCGGTATCGGCGAAATGGGCACAGTC
>CAKQQU010000030.1 GCA_934271085.1 uncultured Bacillota bacterium | reverse complement strand
ATGGTTCCCACGTTTACATGCGGTTTCGTTCTCTCAAATTTTTGCTTTGCCATTATTCTTCCTCCTAAAAATTGCTTAAAGATAATACATTTTGAATAAAAACATCTATCATCTATTCTAGCGCAAGACTGCCCGGCTGTCAATCATATTTTGCTAAGGCAGCGCGCCAAAAACTACCTGACGCAATAATCAAGAGCCTGTCCTATACTAGTGCGTATCAACAAATCAGCCTTTGCGTCATAGTCTGTGGCGGATTTATTGATAAGGATCAGTTTGCGGCCTTTAAAATAACGTATCATGCCGGCGGCAGGGTATACCACCAAAGATGTGCCGCCCACTATCAGTACATCCGCTTTGGCTATATAACGTATTGCCGCACTGGTCACAGCATCATCAAGGCATTCTTCATAAAGCACTACATCCGGGCGGACTATGCCGCCGCAATCCCTGCAGTGGGGGATTGCGGGCGCTGTTTCCAGCATAAAATCCAGCCCGTATTTAAGATGACAGTTAAGACAGTAATTGCGCTGCACCGAGCCGTGAAGCTCCAGTACGTTTCTGCTGCCGGCAGCCTGGTGCAGACCATCGATATTCTGGGTGATAACAGCCATGAGCTTGCCCTGCTGCTCCAGTCGGGCAAGAGCCAGATGAGCCTTATTTGGCCGGGCTTCCCGGTAGATAAGTTCACCGAAATAGTAGCGGTAAAATTCATCTGGGTGATCCTCAAAAAAGCTGTGGGAAAGCATGGTCTCCGGAGGATAGCCGTATTTGTTTACTGCATTGTACAGCCCGCTTTCGCTGCGAAAATCCGGAATATTGCTTTCAGTGGAAACCCCGGCGCCGCCAAAGAAAACGATATTATCGCTGTCTGCGATGATTTGCTTTAGCTGTTCCAGTTCGTTCATGGTCATGCCTCTTTTCCGGAATTAAAGCCCCAGTTTTTCTTTTACATAGCTGGGCAGGGCAAATGCCGCCTGATGGATCTGGCTGTTATAGTATTTTGTCTGCAGGCCGAATTTTTCCCATTCGGCAGCCTGCTGGTCTTTAAGGGGATCCAATGCTTTGGAAGCAAAGCCGAAATACCAGCATCCGGAGGCATAGGAAGGAATGTTGAAGCCGTAAATACGGGCAATGGGGAAAACATCCCTGATCTTGCCGTGAGCCCGCTGCATTTCCCGGAAATCCCAGTCGTAGAAAGCACCTTCCTGCTGGTTAATCATAATACCTTCAGGGCTGAGAATGCGGCTGCAGTTGCGGTAAAACTCTCTGGTAAACAGGCCTTCCCCGGGGCCTACCGGGTCGGTGCTGTCCACAAGGATCAGATCATAGCTGTCGTCCGGGGAATTCATTACATGAGCCAGCCCGTCCCCGATGATAAGATTGAGCCGCGGATTATCAAAAACAGAGGCGGTCTGAGGCAGATATTGACGGCAGAGGCGAACCACCATCTCATCTATTTCCACCATATCGATTTTTTCGATATGGTGGTAACGGCAGACTTCCCGGGCAGTGCCGCCGTCGCCGCCGCCGATGATCAGCACCCTCTTGATAGCGGGATTGACCGCCATGGCCGGATGGACTATCATATCGTGATAAACAAATTCATCTTTAGCCGTGACCTGCACATAGCCGTTTAAGGTAAAGAAGCGGCCGTAGGTATCGTTTTGGGCCATGACCATTTTCTGGAAGGGGGATTGTTCGCAGGCCAGGATCTCGCTTTTCAGGGAGAACTTGACATCCGGGGCATGGTATTCGGAAAGCCAGATGTCGCCATCAGGCAGTTCGGTAAAAACGCCGGCTATTTCTTTGTTGTTTTCAGTCATTTTATATCTCCTGTATCCCCATATTTCTGCCGTAAAATATCTCATCACGCTCTTTATTTAGTTTGGCGGTGATGGCGGCGACTTCCTTGGGGCTGATATCATCTTTGGTGAAATGGAACAGATATTCGTCAAGGTCAGCTTCCTTGACCTTGCATTTGGTATGGAAAATATGCTCCTGATAAACATTGACGTCGATCATCTGATACTTGTCCTTGATCTCAGGATCAATGTAATCCTGTATGGATACCAGATCATGGTCAATAAAAAGTTTTTTGCCGTAAATATCTCTGGTAAAGCCCCGTACCCGGTAATCCATGGTTATGATATCCGCGTCGAACTTGTTGATGAGATAATTGAGGGCATTCAGCGGAGAGATCTCGCCGCAGGTGGATACGTCTATGTCAGCCCGAAAGGTGCAGACTCCGCCGTCCGGGTGATATTCAGGGTAAGTGTGAACGGTGAGATGGCTTTTGTCCAGATGGGCCAGGATCATCTCATCATGAGAAAAATTACGGGTAGGCTTGAGGTCGTCTTTATTGTGGTTGCCATCTTCCTCGCAGATGAGGATAGTGACTGAGCTGCCCTGTGGTTCGTAGTCCTGAACAGAGATGTTCAGTATATGGGCGCCGATGATATTGGTGACTTCCCGCAGGATGCCGGTAAGACGCTCGGCATTATACTGCTCGTCGATGTATTCTATATAGGCGATACGGTCTTCTACAGTTTTGGTGTAGCAGATATCATACATATTGAAGCTGAGGGTCTTGGTCAGATTATTGAATCCGTACAGCTTCATTTTTTCTCTTTGGTTGGTTACATTCATGCCAGTTCTCCCAAAAGTCGGTCTATTATGATAGCCGCCGCAGAGCGTACGGATAAATGATTATAGCCTTCCCGGCCATAGATAGGAGCCAGTCTGTAACTGGCCTGTTCCAGTATTTCTTCTGCCAGTCCGTAACCGGTGCCGAACAGCAGCAGGTAATCCCCACCTTCTTCCGCCATGATCTGCCGCATCTGCCGGTAGCCGGTGATGCCTTTTTTCAGTTGGGCGCTGGTAACGATGATCCTGGGTTCCGCACCATAGCGGCTGCGGATATCAGCCACTGCGTCCTGCAGACCGGGGAGAATGCTTACCAGATCCAGAGCCTGCTTGCGGTCGGGATTGTATTTTGCTCCGAAACCGCTGCGCCAATGCTCCACCAGTTCGGCTATAAGCTGGCGCTGGCTGTCTATAGGTTGTATCAGATAGTAACTGCTCAGCCCGTAGGTGCAGGATGTTCTGGCTATATCATGCAGATCCAGATTGGTCAGGGATGTGGTGATGATCTGATGCTTCTTGTTGTAAACAGGGTAGTGGAGCAAAGCTGCGTGGAGGCGGAATTTCTGTTCGTCTGCAGCCCGCAGCTGTGCCAGATAACGGTTATCTTCTTCCGAAAGAGGAGCTGTGGTCAGCATTTGCGGGCGGTTGCGGTAAGTTATTTCCAGCGATTGCTGCCGCCGCCATTTATCTATTTCCCGATGATTGCCGCCTTGCAGCACTGCCGGAACTTCCTCTCCCTCGAATACAGGGGGGCGGGTATATTGGGGATATTCCAGCAGTCCGTCGGAAAAGCTTTCTTCCTCCGCCGCCCGTTCGTCTCCCAATACTCCGGGCAAAAGCCGTACCACGCTGTCGGTTATGGCCAGGGCGGCGGTTTCGCCGCCGGTGAGCACAAAATCACCCATGGATACCAGGTCTGTGGCATAGTGGTCTATAAAGCGCTGGTCTATGCCCTCGTAATGGCCGCAGACTATGATCAGCTGTTCCTCCCGGGAGAATTCTTCCGCCAGACGCTGGTCGTAAGTACGTCCGGCAGGGGAGGTGACGATGACGCGGGGATACTCGCAGCAGCGCACGCTGCGTACAGCCTCGGACAGAGGCTCCGGCTTCATCACCATGCCGGCGCCGCCGCCATAGAGCCGCTCATCCGTGGTCTGATGCTTATCATGGGCATAATCCCGGATATTGGTAATATCGATCTTGGCTATCCCAGATTGCCGGGCTCTTTTTATCATGGAATGATCCAGGGGAGCGAACATCTCCGGAAACAGGGTCAGTATATCTATTTTCATCTCAGACCCTCCGGCAGCTCCACATCCATGATTTTCTGTTCAAGGTCGATGTTTTTCACTATGGCTTTAAGCGCGGGGATCAGCAGCTCTTTGCCGCTGCTGTCGCGAACCAGGAAAACGTCATTGGCGCTGTAGCTCAGCACTTCGTTCAGTTCGCCCAGCAGCTCGCCGTTTTCCCGAACTTTCAGTCCGATAAGCTGATAGTGATAATATTGTCCATCGGGAAGCTGGTCCTGCTCATCCGGTACTGCATAAAGCTTTTTGCCCCTGAGCTTTTCCGCATCTTCCCGCCGGTCAACCCCCTCCAGACGCAGTAAAAGACGGCCTTTATGGGGCGAGGCCTGCGCTATTTTGTAGACCTGCCCCCGGTCGTCAGTTAATTCCGCGCCAACCGCAAAACGCCGCGGATTGTCAGAAAGACATTCCGCGGATACTGCGCCGGCTACGCCGTGAGGAGCTATTATGACGCCTACCAAAACGGCGTCTTTTTCTTGGGTTTTATTGGTCAATTATTCTATCTCCAAATTGACTTTTTTGCCGTCCTTTGCAGCGGCGGCCTTCAGTACGGTACGCATGGCCTTAGCTATGCGCCCCTGTTTGCCGATGATTTTGCCCATATCTTCGGGAGCCACCTTAAGAACCAGATCCCAGCCTTCTTCATTGACGGTCTCCGTTACCTGAGCGGCTTCCGGATTATTGACAAGAGCCTGAGCCATGTGTTCAACTAATTCCTTCATGGATGATTCTCCTATTTGATGCCAGCCTTTTTCATAAGGGATTTTACTGTATCGGAAACAGTAGCGCCGGTAGCGGTCCAGGCTTTTACCTTTTCTTCATCGATATGGATAATTGCAGGTTCCTGGCAGGGATCATAATAACCGATCTCTTCGATGAAACGACCGTCTCTGGGATAACGGCTGTCAGCCACTACCACGCGGTAAAAGGGTCTTTTCTTTGCGCCCATTCTTCTGAGTCTGATTTTGGTTGCCATGTTGCTAAATCCTCCTGAAAATGTTATTTATATAAATTTATGGATCATCATAAATTTACAGCTTGGTTAAGGTATTGCTAGAATCCGGGGAAGCCCATGCCTCCGAAATTGCCCATTCCCGGGAAACCGCCCCGGCGGCCTTTCTTGCCTTTTTTGCCTTTGCCGCCGCCATTGTTGTTCAGATTATTCAGCCTCTTCATCATCTGCTGCATCTGTTCAAACTGGCGCAGCAGCCGGTTCACATCCTGTACCTGGCGTCCGCAGCCGGCGGCTATCCGCTTTTTGCGGCTGCTGTTGATGACGGAAGGATTGTTCCTTTCGGCAGGCGTCATGCTCTGGATAATGGATTCCGCCACGGTGAATTGCTTTTCGTCGATCTCCATGTTTTTGATCTGTTTTCCCAGACCCGGTATCATGGAAAGCATTTCTTTCATATCGCCCATTTTGCGGATCTGCTGGGTCTGTTCCAGAAAATCCTCCAGGGTAAAACGGTTTTTGCGGAGATTCTCCTCCATCTGAGCCATCTTTTCCGCATCCATGCTTTCCTGGGCACGCTCGATCAGGGTCAGTACATCGCCCATTCCCAGAATGCGTGAGGCCATTCTTTCGGGGTAGAAGGGCTCCAGCGCTTTTACATCCTCGCCGGAACCGACAAATTTGATAGGCTGCCCGGTAACTGCCTTTACAGACAGGGCTGCGCCGCCCCGGCTGTCGCCATCCAGTTTGGTAAGAACTATACCGGTGACATGGAGCTGCTCATGAAATGCGGCAGCTACGTTTACGGCATCCTGTCCCTGCATGGCGTCAATCACCAGCAGTATCTCGGTGGGCTCGACTGCGGCGCGGATATTGCTGATCTCGGCCATCATTTCTTCATCAATGGCCAGACGGCCGGCAGTATCAACTATCAGGTAATCATTGCCGTGAGCACGGGCGTGAGCAACAGCCTCGGTGGCTATGCGTACAGGATCTGCTTTGTCCCCCAGGGAAAAAACAGGAACGCCTATACGTTCACCCAGTATTTCCAATTGTTTGATGGCTGCCGGGCGGTAAACGTCGCCGGCTGCCAGCAGGGGACGCTTGCCCTGGTTCTTGAGATAAAGGGCGATCTTACCTGCGGAAGTGGTCTTGCCGGAACCCTGCAGACCAGCCATTAGTATTACCGTGGGAGGCTTTGAGCTGACCAGCAGCTTGTTTTTGCCGGTTTTATCGGATTCGCCGCCCATCAACTGCACCAGCTCGTCATTGACTATCTTTACTACCTGCTGGCCGGGGGTCAGGCTTTTCATGACCTCTTCGCCCACAGCCCGCTCTTTGACTTTGGCACAAAAGTCTTTGGCTATTTTATAGTTGACGTCAGCTTCAAGCAGCGCCACGCGAACTTCCCGCATGGCGGTATTGACATCGGATTCACTTAGTTTGCCCTTTTTTTTCAGCTTGGAAAAAATATCTTGTAATCTGTCGCTTAATGAAGTCATTTTCTCATTCTCCCTGGATCAGATGAGTCTATCCAGCAACTGTTGAGCGCGGGGCGTTCCTTTCGTGATCTTGCACAGTTCGTCGATTATTTTTTGTCTTTCGTTGTTCTTTGCCACAAGATGCAGGGAATCCTCGTAAAACTGCAGTTGGGTTTCCCCGTGGCGTATAGCGTCGTGAACAGCCTGGCGGGAGATGGCAAACATCTGCCCTATCTCGGCCAGTGAAAGATCTTCTTCGTAGAAAAGGGAAAGACATTCCCTTTGTCTTTCCGCCAGCAGGCTGCCGTAAGCATCCAGCAGCAGGGAGGTATTCACCGTCTTGCTGATAATGTTTTCGCTGCAGCGAGTATTTTTTTCCGCCATATTATAGGCACCTCCAGTCAAGCATAGCAGCTTGACAATTCTGGATTATATTATATCCCCCGCTTTATGTCAAGTATTTTTTCATTACATCGATTCCCTTGAATTAATTTTTCGCCGCTTTAATGTGATGGGCATCGAAAAAAATATTTATATGGAAAAAATACCTAATTTTTGCTTGACTGGTATTATGTCTTATGCTATGATATAAATTACTGTTATTATGGGTTAGTGTCCTGCTTTTTCTTATATTTCCTTATATAAATATAGCAAAAGTTTATAGCAAAAGTTGTTTGACATTACTCTTTTGACAGCTGCTTGATTTGATTTTTATCGGCAGGGATTGTGAAAATTTAGGGAGTGATAATTTTAATGAGATATCCCGCAAGTTCCGAATTGAGAAAACGCCGCAGCTATGCCCGTATTCAGGAAGTTCTGGAAATGCCGAACCTTATCGAGGTTCAGAAAGCTTCTTACCGCCGTTTTGTGGAGAAGGGGCTTAAAGAGGTGTTCCTGGATGTTTCGCCTATTACTGATTTTACCGGTAATCTGGTGCTGGAGTTTACGGACTACAGCTTTGGCGAGCCAAAGTACGATGTGGATGAGTGCCGGGAGCGGGACGCAACGTATGCTGCGCCTTTGCGGGTCAAGGTTCGCCTTATAAACAGGGAATCCGGCGAGGTCAAGGAGCAGGAAGTCTTTATGGGCGATTTCCCTCTGATGACCAAAAAAGGCACTTTTATCATTAACGGCGCCAAGCGCGTTATCGTTTCTCAGTTGGTCCGTTCCCCCGGCGTCTATTTTCATGCCGCCCCCGAGCCCGGTGGCGAAATGCTTTATGGAGCTACTGTCATTCCCAACAGAGGAGCCTGGCTGGAGCTGGAAACAGATGTTCTGGGCAATGTATATGTGCGCGTGGACAGGATGCGTAAGATCCCGGCTACCGTACTTATCCGCGCTTTGGGATATTCCTCCAATCAGGATATTCTGGATCTGTTTGATAATCATCCCGCTATTGCCCTTACCCTGGGTAAGGATGCGTCTGAAAATACGGACGAGGCCCTGATCGAGATATATAAACGCCTGCGTCCCGGCGAACCGCCTACGGTGGATTCCGCCCGTTCTCTGCTGCACGGCTTCTTCTTTGACCCCAAGCGTTATGATCTGGGTAATGTTGGCCGTTATAAAATGGAGAAAAAGCTGAGCCACGGAATTCTTAAGCGTATCAATGAGGACGGCAAAGTCTGGAACGACGAGGCCCAGGATTATGTAGAGACTGAGGATATACCCCAGTATAATGATTATATACGCTATCTTACCAAGCCGGATATAATCCAGACTGTCAAAATGTTTCTGCGTCTGGTGGACGGCGAATTTGAGCCTGACGATATCGATCATCTGGGCAACCGTCGTCTGCGCTGTGTCGGCGAGCTGCTGCAGAATCAGTTCAGGATCGGCCTTTCCCGTATGGAAAGAGTTGTCCGCGAGCGTATGACCATTCAGGATGTGGAATCCATCACTCCTCAGGTGCTGGTCAATATCCGTCCGGTAGTAGCTGCTGTTAAGGAATTCTTCGGCAGCTCCCAGCTTTCCCAGTTTATGGATCAGACCAATCCTCTGGCCGAGCTTACTCATAAACGCCGTCTTTCCGCACTGGGCCCCGGCGGCCTGTCCCGTGAACGCGCCGGTTTCGAGGTGCGCGACGTTCATCACAGCCATTATGGGCGTATGTGCCCTATCGAGACCCCTGAAGGTCCCAACATCGGTCTGATCGGCTCTCTTTCCACCTATGCCCGGATCAACGAGTTCGGCTTTATTGAAACTCCTTACCGGCGGGTGGAGAATAAACATGTTTTGGACGAGATCGATTATCTTTCTGCCGACGAGGAAGATAATTACGTTGTGGCTCAGGCTAATGAGCCTTTGGATGAAAACAACTGCTTTATCAACAGCCGTCTTAATGTGCGCCACGGAGATCAGATCTGCGTTTGTCCTGCGGAAAAAGCGCAGTATATGGATGTCAGCCCCCGTCAGCTGGTATCTGTGGCCACTGCCCTGATCCCCTTTCTGGAACACGACGACGCCAACCGTGCCCTGATGGGCGCCAACATGCAGAGACAGGCTGTGCCGCTGTTGGTGACCGAGGCTCCTTTTATCGGCACCGGTATGGAATACCGGGCTGCTATCGACAGCTTTGTAGGTGAGATAGCAGAGCATGACGGCGAGATCATCCGGGTTACCGGCGATGAGATCGTGCTGCAGGCTGAAGATGGCTCTCTGGAAGTACATCATCTGCAGAAGTTCCAGCGTTCCAATCAGGGTACCTGCATTAATGAAAAACCCATTGTGTATAAGGGCCAGAAGGTCAAGAAAGGCGACCCCATTGCCGACGGGCCTTCTACTGATCTGGGCGAGCTGGCACTGGGCCGTAATGTACTGATCGCCTTTATGACCTGGGAAGGCTATAATTACGAAGACGCTATACTGATTTCCGAAAAACTTGTAAAGGAAGACTATTTTACCTCTATTCATATTGAGGAATACGAGTGCGAGGCCCGCGATACCAAGCTGGGCCCCGAAGAGATCACACGGGATATTCCCAATGTGGGCGAGGATGTGCTTAAAGACCTGGATGACGACGGTATTATCCGCATTGGCGCCGAAGTCCGTCCCGGGGATATCCTGGTGGGTAAGGTCACTCCCAAAGGTGAGACTGAGCTTACCGCCGAGGAACGTTTGCTGCGGGCTATTTTTGGCGAAAAGGCAAGAGAGGTCAGAGATACCTCTTTGCGAGTGCCTCATGGCGAAAACGGCAAGATAGTCGATGTTAAGATTTTTTATCGCGACAATGGCGACGAGCTTAGCCCCGGCGTCAATAAGCTGGTGCGTATCTATATTGCCCAGAAACGTAAGATAAGCGTTGGCGATAAAATGGCCGGCCGTCACGGAAACAAGGGTGTTGTTTCCAGAGTATTGCCGGTAGAGGATATGCCTTTCCTGCCTGACGGCACTCCCGTGGAGATAGTCCTGAACCCGTTGGGCGTACCTTCCCGAATGAATATCGGTCAGGTTCTGGAAACTCATCTGGGATGGGCTGCCCGGACCTTGAACCTGCATATCGCCACCCCCGTTTTTGACGGCGCTACGGAAGACGATATTATCAATACCCTTAAAGAAGCGGGGCTGCCCGCTGACGGCAAGACCATACTTTACGATGGCCGTACCGGCGAGCCTTTTGATAATAAAGTTACCGTAGGCGTTGCCTATATGCTCAAGCTGCATCATCTGGTTGACGATAAGATCCACGCCCGTTCTACCGGTCCTTATTCTCTGGTAACTCAGCAGCCTTTGGGCGGTAAAGCCCAGTTCGGCGGCCAGCGTTTCGGCGAAATGGAAGTTTGGGCACTGGAAGCCTATGGCGCTGCCTATACCCTGCAGGAGATCATCACCGTCAAGTCCGATGATATCGTAGGCCGCGTTAAGACCTATGAGGCTATCGTGAAGGGCGAAAATGTTCCCGATGCCGGCGTTCCCGAGTCCTTTAAGGTGCTGGTCAAGGAGCTGCAGAGTCTGTGTCTGGATGTCTCTGTCCTGGATGAAAACGATAATATTATCGAGATCAAGGAAGATGACGAGGATGTAGGCGAGCCCAATGGCCTTGGCATAGATATGGGCGATATCAAACCGGTAATGCCCAATGCCGAAGATGATTTTGATGCGGAAGAAAAACAGGACGAGCTTGATCAGGATGATGATTCGGATCTCAGTCTTGATCTCAGCCATTTGCAGATGGCTGTGGTGGATCCTGATGAAGATGAACTGCCTCTGGACATCGACGAAGACGAAGATTTTGAATAATTATTACGGGAGTTGATATAATTGTTGGACGTCAGCAATTTTGATCGGATGCGTGTTGGCTTGGCTTCTCCTGAACAGATCATCGAATGGTCTCACGGCGAAGTAAAAAAGCCGGAAACCATCAATTACCGTACCCTGAAGCCGGAGCGGGATGGTCTTTTCTGCGAAAGAATTTTTGGCCCCACCAAAGACTGGGAATGCCACTGCGGCAAATATAAACGTATTCGCTATAAGGGTGTGGTTTGCGACCGCTGCGGCGTTGAAGTAACGCGGGCCAAAGTCCGTCGTGAACGTCTTGGCCATATTAAACTGGCTACCCCTGTTTCTCATATCTGGTATTTTAAGGGCATCCCCAGCCGCATGGGCTTGCTTTTGGATATTTCTCCCAGAAATCTGGAAAAAGTATTATATTTTGTTTCCTATATAGTATTGGATCCCGGCGATACTCCTCTGACTCTGCATCAGCTGCTCAACGAAGGAGAATACCGGGAAGCCAGAGATAAATACGGCGATAGCTTTAAGGCCGGCATGGGAGCCCAGGCTGTCAAGGAGATGCTGCAGGCACTGGATCTGGAGGCCCTTCGCGATGAATTGCGCGGCGAGCTTAAGGATGTTTCCGGTCAGCGTAAAGTAAGGGATATCCGCCGCCTGGAAGTGGTGGAGGCCTTTCTTGCTTCCGGCAACAAGCCCGAATGGATGATCCTGGATGTTATCCCTGTTATTCCTCCTGAACTGCGCCCCATGGTGCAGTTGGATGGCGGCCGTTTCGCTACCTCCGATCTGAACGATCTGTATCGCCGGGTTATCAACAGAAATAACCGTCTGAAAAGACTGCTTGATCTGGGCGCCCCGGATATCATTGTTCGTAATGAAAAGCGTATGCTTCAGGAAGCCGTTGACGCTCTGATAGATAACGGCCGCCGGGGCAGACCTGTTACCGGCCCCGGTAACCGCCCGCTGAAATCCCTTTCCGATATGCTTAAAGGTAAGCAGGGACGTTTCCGTCAGAACCTGTTGGGTAAGCGCGTGGATTATTCCGGACGTTCGGTTATCGTAGTCGGCCCTGAACTGAAAATGCATCAGTGCGGCCTTCCCAAAGAAATGGCTTTGGAGCTGTTTAAGCCATTCGTGATGAAACGCCTGGTCCGCGATGGCCATGCTCATAATATCAAAAATGCCAAACGAATGGTGGAGCGGGCCCGTCCGGAGGTCTGGGATGTGCTGGAAGATGTTATTAAAGAGCATCCCGTACTGCTGAACCGCGCTCCTACGCTGCATCGTTTGGGCATTCAGGCCTTTGAACCGGTGTTGGTTGAGGGCAGAGCTCTGAAGCTGCATCCGCTGGTATGCACCGCTTACAATGCCGACTTTGACGGCGACCAGATGGCTGTCCATGTGCCGCTTTCAGTAGAGGCTCAGGCTGAGGCCAGAGTGCTGATGCTTTCTTCCAATAATATTCTTAATCCCAAGGACGGTCGTCCTGTAGCCTGCCCCACTCAGGATATGGTTTTGGGTTCCTATTATCTGACCATGCCCCAGGAAGGCGCCCTTGGTGAAGGTAAGATCTTTACCGATTATACGGAAGCTTTCCGCGCTTATATCAACGGTGATGTTAATCTTCATGCCGAGATAGAGATTCGCTGCCCGGATGAATGGGATACCCAGTGGGTATCCAAGGATAAAGAGATACCCATGGAAGTTGATGCCCGGTGCCGCCGCAAACGCCTGAAAACTACTGTTGGCCGCCTGATCTTCAACTACGAGATCCCCATGGCCAGAGAGATGGGCTATTATAACTGCGGTGTTGATAAAAAGGTGCTGAGCCTTATCGTTGACCGTTGCTATCGCCGTCAGGGCATCACCTTTGCGGCCGGGCTGTTGGACGGCATCAAGGCTCTGGGTTATAAGTATTCCACCCGCGCCGGTATCACTGTGGGTATCGAGGATATTAAAGTCCCCCCTGCCAAAAAGACTATCATGGCCGCTGCCGAAGAGCATGTTCTGGCTATCGATAATTTGTTCCAGCAGGGCTTGGTTTCCGAGAACGATCGTTATAACGAAACTGTTAAGACCTGGCAGAAAGCTACCGATGATGTTACTCAGGAGCTGATGCACTCTCTGGATCCGTTTAACCCGATCTATATGATGGCGAACTCCGGCGCCCGCGGTAATGTTCAGCAGATCCGTCAGCTGGCCGGTGTCCGCGGTCTTATGGCTGATCCTTCCGGCCGCATCATCGACCTGCCCATTAAGGCCAACTTCCGCGAGGGCCTTAATGTTCTGGAATTCTTTATTTCCTCTCACGGCGCCCGTAAAGGTCTTGCCGATACCGCTTTGCGTACCGCAGACTCCGGTTATCTTACCAGACGTCTGGTGGATGTTGCTCAGGAAGTTATTGTTCGCGAGGATGACTGCGGCGACACTATCGGTATCTGGGTGGAAGAGATCCCCAATATTGAACCTTTGACCGAACGTATCGAAGGCCGTGTTTTGTGTTCCCCTGTAATTAATGAAGAAACTGGCGAAGTTCTTGGCGCTGCCGGTGATTTCGTCACCGAGAAAATGGCTATTGCCATTAGTGATTATCTCCAGACCAGGCCCGAGAAGGAAAGAAAAGTCAATATCCGTTCCATATTGACCTGCCGTGCCAAACATGGTATCTGCCGCTGCTGCTACGGACGGAATCTGGCAACCGGCGATATGGTCTCTGTAGGCGAGGCTGTGGGTACTATTGCGGCTCAGTCCATCGGTGAGCCCGGTACTCAGCTCACCATGCGTACCTTCCATACAGGCGGCGTTGCAGGCGACGATATTACCCAGGGTCTTCCCCGTGTTGAGGAGCTTTTCGAAGCCCGTAAGCCTAAGGGCCAGGGTCTTATCTCTGAAGTTGACGGCATGGTCAAGATAGGCGAGAGCAAGGGCAAGCGTGATATCAAGATAATGGGCATCGGCAAGGACGAAGGCCAGGTGCTCGCAGAATATCAGGTATCTTACGGTGCTTCTCTCAAAGTCAGCGAAGGCCAGATCATTGAGGCTGGCGATGAGATCACCGAGGGTTCTTTGAATCCCCATGATATACTGGCCATTAAGGGTGTCCGCGGCGTACAGATGTACCTTATCAGGGAAGTACAGCGGGTATACCGTCTCCAGGGTGTTGATATTAATGACAAGCATATCGAGATTATGGTCCGTCAGATGCTTAAGAGGGTCAAGATCGAAGACAATGGCTCTACGACTCTGCTCCCCGGTTCCATGGTGGATAGCTATGAGTTTGAGCGTATCAATGCCCAGGCTATCGCTGAGGGCAGGGAACCCGCTACCGCTAAACCTGTGCTGCTGGGTATAACCAAAGCTTCACTGGTCACAGATTCCTTCCTTTCCGCAGCTTCCTTCCAGGAAACTACCAGGGTGCTGACTGATGCCGCTATTAAAGGCAAGGTGGATAACCTTCTGGGCCTGAAGGAAAATGTTATTATCGGTAAGCTCATTCCGGCTGGCACAGGACTGGCCCGTTATCGTAATTTGCAGGTGCATTCTGTGGACGACAACAAGGCAAATTTATATGAAGATGTAATTGCTGAGACCGCCCAGAAAGATACTGCTGCCGGTAATGGCGATGCTTGCGAAAACGGTGTTTCCGCAGAGTTGGCCTTTACTCCTGAAGATATGGATATTTTGGGAGATCTGGCTGAGATGGATTTTGACAGCATTGATGATGCAGCGGCAAAAAATGATGATGCGATTGCTGAAACATCTGTTGATGCCGGTGATGAAGAATAAATAAAAATTATATAAATTCTTGACATGTAGCTGCAGGAATGCTAAAATAATAAAGTGCGTTACTTGGGATTGTCTCCCTAATGTATATTAAGCTGGGATAACGGCAGGAGAGGGTATCTCTATGCCGTTATCCCACGCTTGAAGAATTAACCAGTTTACCGTTTTGATTTTTTATAAGAATCATTATTTTGAAGAAGGAGGTGCAATGCTTTGTCCACCATTAATCAGCTGGTGAGAAATCAAAGAGAAGTTACGGCCAGAAAATCCAATGCTCCGGCGCTGAACGAATGCCCGCAGAAACGCGGCGTTTGCACCAGAGTTTATACCACCACCCCCAAAAAGCCTAATTCTGCTTTGCGTAAGGTTGCTCGTGTTCGTCTGACTCATGGTACCGAAGTCACTGCTTATATTCCCGGCGTTGGCCATAATCTGCAGGAGCACTCCGTGACCCTGGTTCGCGGCGGCCGTGTTAAAGATCTGCCTGGTGTTCGTTATCATATTATCCGCGGCGCTCTGGATACGGCAGGCGTAGCTAACCGTAATCAGGCCAGAAGCAAATATGGCGCCAAGAAACCCAAGACCAGCGCCAAAGCTTAAGTTTGCAGGGGAGAGGGGATTTTTTCCCGCTCCTTATAAAGGAGGAAATATAATGCCCCGTCGTGGCAATATTGCTAAAATCGAAGTTCTGCCGGATCCGATCTATAACAGCGTAGTGCTGGCTAAATTCATCAATCAGGTTATGCTTGATGGTAAAAAAGGCGTAGCTGAAAATATCGTTTACGGTGCTTTCGATATCATTAAAGAAAAAACCGGCGAAGATCCTATGGATGTTTTCAATACCGCTATGAAAAATGTTATGCCGGTGTTGGAAGTTAAGGCTCGCCGTGTGGGCGGCGCCAACTATCAGGTTCCTATCGAAGTTCGCGCTGACCGCAGACAGGCCCTGGCTATTCGTTGGTTGGTCATGTTTGCTCGCAAACGTGGCGGCAAAACCATGGAAGAAAAGCTGGCCGGTGAACTGATGGATGCCGCAAACAATACCGGCGCCGCAGTTAAAAAACGCGAGGATACTCATAAAATGGCTGAGGCCAACCGTGCCTTTGCACATTACAGATGGTAATCCTGTCCTGACCCGATTCAAGTGGAGCATTGCTCCCCATATGCAGTAAACAGGAGAATTGTTTATCTATGACCAGAGCTTATTCGCTCGAAAAAATTCGCAATATTGGTATTATGGCTCATATTGACGCCGGTAAAACCACTACTACCGAAAGAATGCTTTACTATACAGGTAAAGTGCATAAACTCGGCGAGGTGCATGACGGCGCGGCTACCATGGATTATATGGTGCAGGAACAGGAGCGGGGGATAACTATTACCTCCGCCGCTACTACCTGCATTTGGCGCGGTCATCGCATCAATATTATCGACACGCCCGGCCATGTTGACTTTACCATGGAGGTAGAACGCTCACTTAGAGTACTGGATGGCGCTGTTGCTGTTTTCTGCTCTGTCGGCGGCGTTGAGCCTCAGAGTGAGACCGTGTGGCGCCAGGCCGATCATTACGGCGTCCCTCGCATCGCTTATATCAACAAAATGGACCGTATGGGCGCTGATTTTTATCGGGGTCTGCAGATGATGAAGGACAAGCTGGGTGCCAACCCTGTTGCCATTCAGATCCCCATCGGCGCTGAAGACAGCTTCAGTGGCATTATCGATTTGATTCGCATGAAAGCTGATGTTTATCCTGACGGCGACGGCAAAGTGTTCGAAGTTCGGGAAATACCTGCGGAATACAGTGAAAAGGCCGCCGAGTACAGAAACAAAATGCTGGAAGCTGCCGCTGAGTTCGATGATGAGCTGATGGATCTTTATCTGGAAGGTGAAGATATCGGCGAAGAAATGATTACAAAGGCTCTTCGCAAAGGCACCTTGGCCGCTCAGATCAACCCCGTTCTTTGCGGTTCGTCCTTTAAAAACAAGGGTGTGCAGCAGTTGATGGATGCGGTAGTCGATTTCCTGCCCGCTCCTATCGATATCCCCCCTGTGGTGGGTAAAGATATGGATGGCGAGGAAGTGGAGCGCAAATGTTCGGACGACGAGCCTTTTTCTGCTCTCGCTTTTAAAATCGTTACCGATCCCTTCCAGGGCCGCCTGACCTTTTTTAGGGTCTATTCCGGTGTTCTTAAAGCTGGCTCTACTACTTTTAACAGCAGTAAGCAGAAAAAGGAACGCGTCGGTAAATTTATGCTGATGCATGCCAATCACCGGGAAGATGTTGATGAAGCCATGGCAGGTGATATCCTGGCTGTTGGCGGTCTGAAATTCACCATGACCGGCGATACTCTCTGCGATGAAAAGAACCAGGTCATCTTGGAGTCCATCGAGATACCGGAACCGGTTATCTATGTCGCCATCGAGCCCAAGACCACTGCCGATCAGGAAAAGATGACCATAGCTCTGCACAAGCTGGCTGAGGAAGACCCGACTTTCAGAATGCGCACCAACCCGGATACCGGACAGATGCTCATAGCCGGTATGGGCGAGCTTCATCTGGAGATAATCGTGGACCGTTTGCTCCGTGAATTCAAGGTGGATGCAAATGTAGGCACTCCTCAGGTTTCTTACAAAGAAACTATCCGCAAGCCCTGCAAGGGTGTGGGCCGCTTCGTTAAGCAGTCCGGCGGTCATGGCCAGTACGGCCATTGTGTTGTGGAGTTCGAGCCTGGCGAGCCCGGATCGGGTTTTGTCTTTGTCGATAAGATCGTCGGCGGCGTCATCCCCAGAGAGTTTATCCCCGCTGTTGAGGCCGGTCTGAAAGAGGCTATGGAGTCCGGTATCATTGCCGGATATCCTGCGGTGGATATCAAAGCAACTTTGGTGGATGGCAGTTACCACGAAGTAGATAGTTCGGAAGTTGCCTTTAAAATCGCCGGTTCTCTGGCATTCCGGGATGGCACCGTTAAGGGCGATCCTGTTATCATGGAGCCTGTGTTCAAGGTGGAAGTTACCACTCCCGATGAATATATGGGCGATGTTATCGGTGATATGAATTCCAGACGCGGATACATTGAAGGTGTGGAGGCCAGGGGAAACCTGCAGGTCGTTACCGGATATGTTCCGTTGAAACAGATGTTTGGTTATGCAACGGATCTGCGCAGCAGAACTCAGGGTCGCGGCGTTTACAATATGCAGTTTGACCACTATGAAGAGTTGCCTGCCAGCATTACGCAGGAACTGTTGAAAAATAAAGGTTTAAAGAGCTAAGAAGCAATTTTTAGGAGGAAGAATAATGGCAAAGCAAAAATTTGAGAGAACGAAACCGCATGTAAACGTGGGAACCAT
>CAKQQU010000029.1 GCA_934271085.1 uncultured Bacillota bacterium | reverse complement strand
TTTTTTGCGGCATAACAATGCTCCCTTCATGATGACAGTTTGTTTTTTCACTGTCTCTCATAAAGGGAGCATATCAAAACGGCTAAACTGCTGTCAATTTTTCTTTTATCATCCCCAGTGCCTTTTTTTCCAGCCTGGAAACCTGCACCTGGGATATGGCCAGCTCTTTTGCCAGGGTGCTTTGGGTCTTTTCCTCAAAGTATCTTCCCCTGACTATATATGCCAGCCTTTCGGGCAATTCATCAAGCATTCTGGCCATATTCAGCCTTTCTGTGATTTTTTCGTTTTCATCTGTAGCCAGTTGCTCAAGCCTGTCTTCCGCATAATCATTATCATTATTGCGGTTCAGCACTTCGCTTAAAGGGATAGTCAGGCTTTGCGAGCCCCTGGCAGTAAGTATCTGCTCAACAGACAGGCGGCAGTTCTTGGCCAATTGCTGCAGATCAGGTTCCCGGCCTTCCTCTATGCGTAATTCCCTGCGGACTTTTTCAATATATATTGCCTGCTGCCTGATTTTCCGGCTTATACTGACAGGTCTGTCATCCCGCAGATATCTGCGGATCTCGCCTATGATAAGCGGTACTGCGTAAGTGGAAAAGCAAACAGGCATATTAAGATCAAAACGGTCTATGGCTTTTATCAGGCCAATACATCCTACCTGAAAAAGATCTTCGCTTTCTTTTCCGCAGTAGAAAAACCGTTTTGCCATGCTTTTTACCAAAGGCAAATTACGTTCTGTCAGTAATTCCCTGGCATTAAAGTCTCCCTGCTGTGCCTTTTTCAGCAGCGATCTGTCGTCCTGCGGTTCCGGATTATCCCGGCGTACCATATTTTCCATTAATGTTGGCATATTCTTTTAATTAGCACCACTGTCGTACCGCATAATGGGGCGCTGGTCACTTTTACCTCATCCATAAACGAATTCATAAATGCAAAACCCAATCCCATTCTGTCTTTGCCGTTGGAAAAATGGGGACGCATCGCTTCCTCGATATTTTCGATGCCTATGCCTTCATCATGTATTGTTATGGACAAGATATCGTTGTGCAGTTCAAACGCAGTTTCTACCCAGCCGTCTGTTCTGTTTTGGTAGCCATGAATTATGGCGTTTGAGACAGCTTCGGATACGGCTACTTTTATTTCATCCAGTTCAGCCAGGGTTATGTTACTGTTGGCCATGATGGATGAGGCCATGATCCTGGCCACAGCCACATTTTCGCTGCGGCTTTTAAAGCAAAGGGTCAGACAATTATCGGCCTGGCCGGCGTGTTCCTGGGCTATAGTGCTTCTGTCCTCCTCCAGCCAGAGGCTGCTTGCTGTGTTTTTTTCCACTTAATTTCCCTCCTTGATTATTCTGGCGCCGGCCGGTTCTTCGATCTGTATTATCCTATGCAGCCCGGCGGCTATCAAAAGCCTGTATACCTGGGGGCTGGTATTGGTTATCCATATTTTTCCTTCCAAAGGCGCCAGCTCCCGGTATCGCCCCAGGATTACTCCCAGGCCGGAGCTGTCTATAAAGCTGATATTGGAAAAATCCAGCCAAATCATACGGCAGCCGCTTTTCAGCAGTTCTCCGGTGATAGTAAGCCTGAATTGTTCTGCGGAAGCCATATCCAGTTCGCCTTTGGGCAGTATGTATAACCATTTTTTGCTTTGAAATTTTTTAACTTTGCTGATTATTTCCATAAGCAAACCTCTTTGGATTATTGTTTGCAAAATGTTTCTGCTCTTTTCCTGTTTTTACCTTTAGCGAAAAATAGCAAATAATTGCCTGCTGTAGTTTTATGAAAATATGACAAAAATAAGTAAATGCCAAGTAAAATAATCGCAAGTAAAAGAATTGAATGAAAAAAGCGGAAAACAATTAGCCGCCATTTGCCACGTAATTATTTTCTCATTTCGCAGAAGCTATCAGAAGCAAACGAAAGGAGGGGATAAAATTTTTAATCAAAAGATGCTGTCAAAGGTTGTGATCTGCAGAATGCTGGCTGCCGGTATATGTTTTTTATCTTTGTTCAACTTTGTTTTTTTTGATATTCTTTCCATGGATAAAAAACAGGTTATTTCTGCCGACAGTCAGTTGACGGTGGCATCCTTGCCTTTGGGTATCACGCCGGCAGTAGCTCTTGCTGATGGAAATACGCAAAGTATTCCTGTAACCGCCAGGTATTTGGCTAAGGAAGAAAAAAGCGTTTTCGACAGCTCCTATAGGGCAGTCGTATCTGTTGCCGGCATACCCATCAAAACATTTGATGTACAGCAGGTCACACCGGTAAAAGTGGAAGCAGGAGGTCAATCTATAGGCATTTTGCTGCAAACAGACGGAGTAAGCGTAGTGGGCTTTTCCCCGGTAATGCTGGAGGACGGCACAAATGTTAATCCTGCGGCAGAGGCGGGAATGGAAACTGGTGATTTCATTACCACAATAAATGAAAAAAAGATCAACAGCAATGCCGATATCGCCGATGTTATCTCAAAGGCGGGGGAAGCCGGTGAAGTATGCAAAATAGTTTATTTGCGCAACGGCATCAAGCATTCGGCCATAGTAGAACCCTTATATTGCTGCGATAGCTGCAGTTGGCGCATTGGCCTTTATGTCCGTGACAATACGGCGGGAATAGGCACCCTTAGTTTTTATGATCCCGATTCCGGTATTTACGGGGCGCTGGGCCATGAAGTGCCGGATCTGGAATATGCGACAAACGGGGAAAGCAAAGGCAGAATAGTGCGAGCGGCTGTGCAGGGAATTAAAGAAGGAGAGGCCGGGACGCCCGGTGAAAAGCTTGGCGTTTTTCTGAATGAAGATTGGCAGGGAAGCATTACTACCAACAGTAATTTCGGGGTTTTTGGCAAATTGGATGAGGCTCCCCAAACGGCATACTCATCTGAAATATTGCCTGTTGCCCTGCCTTCCGAAGTAGAAACCGGCAAAGCTGAAATTTACACTGTAGTCGAGGGAGAAACGATAGAATCTTATGACATTGAAATAGTAAAATGCATGGAAGGATACAAGCTGACAGGTAAAGGCATGGTTATCAAGGTCACTGACGAAGATCTTTTGGGAAAAACCGGCGGCATAGTACAGGGAATGAGCGGCAGTCCTATTGTACAGAACGGCAGGTTTGTGGGAGCTGTTACCCATGTGTTCATTAATGACCCCACTTTTGGCTATGCCTGTTTCGGCCAATGGATGCTGGAGGATGCCGGCCTGATGTAGTAATTAGTCTGTTTTTCTTGCCGGCAGTAAAAATAAAAACGCTCAGTAGTTTAACTGGGCGTTTTTATTATTTGAAAATTTTAATGATGGATGTTTGCGTATCAATTTACGATATTTTTTTGCTCTGTTCGACAAAATGTGACAAAGTAGCCGTATTTTTAGGTGATTTTGTCGGAATAAAATGGGTTTTTAACTGGTGTTTTTGGGAAGGAATTGCCAAAAGTAAGGCGAAAGTTTATGAGCATAAGGCCTTAGAAAATAAAAAATAAATAAAACAGAAAGCGGGATGAAACATAGTGGAGCAATCCAAAAAAATACTGATCGTTGACGATGACAAGATTTTTGCCAGTGCTGTAGAAGAATATTTTGTTGAAGTTGAAAAGTATGATGTTTGCGGTATTGCTGAAAATGGCCAGATAGCTCTAGATCTTCCAGATAGCTCTAGATCTTATCGAAGAGCATTTGCCGGATGTTGTGATCCTGGATCTGGTCATGCCGAATCTCGATGGTCTGGGCGTTCTGGAAAAAGTCAAAGAGAAAAATTTGCCCAAAACGCCGAAATTTATTTTTATTACTTCATTTTCTCAGGCAAATCTTACCAAAAGGGCTGTGGAACTGGGAGCAGCTTATTATATGATGAAGCCCTTTGATCTGGAAACACTTGGAGAAAGGGTTCGTCAGATAGATGCTTTGGAAGATGACAATGGCCTGATGCCTAAAGCCTCTTCCCTGGAACTGGAGATCACCAGGATACTTCATCAAATGGGAGTTCCCGCCCATGTGAAAGGTTATCAGTATCTGCGTGACGGTATTGCCATGGTCACCCAGGAGGCCAATTTGATGGGAGCAGTTACCAAAGAGCTTTATCCTATGATAGCTGAAAAATACAATACTACTGCTTCCAGAGTGGAGCGTGCTATACGCCATGCTATTGAATTGGCCTGGGACAGAGGCAATGTGGAACTGATGAACAAGTATTTTGGCTATACCATTAATATAGAGCGGGGAAAGCCTACCAACAGTGAGTTTATTGCCATGATAGCCGACAAACTGCGAATGGGAGAAAAATTTGCTTAAACCTGACCTGTAGCAAAAGCCATACCATATTATGTGGTATGGCTTTTTTTATTTTATTGTGTTACTATGTATTATAGTGTGTTTTACCTGCTTTAACCGTATATCCGGTAAAATATGCCTTTAGTTGCAGCAGAAGTTTATTTTAAAAAATTTTTAGGGCGAGGGAATATGGATCCTCTTTTTGATAAGAAGTTTATTTTACACAGCAAATATGCGCCAACCGGCGATCAGCCTCAGGCCATAGATTCTTTGTGCCGGGGTATAGAGAATAATTTGCAGCACCAGGTATTGCTGGGCGTTACAGGTTCGGGCAAGACCTTTACCATGGCTAATGTTATAGCCCGTCTTAACCGTCCCACCTTGGTCATTGCCCACAATAAAACCCTGGCGGCCCAGTTGTGCGGAGAATTCAAAGAGTTTTTCCCGGAAAATGCCGTGGAATACTTTGTAAGTTATTATGATTATTATCAGCCGGAAGCCTATATCGCTTCTTCCGATACCTATATAGCCAAAGACAGTTCCATTAATGACGAGATAGAAAAGCTGCGTCATTCCGCCACCGCATCGCTGCTTACCCGCAGGGATGTGCTTATAGTTTCCTCTGTATCATCCATATATGGTTTGGGTGACCCGGCGGATTATCTGGATCTGTCACTGATCCTTTATCCGGGGCAGGAGATCGACCGGGAGGAGATTCTGCGTAAGCTGATCAATATGCAGTATAGTCGTAACGAAATGGATTTTCACCGGGGTTCTTTCAGGGTGCGGGGCGATGTTATTCAGGTTTTTCCTGCAGGAGCCACTGATAAAGCCATGCATATTGAACTTTTTGGCGATACTGTTGAAAAATTGAACGAGATCGATACTCTGACCGGAGAGATCACCGAGGATCTGGAGAAAATGACTATTTTCCCGGCTAATCATTATGTGACAAATACCGATAAGCTGCAGCGGGCTTTGGTCAGTATCAGGGAAGAATTGGCTCAACAGTTGCAGATATACCGTAATGAGGGCAAACTTTTGGAAGCCCAGCGGCTTGAGCAGCGGACTAATTTTGATCTGGAGATGCTGGAAGAAATCGGCCACTGCAGCGGTATAGAAAATTACAGCCGCCATCTTACAGGCAGAAAACCGGGAGAGCCTCCCTATACTTTACTGGATTATTTCCCCAAAGATTTTTTAATTATGATAGATGAATCCCATGTTACCGTACCACAGATACGGGGTATGTACGAGGGCGATCGTTCCCGTAAGGAGGAATTGATAAAATACGGTTTCCGCCTGCCTTCGGCCAAGGACAACCGTCCGCTTACTTTCGGGGAATTTGAGCAAAAGGCCGGGCAGACCATATATGTCTCCGCAACTCCGGGGCCATACGAGCTGGAGCATATGGAGAATATGGCAGAACAGGTACTGCGTCCCACCGGCTTGTTGGATCCGCTGGTAGAGGTAAGGCCAATTAAAGGTCAGATCGATGATCTTCTGCAGGAAATACATAACAGCACCGCCAAAAATCAGCGGGTACTGGTTACCACCCTGACCAAAAGAATGGCCGAAGATCTGACAAAATATCTTGATGAAAGCGGGATCAAAGTAAGATACCTTCATTCTGATGTTAAGACCCTGGAACGTATGGCTATTATCCGGGATCTTCGTTTGGGGGTATTTGATGTGCTGGTAGGCATAAATCTGCTGCGGGAAGGGCTTGATCTTCCGGAGGTGGCTCTGGTAGCTATTCTGGATGCGGATAAAGAGGGTTTCCTGCGTTCCCAACGCAGCCTTATCCAGACTATCGGCAGGGCCGCCCGCAATTCAGAGGGCAGGGTGATAATGTATGCAGATAATATTACCGACAGTATGCGGTCTGCTATCAGCATTACGGAAGAACGCCGGGCCAGGCAGATAGCGTATAATGAGGCAAACGGGATTATTCCCAAAACTATCATCAAGGAAGTAAAGGATGTTGCGGCGGCTGTTCTGCCGGACGCCAAAGCCTTTGAAGAAAAATACGGCCCCGGCAAGCCGGCCTTTGGCTTGGGCGCCGCAGCGGTTGCGCCGGAAAAAATGAAAAAGGGCGAAAGAGAGAAGCTTCTGCGTTCACTGGAAAAAGAAATGCGGGAAGCAGCCAGAAAACTGGAATTTGAAGAGGCGGCACAGCTGCGGGATGTAATTATGGAGATCCGGGCGGCAGCCAGAAAACAGTAATTGATTAAGGAGCAGTTGATGAGTCAGGACAGTATTATTGTGCGGGGAGCACGTCAGCATAATCTGAAAAATATTAATGTGACCATACCCAGAGATAAGCTGGTAGTTATTACCGGGCTTTCCGGCAGCGGCAAAAGCTCGCTGGCTTTTGATACGATATATGCGGAAGGACAGCGCCGCTATGTGGAATCCCTGTCTTCTTATGCAAGGCAATTTCTGGGCCAGATGAGCAAGCCGGACGTGGATCAGATAGACGGCCTGTCGCCGGCCATATCCATAGATCAGAAATCCACCAGCCATAATCCCAGATCTACAGTGGGTACAGTAACGGAGATACATGATTATCTCAGATTGCTTTATGCCAGGATAGGTCATCCTCATTGTCCCAAATGCGGCAAACCCATAAGCTGCCAGAGTATAGATCAGATGATAGATACCATAGGGCTTTGGCCCGAGGCCAGCCGCCTGCATTTGCTGGCGCCTGTGGTAAGACAAAGAAAAGGGGAATACCACAAGGTCTTTGCCGAGGCCAAAGCCAATGGCTTTGTAAGGGTAAGGGTTGATGGCGAGATCCGGGAGCTGGATCAGGATATTAAACTATCAAAGCAGGTAAAACATAATATCGAAATAGTAGTTGACCGCATTATCCTCAAAGATAAATCTGCCAAGCGGCTGGCTGACTCTTTGGAACTGTGCCTTAGTATGGCAGACGGGCTTGCTGTTGTTACCGCCGATACTCCTGACGGCAGACATGAAGAACGTCTTTTTTCGCAGAATCTCGCCTGTCCTGACTGCGGTATCAGCATTGAAGAACTTACTCCCAGGATGTTTTCCTTCAATAATCCTCTGGGGGCCTGTCCTGCCTGCACAGGTTTGGGGTTTTCCCAGCATATTGACTGGCGTCTTATGATAAACGATGAGAACCTTTCCATCAGGGAAGGAGCTCTTCTGCCTGTTAATGTCAAAGGCTGGTATTTCCGGCATATAGAAGCTGTGGCCCGTGCTCATGGCTTTTCGGTTGACGTACCGTTCAACCAGCTTTCTCAAAAAGCAGTTGAAGATATTTTTTATGGCTGCGGTACAGAAAAGTTTGATGTTGAATATTACGAAGAAGGCTCGGAAACTCCCAGATTATGGTCTCATCATTGGGAAGGCCTTGTTGTTAATTATGAGCGCCGCTTCCGGGAAACAAATTCTGATTTCATGCGGGAAGAATTTGAAAAATATATGACTACCCAGGCATGTCCTGTTTGCCACGGCGCCAGATTGAAACCGGAATCCCTGGCAGTTACTGTGGGCGGGAAAAATATAGTTGAGCTAAGCAATATGACTATAATTGAAGCCCGGCAGTTTTTAGCTTATCTGGAGCTTACATCCAGAGAAACTATGATAGCTCAGCGTATATTAAAGGAGATCGACGAGCGGCTTGCCTTTCTGATTCAGGTGGGATTGGATTATCTTACTTTATCCAGGTCGGCAGCTACGCTTTCCGGCGGGGAAGCCCAGAGAATAAGGCTTGCCACACAGATAGGTTCCCATCTTATGGGTGTGCTTTATATATTGGACGAGCCCAGCATTGGCCTGCATCAAAGGGATAACACCAGGCTTATCGAGGCATTGAAGCAACTGCGCGATCTGGGCAATACTGTTCTTGTGGTAGAGCATGATGAAGAAATGATGGAAAGCGCCGATTATATTCTGGATATTGGCCCCGGAGCAGGTGAGCATGGAGGTAATGTTGTGGCTGCCGGGCCGTTAAAAGATATTATGACCTGCCCGGAATCCATCACCGGACAATACCTTTCCGGCGTCAAGCGTATAGATATTCCCGATAAAAGAAGACCAGGCAACGGTAAAAAACTGGTGGTCAGGGGCGCGGCTGCCAATAATCTGAAAAACATCGATGTGGAGTTCCCATTGGGGAAATTCATTTGCGTAACCGGTGTTTCCGGCAGCGGAAAAAGTTCCCTGGTAAACGAGATACTTTACAAGACCTGTGCCCGAAAGCTTAACCGGGCTCATACTGTGCCCGGGACCCACGACCGTATAGAAGGTCTGGAAAATCTGGAAAAAGTTATAATGATAGATCAATCTCCTATTGGCCGTACTCCCCGCTCCAACCCGGCTACCTATACCGGAGCCTTTGACCTGATCCGGGATCTTTATGCTCAGACCCCGGACGCCAGGGCCAGAGGTTACAAAAAGGGGCGCTTCAGTTTTAATATCAAGGGCGGGCGCTGCGAATCCTGCCAGGGGGACGGCATAGTTAAAATAGAGATGCATTTTCTGCCGGATATCTATGTGCCCTGCGAGGTATGCCACGGCTCACGCTATAACCGGGAAACTCTGGATGTTTATTACAAGGATAAGAATATTTCCGACGTTTTGAATATGACGGTGGATGAGGCGCTGCTGTTTTTTGCCAATCTTCCCAGGATAAAAAGAAAGATCCAGACTCTGCAGGAGGTAGGGCTCGGTTATATTACGCTGGGCCAAAGCGCCACTACTCTTTCGGGCGGCGAGGCCCAGCGGGTAAAACTGGCTACAGAGCTTTCCCGCCGCTCCAATGGCAGAACGCTGTACATTTTGGATGAGCCAACTACCGGCCTGCATACGGATGATATAAGACGGTTGCTGGATGTATTGCAGAGGCTGGTGGATGCGGGAGATACCGTGGTAGTGATAGAGCATAATCTGGATGTTATCAAAACCGCTGATTATATTATCGATATAGGACCGGAGGGCGGCGATAGGGGCGGAAGGGTCATAGCAGCAGGCACGCCGGAAGATATAGCAAAATGTGCGGAAAGCTATACGGGCCGGTATTTGCAAAAGGTATTAAAATGAACGAGACTATACGGCGAAAATTAAGCGAGCTCCCGGATTCCCCCGGCTGTTATCTGATGAAAGACAGCTCCGGAAAAATTATTTATGTGGGTAAGGCGGTCAACCTTAAAAACAGGGTCAGTTCCTATTTCAGAGGCAAGCATGATCCCAAGACCCAACGGCTGGTGGAGAAAATAGCTGATTTTGAAACTGTACTGGTCAGCAGCGAGGCAGAAGCCCTTATTCTGGAAGCGAACCTGATAAAGGAACATGAGCCCCACTATAATATTTTGCTGAGGGATGATAAGCATTACCCCTATCTGCGCCTGACTTTGCAGGAGGATTATCCCAGGCTGCTTATTGCCAGAAGAGCCAAAGCCGATGGCAGCAGGTATTTTGGTCCCTATCCATCGGTAGGCTCCATTCACCATGCCCGGGAGGTTGTGGGAGAGCTTTTCCCCCTGCGTACCTGCGCCAGGATCAAGCCGGGGCAGAGAGCCTGCCTGAACGCTCATATAGGCCGCTGCTCTGCGCCCTGCATCGGCAGGATAAGCAAAGAGGATTATCATAATATCGTGGAGCAGGTATCCCTGTTCCTCCAGGGAAAGATGCCTGCCCTTATCCGCAGCAAAGAAAAGGAGATGCAGCAGGCGGCTGAGGAATTGCACTTTGAGGAAGCAGCCCGTATACGCGATTCCCTGAAAGTTTTGCGTTCTCTGGCTGAGCAGCAGAAAATAGACAGCGGCAGCGGTTACGGAGATTTTGATGTGGTGGCTATAGCCTGTGCCGAGGATATTGCCGTCTGTCAGCTGTTTTTTGTACGTCAGGGCACAGTGGTAGGCAGATCCTGCTATTCTCTGACTACTGAGGAAAGCATAAGCGAGCCTTTGCTTATGTACCGCTTTTTGCAGGAATACTACGGTGGGGGAGACCGCATACCAGGTGAGCTTTATTTGTCGGTTATTCCTGATAACGCTGATTTGCTTGCCGAGACTTTTTCCAAATCAAGCAACAGAAAAGTACGCTTTATCGTACCCCGTAAGGGAGAAAAGCTGCATTTGCTTAATCTGGTTAAGGAAAACGCGGCCGCTGTGCTGAACAACAAGCTTTTGGCCAAGGAAAGGGAGGATAAATTAAACGGCATCGCCCTGGATGAGCTGCGTCAGGTTCTCGATCTGGAAAGGACTCCGGCCAGGATAGAATGTTATGATATAAGCCACATTCAGGGAACAGATATGGTAGGATCTATGGTGGTATTTCAAAACGGGGTAGCTGCCCCCAAACTATACCGCCGTTTTAAAATAAAGACCCTTGATGGGTCTAACGATTTTGCCGCACTTCAGGAAGTGCTGGAAAGACGCTGGCTCAGAGGTATTTCTGAGCGGGAACGGGGAAAAACCCCGCTGGATTTTGGCAATATGCCCGACCTGATAGTGATAGACGGCGGCAAGGGGCAGCTTTCGGCAGTTATTGATCGTCTGGATAAATTGCCTGGCAGCAAACCGCCTGTTATATCTTTGGCAAAACAGTTTGAGGAGATATATCTGCCCGGTAAAAGCCAGCCTGTCCGTTTGCCTTATGAAAGCCAGGCTCTGAGATTATTGCAGCGACTGCGGGACGAGGCTCACCGTTTTGCCATTACTTACCACCGGAGTTTGCGCAAAAAAAGGCAGACCCATTCGGCTTTGGATGAAATACCGGGCATAGGGCCGGTTCGCCGCCAGAACCTGCTGAAAGTATTTGGAAGCTTTGGCGCAGTGCAAAAGGCTGATATCAGGCAGCTGGCCGCAGTACCCGGTATGAATAAAAAAGCAGCAGCCGAATTGTATGAGCATCTTCACGCAGCAGGGAAAACTGACAAATAAAGCGAATTTTACCATAAGTGGAGGCGATATGATTATGGAAAAAAATGCCAAAAGCGGCCGTCTGCTGATAATAACGGGCATGAGCGGCGCCGGGAAATCCCAGGTAGTCAACAGCCTGGAGGATATGGGATTTTTTTGCGTGGATAATTTGCCGCCAATACTTTTTTCCAAGTTTATAGCCGGTATGCGTCTGGCTAATGACGAGCTTCCCAATGTTGCTATAGTTGCCGATGTACGCGCCGGTGTTGAAATGATGCCGCAGATAGAAACCGCTTTGGTGAATTTGCGGCAGGAAGGCATCGATTTTCAGATAGTTTATATGGAGGCGGCTGATAATGTGCTGCTGGCCCGTTATAAAGAAAACCGCCGGCGTCATCCCCTTAACGAGGACGGTACCAAAACCACCCTGCAGTGTATTCGTGAAGAAAGAATGCTTATGGAGGGCCTGCGGGGCAGCGCCGATATAATTATCGATACCACTAACTGCACTAATCAGAAGTTGGCCAAATATCTTGAGAATCTTTTTGTGGATTCACAAACTGCCGGCTTTACTGTGTCTGTTACAAGTTTTGGTTATAAATACGGCATACCCATTGATGCAGATCTGGTAATGGACGTGCGCTTTTTGCCTAATCCATATTACATACAGGAATTGAAAAATTACAGCGGCTTAGAGCAGCCGGTAGCTGATTATGTGCTAAAAAACGATATCACCAGGGAGTTTATCCGCCTGTATATGCAGTTGCTGCAATACCTTTTGCCCCATTATCAGGAGGAGGGAAAGAAACATATCTCTATCGCCATTGGCTGTACCGGAGGACGTCACCGCAGCGTGGCTCTGGCTGAGCAGATAGGCAAAAAAATCAGGTCTTCCGGATACAAGGTTACTGTGGATCATCGGGATATAGAACGTAAAAAAGGACAATAAATGAGTTTTTCTTCGAAAGTAAAGGATAATCTTTGTCATGTGGATGAAAGCAGCGATTGCTGCCGTAAGGCTGAATTTTTTGCTTTTTTTATGATAAACGGCAGTATACGTATTTGCGGTCAGCATCAGCTCTCCGTATTTATGCAAACAGAGCATCCGGCTTCCGTACGCCGGATATTTTCCCTTGCCAGAGAGTTTTCCCTGGAAAGGGAAATATCAGTTCATCGCCGCACCAGATTGTATAAAAACAGGGTCTTTACTTTGATAATACCTCCGCAGGAGGCGCTTTCCCAGCTTTTGCATCAGCTGAATCTGATAGATGAAAATGGCAGCTGGCAGATGGTTTTTCCCAGAAAAGCCCTTGACGATATGCTGGTTTCCCAATGCTGCCGCCGTGCTTATTTAAGAGGGGCATTCCTGGCCAGCGGTTCCCTTTCCCAGCCGGAAACTGCGTATCATTTGGAATTTGGTTCATTGGAGAAAGATCAGGCTGCCCTGCTTATAGATATTCTGGAGGGTTTTGGTCTGCATGGTAAATCTGTCCGGCGTAAGGATGCGGAGATAGTTTATCTTAAAGGGGCCGATGAGATCAGCCAACTGCTGGTGCTGATGGGAAGTCATCAGTCACTGCTTGAATTTGAAAGCGTAAGGGTCAATAAGGAGGTCCGCAATCAGGTCAACAGGCAGCGGAATTGCGATACGGCAAATGTAAATAAAGTTGTTTCCGCCGGTGTACGCCAGGTGGAGATGATAAACTACATAGTAGAAAATATAGGCTGGCAGGTCTTACCGGATAATTTGCGGATTGCTGCCGAATTGCGGCAGGAGTATCCTAATTTATCCCTGACAGAGTTAAGCGAGATATCTGCTATTGGCCGCTCAGCTTTAAACCACCGTTTGCGCCGTCTTAAGCAGATAGCCGAAAATATCCGCGATTATGGGGCAAAAGACTGGAACCATCGGGAGATAAAATGAAAAGAAAGAATAAAAAACTGACCTGCCTGATCATAGTGCTGATAGTTGTGGCGGTATATGGTTTTTTTAATAATCCGGACTACAAAAGCGTTTCCGGCAGCGATCAGTCAGTAAATGCTAATGATTTGGCTGGCGAGTCGGAAGACGTATCTTCGGAGCTCAGCAAGGCTTATGATGTTATAAGGGTAGTGGATGGCGACACTATTATAGTAGATATAAACGGCACTGAAGAAAGAGTGCGCATGATTGGCATAGACACACCGGAATCCGTACATCCTGACGCTGAAAAAAATACCCAGTACGGCAAGGTAGCATCCCAATATACCAGCAGCCGTCTGGAAGGGCAGCAGGTTTCCCTGGAATATGATGTTGAAGAAAGGGACAAATACGGAAGGCTTTTGGCATATGTGTATCTGGATGGCGAAATGTTCAATGCGGAACTGGTACGCAACGGCTATGCCATGGTTTATACATATCCGCCCAATGTTAAATATGTGGATACCTTTACCCAGTTGCAAAAAGAGGCCCGCAGCGAAAAACTGGGTATGTGGGCTGAATACGCAGACAGCGGTGATTATCTGGCCAGCATAAAAGGGAGCAAATATCATTTGCCCTCATGCTCTGTTGCTGCCGGCATCGATGAGGATAACCTGATTTGGTTTGCGGATATGTCCGCGGCTGAGGAAGCGGGATATGAGCCATGCAATAAATGCATAAAATAAAACAGCAGTAAATTAACCTCATAATTTGTATTTGCACTTGTCCAATCATAATATCAGGGAACAAGACAGATAAGTATGGAGCAGGACTAAAAGGAACGCCGCAACACATTGTCGCGGCGTTTCTTATTTATTTTTCCTTTGTATCATAAAAAGTCAGGAGTAACCGGATGCCCATTATTAACAGGGATATTCAGATTCAATCCAGTTTACCGAGCAGTTTTTCCAGACTGGCCATTTTGATAGCAAGGCAAAACAGATCCATAGCCTGATTAAGTTCGGATAAAGAAGGATAAGTAGGGGCTATCCTGATATTGCTGTCATCAGGGTCAATGCCGTAGGGATAGGTGGCTCCGGCGGCAGTTAATTGCAGACCCGCAGCTTTGCAAAGCTCCACTATCCGTTTAGCGCAGCCGTTCATGGCAAAGAAGGAGATAAAATAGCCTCCTTTGGGTTCATGCCAGTTAGCTATGCCCAGAGGCGCTATTTCTTGCGTCAGTTTATCCAGCACCAGCCGGAATTTTGGGCGGATGATATCCGCATGCTTACCCATAACCTCTTCCACGGCGGTCATATCAGGCAGAAAACGGGCATGGCGCAGCTGATTTACCCCGTTGCAGCAAATAGTCTGTACAGACATCAGCTGCCTGGTCCAGGAATAATTGGCCGGGCTCATGGCCATGGCGCTGATACCGGAACCCGCCAGGGTTATTTTTGAGGTGGAGGCAAAGGCATATACCCTGTCTTCAGTACCGTTTTTCAGACATTCATCATAAAGGTTGCACAGCTTATCCTTATGGGCAAGATCAAGATGATGTACGCAATATGCGTTATCCCAGAAAATGCGGAAATCCGGGGCGGCTGTTGCCATGGAAGCAAAACGGCGGACTACCTGATCGCTATAGGTGGAGCCGTCCGGATTGTTGTACATCGGTACGCACCAGATGCCTTTTATCAGGGGATCGGCTGCTGCCAGTTGTTCCGCCGTATCCATGTCAGGCCCATCTTCATTAACCGGCACCGGTATCATATTTATGCCGAAGCTTTGGGTAATGGCAAAATGCCTGTCATAGCCGGGAGAGGGGCACAGAAACTTTACCATGCCCTGTTTGCTCCAGGGCTGCTGACCCGGAAGCACGCCGTGAATATAGGCTCTGCATACCATATCAAACATCAGATTAAGGCTGGAGCTGCCGCCGATTATTACTTGTTCCTCCGGCATGTCTAGCAACAGGCTGAACAGACGTCGGGCTTCCGGTATTCCTTCCAGAGTACCGTAATTGCGCACATCTGTACCGTCCTCGCTGATATAATTATCCAGAGCCTGCTGCATTTTGTCGCAGATGGCGAACTGTTGATTGCAGGGTTTGCCTCTGGTCATATTCAAATCAAGATTGAGTGATCTGATTTTCTCATATTCCTTTAATAATTGTTCATACAGCGATGATTGCTGGGAACTTGTCATATTCTCATACTTCATCCGGTTCATCTCCTAAATACTTCTGTGAGCGTAGCTTTTATTTATGATTTAAGAGCGCCAATAAGCTCGCTTATTCTTTTTATTCCGTGGGCTTCGCACCAATCATTGATTTCTTTGATAATCTGGGGCGCGGCATAAGGATTATGAAAGCTCACTGAGCCTATCTGGAAGGCGGTGGCCCCGGCCAGCATAAATTCAACTGCATCAAGGCCGCTGCTTATGCCGCCCATACCTATTACGGGCACGCTGACTGTCTGGGCCGTACGCCAAACCATGTAAAGGGCTATGGGTTTGATGGCCGGGCCGCTAAGGCCGCCGGTTGTATTTGCCAGCAGAGGTTTACGTTTTTCGGCATCAATGCTCATGGCCATAAAGGTATTGATGAGGGAAATGGCATCTGCGCCAGCCTCCTGGCTGGCAAGGGCTATTTCCGTTATATCTGTGACATTGGGCGATAATTTTGCTATCACAGGAAGTGAAGTTTTTTCCCTTACCCGGGAAATCACCTTATATGCAGTAGCAGGATCTACTCCAAACGCCATACCGCCGGCTGCTACATTGGGGCAGCTGATATTTACTTCCAGGGCCGCCACATCCTTTTCCCCATCCAGTTTTTCTGCCAGCAGCCCGTAATCATCCAGACAATGGCCGGCTATATTGATAATAATTTTGGTATCAAATTTGCGCAAAAAAGGCAGTTCATTGCTGATTACGGCATCAATACCCGGATTCTGCAGGCCTACGCTGTTCAACATTCCGCAGGGTGTTTCTGCGATACGGGGCGGCGGATTACCCGACTTGGGCAGGGGAGTAGTACCCTTAACTGCGATACCGCCCAGAATGGATAAATCGAACAGTTCTGACATTTCTCTGCCGTACCCGCAAGTACCAGAGGCAGTTATCAGTGGGTTTTTCATACTTATGCCGGCAAATGTGGTGGACAGATCAGTCATTGGCAAATACCTCTCTGGAATCAAAAACAGGGCCTTCACGGCATACCCGCTTGTAAGATACCTGCGAATCGGTGCTTTTGGTGGCGCATACGCAGCCCATGCAGACTCCGTAGCCGCAACCCATCCTTTCTTCCAGCGATACCTGGCAGGGAATATCCTTTGCCGCAGCCCATGCGGCTACTGCCTGCATCATGGGTGTGGGACCGCAGCAATATACCTGATCATATTCGGGATTATTATCAAGGTAAATATCGATCATACCCTGCTTGCCTAGGGAGCCGTCTTCTGTGGCTAAAAAAAGCCTGCCGGTGCTGTTGAACTCATCCAGGCAAATCAGCTGGCTGACAGTTCTGCCCCCCAGGATAAGATCAATATCAGCGCTATGCTCTTTTTTGAGCGTTTTGGCCAGGGGCAGAAGGCTGGCAGCCCCCGAACCGCCGCCGATAAGGCATATTTTACTTAGGCCGGAAGGGATATACCAGCCGTTTCCGGAAGGCCCCAGCACATCGATATGTGTACCGGGCCTTATCTGTGAAAGCTTTTTTGTTCCTATGCCTTTAAGCTGATAAATTATCCGCAGGCTGCCGTTTTGGGGGTCGATCATATTTATGCCCATGGGTCTTTTTAAAAAGGGCGAGTCCCCATCATCTACCGTTATCATCAGAAACTGACCAGGACGTGCCTGTCTGGCTATAGACGGCGCCAGCAGTTCCATCAGATAAAATCCATCTTTGGCAGCTATTTTTTCATTTGTCAGTACTTTGACTTTGCAAAGTTCCATATTTGACCTCATATTTAATAATAATTATTTATTATAACATGCCGGCTATGGCTCCGTCCAGAATTCCGCCGCCGCAGACTGTAATTATTTTTGCCTGAAAAATATCCAGCAGGGATAGCCAGATCTCCAGCCCTTCCTTGATTATTTCCCCCCGTTTTTTTAGCAGGGGAGAGTATTGGCAGCGTTGTGAAATATCCAGCGGCAATAAACTGTTATAAAGATTCCTGATATCTTCTGCGGCAAGCTTTTTGCCGTGTACCCCGTCTCTGCAGTATTCCTGCATCCCGAAGATAACTCCGGCAATCGTGGTGATAGTTCCGCCTACCCCTATAAGGGTGCTTTGAGGCCTTATCGGCAGGATCTTTTCTGCAAGCAGGGAATATATTTCCTGCTTATGCCAATGTTTTTTATATGCGCGAACTGCTCCGATATTGATGCTTTGAACGGCAATGTCTCCGGGTATGTCTTCGCAGATGATCTCTGTGGATGAACCTCCGGAATCTATTACCGGAACTCCGGCAGAAAAATCAAGAGTGGATTTTGCTCCAAGATATGAAATTTGCGCTTCTGTTTCCCCGCTGATGATTTCCAGAGGTACGGATGTAACGCCTTTTGCTTTTTGTACAAGAATGTCGCTGTTGCCGGCATCTCTTACGGCGGATGTGGCCAGAATACGCATTTGGGAGACCCGGTTTTTTTGTGCTATATGGCAGAATTCTTGTAGAGCAGCGATGGTTGCGTCTATGGCTTCCGCGCTAAGATCGCCGTTTGCTCCGGTATTGCCCAGGCGGGTGGTGCGCAAATAGCTTTCCTGGGATACCAAAATCCGGTTACTGTATTTGTTTATCAGCAGTTGCACTGTGTTGGAACCAATATCTATCGCCGCCAGGTTTTTATTCATTAAAAATAGTTCTCCGTTTTAAAAAAGTAGAACACCCGGGGCGTTCTACTTGCATTTTTTAGTTTCCCTATGTTTTTTCAGCGCCAGTTGTTTTTCATTGCTGTCCTTGATAAACCTAGCGAGCCTGTCTTCAAAGCTGTCATTTGACGATTGTTCGGAAGCTGTCTGTCTGGAAGGAGCAGGGGGCGGTGGCGGTGCGGCGGTAGCCTGCTTGAGAGACAGAGCTATTTTATTACCGTTACCGTCTATGGAGATGATTTTTACTTTAACAATATCGTCAACGGAAAGATAATCTGCAATACTATTGACATAGGTATTGGCTATTTCAGAAATATGTATCAGCCCGGAAATACCTTTTTCCAGTTCAACAAAAGCTCCGAAAGGAGTTATTCTGGTTACTTTGCCTTCAACAATATTGCCTATAGTTATATCCATAATTGATATCCTACTGGTTTAATGGGTAATATTTCAATAAGAAAATTTATCAAAATAGGTGTTTAATTAACGAGATATTGTTTACAAAACGCGCGGAATTCGATAAAATAG
>CAKQQU010000028.1 GCA_934271085.1 uncultured Bacillota bacterium | reverse complement strand
GCTTTTGCTTCTTTCCCTTTTTTATCACGGTATGCTGTGCGCGATCGGGCAAAGCTTTGCTGTGGGGATCAGCTGATGTTTTGTCCGGTAATTGATAATGTAGATGCTGCCTTATTATCAAGTTGCTGATGAGGTATTATTATTTACTGTGTTTCGATTTATTTTGCTTTATGATTATCAATGTAATGATCATTGCGGCAAAGCCTATTATCAGATAGCCTGCCCCATACAGCAAAAATGCAGTTTCTTTCATATCAAAGAAAAGCCATGTGCCGCATAAAAACATAGCTGCGGTTATAATAGGCTGAAACCAGGCTGATTCAGGATTTTTTCCTGCAAATATGCCTGCTGCAGCCGAAAACAGCGGATTAATTGCAAAGAAAAGCAAAAAACAAACAGCCATTCCGCTGTCGCCTTTAACAAAAGTAACTGCGATCCAGGGCAAAAATATCATAACAATCGCCGAACATATTGCGCAGATAATATTATTTTTCATAGCTGTCCTTTTATTACAGAAACTGTTTTTTTATGATTATAAGGCAAAAGTAAAAAAATATCAATAATTTTCGGTCTCAAAAGCTGTAATGCCACGCAGCGGGGGCAGACAAGGCTGATACAGCTTTAAATTATATTTAAGAAGGGATGTAAATTATGGAAAAGGCTGACGCTTTAATTGTGTACTACATACCAGGCAATTTTAGACAAAATATCCCCAAAAATTCTATTGACAATTTAAAATAATAGTGTTAAACTGTCACCCAAGCAAGAAAAATATTGCTACCGGCTTTAGAAATATTCTGGTAATTTTTTTCCCTTCTTATGATCGCTGCCTTCGGTAGCTGAATGTATGCAGGTGCAGGAGGATTATGCAAAAAAAGGAAACTACTCTGGAGAGGGCAGCACGTTTTGCCAGAATATGGTCTGAGTCCCGGGCAGCCTCCGGGAAGACTCAGGAATTTATGGCTGCAGGGCTGGGAGTATCAAAGAGAACTATTCAGAACTGGGAAAACGGCTCCACTTCCCCGGATCTGTTTACCGGCAGTGAATGGTTCAGAGTTCTTGGCGTAAATCCTTTTCCGTACTATCTGTCATATCTTTTTCCGGATATGTTTGGCGAAATCTCCCCGGAAGATGATGACGACGTAATAGAGCAGGCCCTGATAGACCTGGTTAAAAACTCTACCATGACGGAGAAAAGAGAACTGCTTTATCTCATGGCAGGAAAACATGGAAGCTCTTGGTACTCGCTGCTGCAAATGTTTACCGCACATTGCCATACCAGTATGCATTCCCGGGTAAATGCAGCAAGGCTGATACTCGATAATTATGAAATGGACGTCCAAAGGGGCTCCATAGTCTGCCCGGACAATATTCAGCCTGATGTCCAGATGCTGCACAATGCAGTGGAGGAAGGCAAAAGAGCAGTAATAAACAGCCAAAGCGGCTATACGAACACGCCAATTCGTGATAAATGATTTTACGGAGCGACTGATATGCGTAACATGAACAATTGCATTGCAAATTACGGGTATTACTTTTACTTTACCATGATCCATAGTAAGGTCGATTTGTGATGCATTGATATATGAAATGCAGGATATGTTCATTTCAAGGATGCGGCACAGATTGACCTGTGCCGCATCCTTTTATTTTATCTTGGGTATTAAATGAATGGGGGTATAGCAAATGATAGTTGTTTTGAAAGCAGACGCCGTTAAGGAAAAACAGGATCAGCTCATTGATTGGTTGAAAGGTATGGGACTTGGAATACATGTTTCCACCGGTAAATATCAGACCGTTCTCGGTTTGATAGGCGATACGGGTAAAGTAGATATTGAGCTGATCAACAGCCTTGATATAGTAGATTCTGTTAAAAGAGTAAGCGAAACATTTAAATGCTGCAACAGAAAGTTCCACCCCGATGATACGGTAATAGAGGTGGGAAATGTAAAAATAGGCGGCGGGAATTTCTGTTTGATCGCAGGACCCTGCTCTGTTGAATCAGAAGAGCAGATCGTTACGGTAGCCAAAGCCGTTAAGTCTGCCGGAGCCCATATGCTTCGCGGCGGAGCATTCAAGCCCAGAACTTCCCCTTATGATTTCCAGGGGCTGAAGGCCCGCGGTATCGAGCTTTTGAAAACGGCCAGAGCCGAGACAGGACTGCCGATAGTAACGGAGATCATGAGTATTTCGGATCTGCCTCTTTTTGAGGATGTTGATGTTCTGCAGGTAGGCGCCAGGAATATGCAGAATTTTGATCTGCTGAAAGAACTGGGTCATACCGGAAAGCCCATCCTTCTGAAAAGAGGACTTGCCAACACCCTTAAAGAACTTTTGATGAGCGCGGAATACATTATAGCAAATGGTAATGAAAACGTTATCCTCTGCGAAAGAGGCATCCGTACCTTCAGCGATTATCTGCGCAATACTCTTGATCTGGCCGCAGTGCCCATGCTGCACGAATTATCCCATTTGCCGGTTATAGTGGACCCCAGCCACGCTACGGGCATTGCCCGTATGGTACCGCCGATGGCGATGTCAGCCGCAGCGTGCGGCGCCGACGGACTGATCATTGAAGTACACAACGATCCTATCCATGCCCTGTGCGACGGGGCTCAATCCCTCAGGCCGGAAGAATATGCCGAAGTAGTCAAAAAAGTACAGGCGATTCGCGAGGTGATAGCATGAAGGTGGGCATAGTTGGCCTTGGCCTGATCGGAGGGTCTTTTGCAAAGGCTTACAGCAAGGCAGGGCATATGGTTTTGGCTACCGATACAGATGATACCGTATTTGGTTTTGCTGAGCTTTGCGGTGCGGTTGCCGGCAGGCTTACAGAAGAGAATATGTCAGAATGCGATCTGATTTTGATCTGCGTTTATCCCGAGGCTGCAATAGATTTTCTGGAAAAAGAAGGGGAGCATATAGGCTCAAAGCCTGTAGTAATAGATTGCTGCGGCACCAAGCGGGTGCTTTTCAGAGCAGGATCGGAGGCTGCCCGTCGTTATGGCTTTACTTACATTGGCGGACATCCCATGGCCGGTACTCAGTATTCGGGGTTCAAACATTCCAAAGCAGATATGTTTCAGGGAGCGCCCATGGTCATTGTGCCGCCGAGCTTTGACGATATCGTATTGCTTGAGCATGTAAAAGAACTTTTGCAGCCGGCCGGTTTTTCCGGTATAACGGTCACGACGGCGGAAAAGCATGACGAGATGATAGCTTTTACCTCTCAGCTGGCGCATATTGTTTCCAGCGCGTATATCAAAAGCCCCACAGCTTCCTCTCATAAAGGTTTCTCCGCAGGAAGTTACAAGGATATGACGCGGGTAGCCTGGCTGAATCCGGAAATGTGGGCGGAACTGTTTTTGGATAACCGGGATAATCTTATAAAGGAAATAAAATTGCTGATCGAAAATCTGCGCGCTTACGAAAAGGCTATAGAAGACAGTGATAAGGATTTGCTGTCAGAGCTTTTGGCAGAAGGCAAGGCGCGGAAAGAAGAGGTTGACGGTTAATGGAAAAAATAAGCGTTCATTGCTCCAGGGAATATGATGTTTTGATCGGAAACGGTATCCTTAAAGATGCCGGTGAGTATATTGCCAGGATTTTTCATAAAGATACGGCCTTTATCGTTTCAGACGATAATGTTTTCCGCCTTTACGGGGAAACCCTTCGCAACAGTCTGACTTCTGCCGGCTTTAAAACTGCCGAGTTCGTTTTTTCCCATGGGGAAATCAATAAAAATCTGCCAACATATGCCAGCCTTATGGAAACCATGTGCCAGATGCATATTTCGAGAAGCAGCTTTATTGTTGCCCTGGGCGGCGGAGTTGTGGGAGATCTTGCGGGATTCGCCGCGGCTACTTATCAGCGGGGCATACCTTTCGTTCAGATACCCACATCCCTGCTGGCGGCTGTAGACGCCTCTGTTGGCGGAAAGACTGCCGTTGATCTGCAAAGCGGCAAAAACCAGGTCGGGTGCTTTCATCAGCCTTCTTTGGTACTTTGCGATACGGGAACATTGGCCACCCTGCCGGAAGATGAGTATTGCTGCGGCTGCGCCGAAATAATCAAATATGCCATGATAGGCAGCGACGCCCTGTTTTCGGAGATCATGAACGTACCGGTATCCGGTCAATATGACCATGTTATCGCCGCCTGCGTGAAAATGAAGCGGGATTATGTGGAGCAGGATGAGTTTGACAGGGGCTGCCGGATGCTGCTGAATTTCGGACATACTTTTGGACATGCGGCAGAGGCCTGCAGCGGCTTTTCCCTTCTGCACGGGCAGGCGGTAGCCATGGGTATGGCGGCAATAACAAAGGCTGCCTGTGCTTTTGGCATCTGCTCCCAAGCAACCTTAGATGACCTTTTGGCACTTTTAAGTAAGTATGAACTTCCGCAATCCATACCTTTCCCGGCAGCTGAGATGCTCCAGAAAATCCTTGCGGATAAGAAATTTTCGGGAGATCATATCAGGCTGATCGTGCCGGAACGCATAGGCAAATGCCGTATAGAATCTGTTTTAGGGGATGAGCTGATCAATTGGCTGAAGAGTGGGGGATTGAAATGAAACGCCTGATCCATGCCGGAACCCGCAGCGGCAGCGTGGTGATACCGGCTTCCAAATCCCAGGCACACCGGTTATTGATCTGCAGCGCCCTGGCACATAGGGAGAGTACCCTGATCTGCCGGGGAATATCTGAAGATATATCAGCAACGATAAGCTGCCTGAATGCATTGGGCGCGCATATCGCCATAAAGGGCGATACCCTTGTTATCCGGCCGGTCAGCGACCCGGAATTGGCTGAAAAGCATTTGTTTTGCAGGGAAAGCGGTTCGACTTTGCGGTTTTTGCTTCCCGTAGCAGGGGCGCTGGGGGAAAATGCCGTGTTTCATATGGAAGGGCGGCTTCCCCTGAGGCCCATGGAGCCTTTAACGGCAGCTTTGACTGAACATGGCATGGATATCAGCCGGCAGGATGATTTGCTGATTTGCTGCGGTAAGCTGCAAAGCGGAAGCTATACTATAGCAGGTAATGTTTCTTCACAGTTTATTTCCGGACTGTTGATGGCTCTGCCCCTTCTTAAGGGAGACAGTACTTTGGAGATAAGCGGAGCGGCAGAGTCAGCGGATTATATTGCAATGACTGAAAGCGTCCTTCGTTTGACAGGTATTCTCTTTGAAAAGAAAGCAAACGGTTATTATATTTACGGCGGTCAGCATTACTGCCCGGAAAGTATTTTTACAGTGGAGCAGGATTGGTCCAGCGCGGCATTTTTCCTTTGCATGGGCGCTTTTTCGGATAAGGGTATCGCTGTAAAAGGCATGTCCCTTTCTTCATTGCAGGGGGATAAGCAGATTTTGCCTATTCTCCGCGATTTCGGGGCTGTTGTGGAAACAGGCAGCGAACAGATCACCGTACGCCGGGGGAAGCTTTCAGGATGCTGCGTGGATGCCTCGGGAATTCCTGATCTTATCCCGGTAATATGCGTTCTGGCAGCGGGAGCAGAAGGCGAAACAAGGATAATTAACGGGGAAAGATTACGTTTTAAAGAAACCGACCGCCTGCGAACCACTGCCCTGATGCTGGCTTCTTTGGGAGCGGATATCACAGAAACTGCGGATGGCTTGATTATCAAAGGCAAGCAGAGGCTTTCCGGAGGAAAGACAGATTCCTTTAATGATCACCGCATTGCCATGTCGGCGGCTGTTGCCGCAGGAATCTGTGAAAATGATGTTACTGTTGACGGTGCCGAGTGCACTGAAAAATCTTATCCCGGTTTCTGGGAAGATTTGGAAAAGATGGAGATAAATGGATGAGCAGTAGTTACGGAGAGAACATAAGGCTGACTATTTTTGGACAATCCCATTCGCCTGCCATAGGAATGACCCTGGAAGGTTTGCCGGCAGGGAGAAAAATAGATTTTGCGGAGCTTTTACGCTTCCTTGCCCGGCGTGCTCCCGGCAAAAACGAGTATTCCACAGCCCGCGCAGAGGCAGATATACCTGAGTTTATTTGCGGTGTGGTGGGGGAAACCACCTGCGGTGCTCCGCTGACTGCGATCATTCGCAACACAGACGCCAGATCCGGGGATTATGCATCCTTTAAAAACATACCCCGCCCGGGACACGCGGATTATACGGCGCAGATCAAATATGGCGGAGCCCAGGATTATGCGGGAGGCGGCCATTTTTCCGGGAGATTGACTGCTCCATTATGTATTGCCGGAGGTATATGCCTGCAGCTTCTTGCCGGGGAGGGCATAAGCATCATTTCCCGTATTGCTTCCATAGGCGATGTTTCCGACCGGGGAGAACTGGTTTTGCCTACTTCCGGTAAAGATTTTCCTGTTGTCGATGATATGCAGGGGAAAAAGATGAAAGAGCTTATTGCCGCCAAAAAGGCGGAAGGGGATTCTGTAGGAGGTATTATTGAGTGCGTTGTCAACGGTGTTCCCCCGGGGCTGGGCGATCCTGTCTTTGACGGAATGGAGAACAGAATCGCCGGGATCGTTTTTGGTATACCCGCAGTAAAGGGCATAGAATTCGGGGCCGGTTTTACAGCAGCCCGGATGACCGGCAGCGAGAATAACGACGCCTTCTGTATCAGGGATGGCGAGATAAAAACGGCGACTAATAACTGCGGCGGGATATTGGGAGGTATTACCGACGGAATGCCTCTGGTTTACCGGGTAGCGTTAAAGCCCACTCCTTCCATCAGTAAGAAGCAGCGGAGCGTTGATCTTAAAGAGGGCAGGGAAACAGATATCATCGTATCGGGCAGGCATGATCCCTGCATCGTTCCCAGAGCCGTACCCTGTGTGGAGGCTGCTGCCGCTGTTGCCGTATATGACGCGTTGTTGGGGCAAAAAAAAGCGAGGTAATGATCGTGGATAGCAAGTATTACAGATCAAAGATAGACGATATAGATCAGCAGTTGGTAAACTTATTTGCCCAGCGGATGGCAATATCGGCAGAGATCGCCGGGTATAAAAAGGAAAACAATATTCCTGTATTTGATCCCAAAAGGGAAAGAGAAAAGCTGATAGCTGTAACAGAGCAATCTCCTGATGAGATAAAGGACTATACTCCTTTGCTGTATTCGATGCTGTTTGAACTGAGCCGCAGTTATCAGAACAGGCTTATCGGTACTGATACGGATCTTACCTATAAAATCAAAAATGCTGTGAAAAAAACGGAAAAACTGTTTCCCGAATTCGCCAGTGTTGCCTGCCAGGGGGTTGACGGATCAAATTCCCAGATAGCCTGCGATAAGCTTTTTCATAATGCCAATATCATGTTTTTCTCAAGCTTCGACGCTGTGTTTACCGCTATAGAAAAGGGACTTTGCCGCTACGGCGTCATCCCGGTGGAGAATAGCGGGGCCGGGTCGGTCAATTCTGTTTATGATTTGATGATGCATCACAAATTCAGTATAGTCAGGAGCGTCCGTCTGAAAATAGACCATAACCTGCTGGCCAAACCGGGAACCAAGATTTCGGAAATACGCGAGATATATTCCCATGAGCAGGCTATCAGTCAGTGCGCCGCATTCCTCCATTCTTTGGATAATGTTAAGATAATTCCCTGCGAGAACACAGCGGCTGCAGCCAAGATGGTGGCTGAATCAGACAGAAAAGATATTGCAGCGCTGGCTTCCTGGCCATGCATTAAGTATTATGGTCTGGAATGCCTTAAAGCCTCTGTGCAGGATAAGGATAATAATTATACCCGTTTTATCTGCATATCCAAGGATCTGGAGATATATCCCGGCGCTGACAGGACCAGTCTTATGCTGACATTGCCCCATAAACCGGGCGCGCTTTACAAACTGCTGGCAAGATTATACGCAGCGGGTATAAACCTTAACAAACTGGAAAGCCGACCTCTTTCCAACAGGGAATTTGAGTTCATGTTCTATTTTGATATTGACGCTCCCGTATATTCGCCGAAACTCCAACAGCTTATAGGCGAATTGCCCGATGCCTGCGAAAGTTTCAGCTATTTGGGCAGTTACAGTGAGATTATTTGATAGCAAAAAGTTTCCGTTGCCAAACCGGTCTCCGCTTTATCGGGAACTGAGATTTATATTTCAGCCCGGGACTGACCGTTGAATAAAAATTTTTAAGGACAGAACGATATGAATATTTATACCAGAAGATGGCGCCGCGGGCGCCGAACAGCAGAACTGTTTTCCAACCCAACCATAAGAAGAAGCCACAAGAAGAAAGGATAATCATTATGAGTAATATACCTTATAAAATTTATCTCCAGGAAAACGAGCTGCCTAAAGCATGGTATAATCTGCGCGCAGATATGAACAACAAGCCTGCGCCGCTTTTGAATCCGGGGACTCTGCAGCCCGTCAGGGCAGAGGAACTGTCTGCCGTATTCTGTGACGAACTGATCAGGCAGGAGCTTGACGATGATACGCCGTATTTTCCTATTCCCGATGAGGTTTTTGATTTTTATAAAATGTATCGCCCTTCTCCCCTTGTAAGGGCATATTGCCTGGAAAAGGCTTTGGATACGCCGGCAAAAATTTATTATAAATTTGAGGGTAATAATACCAGCGGATCCCATAAACTTAATTCAGCAATTGTCCAGGCTTATTATGCCAAAAAACAAGGGCTGAAAGGCGTTACTACGGAAACGGGCGCCGGCCAGTGGGGGACAGCGCTTTCCATGGCATGCTCTTATTTCGGCCTTGACTGCAAAGTATATATGGTAAAAGTATCTTATGAGCAGAAGCCTTTCCGCCGGGAAGTTATGAGGACATACGGCGCTAATGTTACTCCTTCTCCTTCCATGACTACCGCGGTAGGCAGAAAGATATTGGAAGAGCATCCGGGAACTACCGGCAGTTTGGGATGCGCTATTTCCGAAGCCGTTGAGGCGGCGACTTCCACTCCCGGATATCGCTATGTGCTTGGCAGCGTGCTTAACCAGGTATTGCTCCACCAGAGCATTATTGGTCTGGAAACAGAAGCGGCCCTGAAGAAATATGATATCAAACCGGATATAATCATAGGCTGCGCCGGCGGCGGATCCAATCTTGGTGGATTGATCGCGCCCTTTATGAGAGATAAGATCAAGGGTAAGGCAAATTACAGGATAATTGCGGTAGAGCCCGCATCCTGCCCCAGTTTTACCAGGGGGAAATATGCCTATGATTTCTGCGATACCGGCATGGTTTGCCCGCTGGCCAAAATGTATACATTGGGCAGCGGTTTTATCCCGGCGCCCAATCATGCCGGCGGACTTCGCTATCACGGCATGAGCCCTATCCTTTCCCAGTTGTATGCTGACGGACTGATGGAGGCTGTTTCTGCTTTGCAGACAGACGTTTTCCGCGCAGCGGAAAAATTTGCCCGCATAGAGGGAATACTTCCTGCCCCTGAATCTGCCCATGCCATTAAGGCTGCTATTGATGAAGCTCAGAAATGCCGGGAAACCGGCGAGGAGAAGACCATAGTTTTTGGCCTTACCGGAACCGGTTATTTTGATATGGTAGCCTATGAAAAATTTAACGACGGGATTATGGACGATTATGTGCCTACAGATGAGCAGCTGCAGCAAAGCTTCCTTAGCCTGCCTGTTGTTAAATAAAAATATAGGTACTCTTTTTAAATTAATACCGGCCGTAAGCTTATGCTGTTGCTTGCGGCCGGTATTATTTATTATGGATCAGGAGTCAGCGTCTGCAGGGAATTGGCAAATGAGCGCCGTCGCTTGCAGGATTTTTTTGTCTGCAGGGGAATTATTACAAAATCATGACCGCTTTTATTAAAATAACAGAATAGATAAAGGACAAATAAAATGACCAAAATAGCAAATCCGGCGCTGGCTCCTTCAGGAGAAGATAAAATACAATGGGTAGCTTCATATATGCCCTTGCTGAATTCCATAAAGGATGATTTTCAAAAGCATAAGCCTTTTACCGGCCTGGATATCGCCATCAGTATCCATCTGGAGGCCAAGACCGCTTATCTGGCTATTGTGCTGGCTGAGGGCGGGGCCAATGTGCATATTACCGGTTCCAATCCCCTTTCTACCCAGGATGATATCGCTGCTGCTCTGGTAGCCAGAGGCTTTGATGTAAACGCTGTTCACGGCGCTGATGAGCAGCAGTACCTGGCTGGATTGAAAGCTGCTCTTGCCTGTCATCCTCATCTTATTCTGGATGATGGTGGAGATTTTGTCAGCCTGCTCCACGGAGATGATAAGAAGCTGGCAGACAGGATCAGAGGCGGTTGCGAGGAAACAACTACCGGTATACTGCGGCTGAAAGCCAGAGCAAACAGGGGCAGGCTTGATTTCCCTATGGTTGCTGTGAACGATGCCGACTGCAAGCATCTTTTTGATAACAGATATGGCACAGGGCAGTCAGCCCTTACTGCCATTATGGCTGTTACCAATTTGACTGTGGCTTCCCGGGTCGTGGTGGTAGCCGGTTACGGCTGGTGCGGCAAAGGTGTGGCCATGAGGGCAAAAGGCATGGGCGCCCGGGTCATCGTAACGGAAGTGGATCCGGTAAAGGCTATCGAGGCTGTTATGGATGGTTTTCAGGTCATGCCCATGATCCAGGCGGCTTCTTTGGGAGATCTTTTTATCAGCGTTACCGGTTGCCGGGATGTCATTACCAAAGAGCACATGCTTTTGATGAAAGACGGGGCCATGCTGGCTAATGCAGGACATTTTGATTGCGAGGTCAATAAGCGGGATCTGGCTGATATAGCTGAAAAAATATGGGAGCGAAAACCTTCCATAACCGGTTATCAGCTTGCAGATGGCCGGATACTTAATCTGCTGGCCGAGGGCAGGCTGGTCAATCTGGCCGCAGGTATGGGGCATCCTGCGGAAATTATGGATATGAGCTTTGCCATACAGGCCAGGACTTTGGAGTATCTGGCAGGAGAAGCAGGCAATTTGGCTCCGGGGCTTTATCAGGTACCGCGGCACATAGATCAGGAAATAGCTGCCCTGAAACTTAGCTCTTTGGGAGTTTCCATAGACCGTCTTACCCCCCAACAGGAAGCATATCTTAACGGTGAAGGTTGATAGTATAAAAAACGGACGCTTTTAGGGCGTCCGGTTTTTTATAGTACCAGTCCTTTGTGCAGGCTGGCTATAACTGTTTTTTTAATGCCTTTGGCGGCCAGCAGATCCCTTATGCGGCAGGCACGATTCTGCACAGACGGCTCATCCGCCTGGTTCAGCAGGATAGTGGGACGGTATTGGCCATAACCTGCAGCCAGAATATGGGCAACAGCCTCTTCACTGGCTGTATCATAGTTAAACCCCTGTTGGCTTTTGGCAAGTTCCCAGCGATGACAGATCTGGCTGAGGGGTTTATCCAGGCAAGACAGTCCGCATACCACAATAGTTTTACCGGTTGCCTCCGGTATAACAGGTTCCCAGGCTGCCGGGTATTTCAGGGGCAATCTTTTGCTGCCGTCTGCTTCCACCGCGATAAACTTGCAGTGCTCTGAAAGCCAGTCAAGACATTCTTTATGGGGTTGTCCCCAGCGGCCGTCCTCAAGCAGCTCTCCCGGAGCGATAATCATACCACGCTCCAGGGCGCTTGCCTCAGTATCTCCCGGTATGCCGCTGCAGCAGACAATATCTGCGGAGTCAGGCCTCATGATATGGGTAGTGGTATAGATAGCGCTGCTGATCCCTCTGGCTGCGGCTTCCCTTGCCAGAGTATGCATAAGCGTGGTTTTGCCGCCGGCGCCGCATATTGCAATGGTGTTTGGTATTTCCGGGGATATTTCAAGAGCTTCCAAAAACATTATGGCTTCCTTTACAGCTTATTGGCATGACTGAGCACATAGGAGCAGAAAATACGTTCACGCTCTGACAGGCGGTCCTTTTTACGGTTGATCAGGTACAGGGAGCGCTCGCCTCCTTCAGGCAGGGGATAGCTCAGCAGCAGACCGAAGCGCACCGCGTCTTCAGCCGCCCGTTCGGAGATTACCGCCACGCCCATGCCTGCCTCCACGGAATTCTTGATAGCTTCCGTATCGGCCATTTCCGCGGCTATATTGATTGGCTCGTTATATTTCCGCCGCTGCAGGTATTGCTCGAATTCATAGCGGGTGCCGGAGCCTACCGGACGCATGATAAATGGTTCTTTCATCAGTTTGTCAAAGGCGTCATTACCGGATATTATCTGCTGAAAGCGCTGGTTATTGGGGGTTATCAGCACAAGTTGATCCTTGGCGATAGGATAATGACGGCAAAGCTCGCTGTTGATAACAGCGCCGCTGAACCCGATCTTGGCCTTTCCTTCCGCCAGCATATTGCCGACCCGGGAGCTGTCGCAGGGTATGATATTAAAGGTTATACCCGGATTACTTTCCCGGAATCCGGATATAAGACCAGGCAGCAGATGCTTGGCAGGTATGGTGGAGGCGGCTATGTCGATAACGCCGTGAAGAGTCTGCCCATGGGCGCATATCTGCTCAAGCGCCTCATCTCTTAATCTGAGCAGGCGTATAGCATAATCATAAAGCTTTTGCCCTTCCTCGGAAGGATATATTTCTCTGGTGTTGCGGATTATAAGCGGCACATCCAGTTCTTTTTCCAGGGCTATTATATGAGCGCTGACCGTAGGCTGGCTGAGATACAGCTTCTCACCGGCTTTGGAAAAGCTGGAAAGATCAACTACTGCCACGAATACTTCTAATTGACGAAAGTCCATAAATACCTCCGTACTTTTCTTAGCTTGTATTATAGCAAAAATCTATAGTATTGTCACTACCCCTTGTTATTTTGGTCAGGCTGTTTTATAATCGAAGTGACCAGAAGTTTCAGTATAAAAGGAGCAGACTATGTCTGATAAAAAAAACCGTCTTACTCAAATGACTACTGCTGCGGGCTGAGCTGCCAAAATAGGACCGGGAGTCCTTTCCGATATTCTCGCAGCCCTGCCCAAATTCAGTGACCCCAATTTGCTGGTAGGCTTTGACAGCAGCGATGATGCCTGCGTATACAGGATCAGCGATCAACTGGCTTTGGTTCAGACGGTAGATTTTTTCCCGCCTATGGTGGATGATCCTTATCTTTTTGGACAGATAGCCGCGGCCAATGCTCTTTCCGATATTTATGCCATGGGCGGCAGACCCACTCATGCCATGAACCTGCTGTGCTTCCCCAACTGCCTGTCTCCTGCCGAGGTCAGACGTATCCTGGAGGGCGGGTATTCCAAAGTGGCGGAAGCAGGCGCCGTGATTGCCGGCGGGCATAGTATTTCCGCTCCGGAGCCTATGTACGGTCTTTGCGTATCCGGTTTTATTGATCCCCGGCGCATCCTGCTTAATAATGGGGTTATGATCGGCGACAGACTGATCCTGACCAAACCCTTGGGCAGTGGTATTATGAATACGGCTGCCAAAGGCGGTCTGGTGAATGAGGATGATATGGCTCCGGTGATTGCCGCTATGACGCAGCTTAATAAACGCGCTGCCGAGATAGGTGAGGCCTTTGATATCCATGCCTGTACGGATATAACGGGCTTCGGGCTTTTGGGTCATGCTGCAGAAATGATGGGTGAAAGTGGTCTGGGCCTGAAGATAGAAGCTGCGGCTTTACCTGTTTTGCCCAGGGCTTTTGATATGGCGGAAATGGGGCTGGTTCCCGGCGGCGCTTATACCAACAGGGATTATGTGGGCGATAAAGCCCGCTTTGCCCCGGAAGTCCCCTTGGCTATTCAGGATATAATATGTGACCCCCAGACTTCCGGTGGACTGCTGTTTTCCGTATCTGCCGGTGACGCCGAATCCCTGCTGGCTGCCTTGCGCCGTGAGATTCCGGAAGCTTCCATTATAGGTACGGTAATAGCTGAACCTGGTATATATGTTTGTTAGCAGTTTCCCGTATTAAGTAAAAAAATGCCTCTGAAAAGTGTACTGCTCTTCAGAGGCATTTTTTTATGCGGTATTTACAGCAGCCTGTCCAGCATGGAAGAAAGTTCTTCCGCGGAGCGGTATCCGGTGGATATATCTGCTATCTTGCCATCTTTAATCAGGGCTATAGTAGGTATTCCCATGACCCGGAAGGCAGCGGCCAATTCCCTTTCCTGATCCACATTTACCTTGCCTACTTTGAGCCTGTCCGCGTATTGCTGTGCTATTTGTCCGATAACGGGGGCCAGCATCTGGCAGGGGCCGCACCAGTCTGCCCAAAAATCAAGCAATACGGGTATATCAGAGTTAAGAACCTCTGCTTCAAAATTTTCTTTATTAATAGTCAGTTCGCTCATAATTATCTCCTTTACTGTAATCCGGCCAGCCCATCATTTCGGCAGTATGCCGGGCATTATTTCCATCGGTGAGCAGCTCCAGCAGCCTCAGGGCCGCCAGATGGGCGGAGGCTGGGCCATCGGCGCTGATAAGGCTGGCATCCTGGCAAAGCTTTTCCTTTGCCAAGAGTACGCCCTCCTGCCGCAGTTGTTTCTGCCAGCGGCCGTTTTCTCCGGGGTAAATTGTAGCAGTTCTTCCCCGCAGCAGTCCGCAGCGAGCCAAGAGCAGTACGCCGGTGCAGACGGCTGCCAGCGGTTTGTCCTGGCGGATGAAGTGTTCTGCTATGCGCAAAAAATCAGGATCATGCTCTGCATCGAAGTACCCGTAGCGGGGAAATCCACCGGGAAGGGCCAAGGCGGCAAAATCTGCAGGATCTGCATCTTTCAGCAGCAGTTGCGGACAGAAGCTCTGATGGAAAGCCGTGGTTTGCGTTTTATTTATGCCGGCGCTGACAAGGCGGCAGCTTTTGCTGCCTGCCAGCATATCCCAGCCAAAAATGTCTGTGAATACGGCGGTCTCCAACAGCTCTGACCCAGGCGGTATCATTAACAGTATCTGCTTTACGGTCATTGTTCATCCCCGCCTGGTGTTTTCATCCAGATCAGCGGCTGGGAGGAAAAGCTGAAGCCCAGTTTGCTCTGGAGGTCATGGGAAAGCTGGTTGCTGATGAAATATTGATCATAGGGTATGTGGCCTTTTGCCAGTTCCCAGGCTATCATATGGGTACTGAGCGCTGTGCCCAGCCCCTGGCGGCGATATTGGGGAAGTACTTCCAGCAGGCCCATGCTGCCTTCGTCATGAGTGCCTACAAAACCCATCAGGGTGTTGCCCTTAAATGCACCCAGCATACCTTCATTGATCCTTTCCAGCAAATATGCCTCGTCATTTTCCAGCAGATAATTTTCTTTTACCACAGGCAAATGTTCAGGGGCAAGGGGGCGTATCTCCACGCCTTCCGGTGTATACGGCTTAATTGTTTTTTGCAGATAAGCCGCTGAATAAGCAGGTTCCTGAAAACAGCGCAGACCTGCTTTTTCCAGAATATGCCAGTAGCTGATATCATGCAACACTACCCATTGGCCGGGGCCGGTCTGCTCCAGCAGCTTTCTGCAGGTATCTTCATTTTTTGCGGAAAGCAGCCAGGTCTCGGCGCAGGGCACATAAAGCAGCACGCCATCCTGATCAGCGTAACGCACTAGGGATATACCTCTGCGCACAGCCTGATCCAGCGCTATATATAAAACCCGATCGCCGGCTGCGTAATCAAGCACTATCTGTTCTTTATCAGTAAAGTTTATCATATTCCTATTGTACCTTTTTTGTCATTTTTTGGCAATGTATTTGCCGCAGCGGTTATTATTTGCAGGCTTGTTTATTGTTGCTGAAAATGATAAGATATTTACGATGAATTTTACTTGTGCATTGGGAGCATATCATGAAAATACTGGTTATCGACGCTCAGGGCGGCGGTTTGGGCAAACAACTTATAGCTGCTATCAAGGAGAAAATGCCTTGTGCCGCGGTAACTGCTGTGGGCGCTAATGCTGCCGCTACTGCCGCAATGCTTAAAGCAGGGGCAGATCAGGCTGCTACAGGAGAAAACGCGGTAATAGTTGCCTGCCGTAAGGCAGATGTGATAGTCGGTCCTTTGGGTATTGCCATTGCTGATTCGCTGCTGGGGGAGATCACCCCGGCCATGGCTCTGGCAGTAGCCCAAAGCCCTGCCAAAAGGGTACTGCTTCCCCTGAATCGCTGCGATAATATAATTGTGGGTGTAAGTGAGCATAGTCTGGGTGGGCTTGTACAGGAGGCAGTAGATACCATATCCCGGATGGCATAGTTTTGCTGCTTGACAAGGCCTTTTTTATTTGATAAACTTTGATAAACCGCTATGAAAGCGGTTTGGATGCAGAAGTATCCTGATAAATTTATTCTTGCTTTATATTTGGCTATTATGTGCGTTGAAGCGTACTGTTTCCCAGAAGGGAACAGTACGCTTTTGTTTAGTCATGTTTTATAAATATATTCAGGAGGTATTATTATGGGTTGTTTTCTGGTACCTGTAGCGGAGGCTGTCGTCACTACTATTATCAGCAAGGGGATAAAGTCCAAAGAGGAAAAGCAGGCAGCATCTTTGACCCGGGAAAACCCGGAGCTTGTGGCTGATACTGCCGGCAGTATACCCTTTTCCCGTAAGTTGGGCTGGCTTTCCAAATTACTTTGGGGAGGCTCGGCCCTGCTGGCCTTTGAGCATGTCTGGCACGGCGAAGTTACTGCCTGGTTTCCTTTTTTGACCGGAGCTGCCGAACCCCAGAGCATGCTGCAGGAAATGGCTACAGTGGGAGTTTCCATGTCGCTGCTGGTAACCGCAGTTTGGGGAGTTATGCTGCTGGCGGTCAGGACCTGGGAAAAACGCAGCAGCGGGCGGGAAAGCGTCGTTCGTTAGGAGGTGCGGTCAGTGACTTTGCTGATAACCGTTTTCGCCGCAGTGATCTCCACGGTGAGCTGGTATAAAAAGAAAAAGATAAAGGACATCGTGAGCGTCACGGCAATGTTCTATAATAATTGGGACCTGGTTATCTGGCTGGTGATCCTGCTGCTTAAGGATCCCCGTCGGGTCATCCCCGCAGTTTTGCATAGATCCCAGGATAAATAGCCTGGGATCATAAGAAAGAAACATTGTTGAACATATCTTCAATTTTTGTTGCCTATAAGTTCAGCGAGTTTTGTAATTGCCTGCATTCAGTTATTTATCCATATGCATCCATATGGCTGTTTCACCCACAAAAAGCATCAGCCATATCGGTCTTTCGCCATCTGTTTCTTCAGCGTACATTATGCCTTCTGCGAAACTTCCGTCATTCATTTCCAGCAATATACTGTAGTCACTGTCACAGTACCATGTAAAATCTATGCGCTCATCATAGTAGTCCATAACGCCTGTTCCGTCAGAGTTTATTGTTATGGAAACATTTGACTCTTTGCCATCATCATCTACACGGGGCAGATAAAAAGAATTATCGTTTTCGAGAATTTCCGCATAGGCTCCAACCCAGGATGTGTCAGCAACCACCTGGCTGTCAAAGGCCACATTTTCCATATTTGCAAAATCGGGAAGATCAGCATTATAGTCTGGATCTATGTCAAGGCCTGCTTCTATGTCCTGGCTATAGGTGCAATCCTCTGTATAAATATCGTTTGAGAACATAATATACTCGGTTTCTTTGATGCCGAAATCACACCTGTAAAAAGAGACCGTCATATCATGGGAAACATTTATGTAGCTGTATCCATTATTGTCCTTGAAAACAGAGTCATAGAACTCAAAGCTACCGGAACAACCATATATTTCAATGGGACCGTAAAAGCAATCTCTTATGGTGCTGTCATACATAAACATGTTACTGGTACCGTTATATGCACCAATGCCGCACACACCGCAACCGTAAATATCCATATTCCTGAGTTCTATATTTTTGCAGTCAGTAAAGTTTATAACATTTCCTGAGCAATCACCCATATCGGTATGTCCTATAGTGAGTGATGACAGCTTAATATTTTGGCAATCCGTAAAATTGAGCACGGCAGCATATCTCGGCTCTATCACGATTTCCGTAGCGGCGGTATCGGCTCCGCCGCCTTTTATGGAAATACCGTCTGCCCGCTCTATAATAATTTCAACACCGTCATAACATTCTGCAAGCTTTACATATTGGTGATCTTCATTCCATTTATCTACGCCGTTTTCCCACATATCTTCAATATATTCGCTCAAATTATAATAACCAGGCTTGATAGTTATGTCAGCAGCAGGCTCGATTGCATTAATAAGCTCATCAACCGTGCTTACCTCCACAGTTCCTTCATCCGGCTGCACAGGTGCTTTATCAGAACAACCTGACAGTATGGCAGTAAACATTACCGCTGTTATGCATATATAAAAAATTTTTTTCATATGCCATGCTCCTTTTTTTGTACTTTTAATTGCATAATATCAGGAAAAGATTAATATTTCAACTATGGAGGGCCTCTTGTTTTGAATAAGTGGCTCCCTGTATTTTAGCGATTCCTTTTTTCCCATTCGTTTGCCGCCATACAGATACCATAAGCGTAATTTGGGGGTAAATTACTTTCTTATGAGCACCCGTATCAATAACAGGAGTTTTTATGAAAAGAAAAAGAGCAGGCTGAAAACGGAATGTACCGCAGCTTGCTCTTTTTGCTTGGATATGAGACGGGCTATTTATCTGCCGCCTGACCGGCAGATGAATGAGCCCATGAATCTCAGCCGGCAGATAATTTAAAAACAGAGACCTGGTATCCTCAATAGAGTAGTGAAATGTATGGATGACCGCTGCGGTTTTGTAAATTCGTCGGTAACTAGCGGCCCATACGATTTATAAGAACAAGTAATATCTGAATATCACTTTCGTCCAATTGTTTTATGCCGTCCAGTGCTTTTTGGATCAGTTCCGGATTTTCGATGGAATCATCAAAAAATTGTTGTGGAGTGATCTGAAAGTAATCACAGATAGCAAAAAACTCTTTGAGTGGAGGCAGCGCTTTACCGGAAGAGATATTATAAATATAGCCTCTGCTGTGCCCCAGATCATAACTCATCTGATATTCAGAAACACCCTTTTTCAACCGAAGCTGCGTAATACGTTCTCTTACAAAATCCTCATACATCCCGTTATCACCTCAAGAAGATGATAAC
>CAKQQU010000027.1 GCA_934271085.1 uncultured Bacillota bacterium | reverse complement strand
GCGGGTGGACTGGCTGGCCGCTTTATTCAAACCCAAAAAGACTACTTATGCGCAAGTCGATGTGATCGATGTTCCCGGCCTGGTGCGCGGCGCCAGCCAGGGTCAGGGCAGCGGTAACGAATTTCTGTCCTCTATCAGCAACACCGACCTTTTATGTCATATAGTACGCGCCTTCGAAAACCCGGATATCCTTCATGCCGAGGATACCATCGATATTATGCGGGATATCAGCATCATCGAAAACGAGCTGCTTTTTGCTGACCTGCAAATGATCGAGACCCGGCTTTCCCGTATCAACGGCGGCAATAAAAAGAAAATGGAGCATCCCCATGAAGAGGCTACCTTAAAAAAATGCCAGGACTTCCTGATGGAAGAAAAGCCTCTGAAACTGCTGGAGATGACCGAGGACGAGCAGGAATCAGTACGGCATATCTCCTTTTTGACTGCCAAACCCATGATGATCGTAGTCAATGTGGATGAAAACCAGATGTCCACCGGCGATTATCCGCAAAAGGAGAAGGTAGAGGCTTACTGCGCCGAGCAGGGCTATGAGCTGCTGGCAGTATGCGCCAAGACCGAGCAGGAAATAGCCCAGCTGCCTTTGGAAGACAGGGAAATGTTCATGGAAGAGCTGGGAGTCAGCGAGCCCGGCATCGACCGTATGGCCAAGGCTATCTATGCGCAGCTGGGGCTGATATCCTTCCTTACCGCCGGGGAAGATGAAGTGCGCGCCTGGACTATCCGCAAGGATCTGCCGGCCAAGCTGGCTGCAGGCAAGATCCATTCCGATATCGAGCGTGGCTTTATCCGGGCAGAAACAGTAGCCTTTGAGGATCTGAAAAACTGCGGCTCAATCGCTGCCGCAAGGGAAAAGGGCTGCTTCCGTTTGGAAGGCAAGGAATATCCGGTGCACGACGGCGATATAATCAATTTCCGCTTCAATGTCTGATGTTTTTAATCATCTCAGCATTGGCTATCCTGCGCCGGGCTGCAAATGATGCTCAATTCAATATCGTATTCAGGTGGCGGCATGGCCTGGGCCATGCCGTCCCTTTTTATAATTATCACACCCGATACTTGTATTCCATAGCGTATATTATCTGATTTGCATATATTTTCCCAATCCGGATACTTGTACCCCAACATGACGTTTTGCTTAAAAAACTCCTGTCAGTATGCTGAAAATAGCATTTAACAGGAGTTTTTATATAAAAGCACTTATATACTGTGCCGATCACTGTAAAATAAATGCAATATAAGACATTAAACTTGCTGGCCAGAACAGAAAGCGGCCCTGCTTTCCTTTGCGGCAGAGGCATTTACAGCAGCGGCAAATGCCCCTTATCCCCAATTGCCGTTTTATTATGTATCCTGGGTTTTCCCCATAACAGGCCCAGGTTCTGCAGCCTGATTGAGCCGGCCTTCCAGCAGCGCTGCCGCAAGCAGTATCAGCCACCCTGCCGCGCCGCAGAGTGTCGGCAGTTCTCCCACAAGTACAAAAGCCCATACAGGAGTCAGAATAAATTCCCAAATACTCAAAGTGGCTGCCTTCTGAGGCGAAACAGTATTCATACCGGTCAGATAACAAATGTAGCCAAAGGCCATCTGGACTATGCCCATATAGATAATATAGGGCCAGGCCCCAGCCGGCACCATAAGACTGCCCCCCGGCAAGATAAGCAAAGCCCCCAGGATGATGACGCCTGTAGAAAAATGAACTATACACAGGCTGCCCAAATCGCCGCCTGCGTCTACCTTTTTGTAAAGCACGGTAACAGCCGCAAAAAAAATACCCGAGAACATGCCAAAAAGATTACCCAGAGCATTGGAACCTGTATTGGGCTCCAGCATGATAACCGCTACCCCAAGAGCCGTTATAATAACGGGCAGCATTCCTTTCAGCGGCATTTTATGCTTCAATACCAGCAGCGACCATAACGCTATCCACATAGATGCGGTGTACTGCAGCGCCAGAGCGTTGGTGGCCGTAGTAAAACGGAGCGCGGTGAGAATACAAATAACCAGGCATATATTGCTTATTATCAGCAAAAAAAACCATCTGTCCCATACCACTTTGCGCAGACGCAAAAAAGGCAGCAGCACCACGCCTGTTATCAATGAACGCAGAGCAGCCAGCAGTACTGTATCCATCTGAAAACACTTTGATATGGCGCTGCCGGTGGACCAGAAAACCGCCGCCATTATTATAAGCCACTTACCGGGTATTTTTTGCAGCATACCCAAAAAACTACTGCAGAACCTGTCTATCATATTATCTTATTGTCAGTCCCCCATCACTACCCGGTAATAATCCCGTTCCAGTATTTTAGCGGAATAAACGAATTTCCCATGAACCAGTGTATTTATGCGGTCAATATAAGCCTGATCTATCTTACCGGTAACTTCCCTGGTATTGGCATTGTAAGATCCCCTTTCCGTGATCCAGCTGCGGTCATTAAAAATTGCCAGGGCCTCCGTATCGGAAAAAACATCTCTGCCCATCAGCAGGCGGGAATCATAATCCAGACCAAAAAGATTGGATAAGGTGGGCAATATATCCAAAGAACACATAGGGCTGTCATATTCCTGAGCATCCAGTCCGGGTTTCCAAATAAAGAAACCGTTGCGGTACAACTCAAAATTCTGTTCCACCTTATGACCCACCAGCTCATTAATACATTCATCCCGTAAACCATAGGGATAATGATCTGCAGTCAGGGCAAATACGGTATTCTCCAGTTCGCCGGATTCTTCCAGCGCAGCCACTATTTTCTCCAGCATCAGCTCCAGCTCGATATTTGCGGCCAAATAAGCCTTTACCGGCTGTGAATAAGGTAAATCTGCCACCTCGTCCTTATGTCTGGCAGCCATATTATTTCCGTCAAAGTTATATTCCAGATGCCCGGATACGGTTAGATAATACACATGGAAAGGCGCTTCATCCGCATATTCAGCAACAGAACACTGAGCCATTTCCTGATCGCTTTCCGGCCATGTTACATTCACATCCAAGCCGTTGCCAACACCTTTATAATCATACCCCAGATTGGGATGGCTTTTATCACGATCATAATAAGTATAGGTATGGTCGTGATAAGCGGCTACTGTTTCATATCCCTCATTGCGGAACTGATTTGCAAGGACAAAAGGCAAATAATTATTGCTGGAGCTGCTGAAGCTCCAAACCCCGCTTTTAGGCAGCAAACCGATGATAGCTGCGTATTCGCCGTCAGAAGTGGAAACATTGAACAAAGGCGTATAAAAATTGGTAAAATTCCATCCCTCATTTGCCATACTGCATAAGGTTGGATAAAGCTCCGGGTGCGCCAGCATAGGATAATAAAAACTTTCCGCTACTATAAACACCAGATTACAGCCTTTGAATACGCCGGTATGCTCATTTTTATAGCTTGGCGACTGACCGGCGAAATAATTATGCATATTCAATAACTCCTGATCGGTTTCATTTTCGATCAGTTGAGAAAAATCTATGTCCAGAACATTCGGCTCATATTCAGCAGCAGTATTACCGTTTTCCCTGCTGACAATAGCAGGGATATCTTTAGGGGTGAAACCGAACACTGTCCGCTGAGTATCTATACGCATGGTGGTAAGAACGCCCAGAGTCTTTTGGGACGCCGGCACGTTTGTATCATTATAGTAAAGATTATAGGGAGTTCCGGGGGCGTCATCATTGGTAATGGTCAATACGCCGCAGGCAGCAGCCCACATTACCGCAGCCATTCCTGCTCCGGCAGCAAGCGATTTCAGTTTGACCCGGCCAAACATATTTCTGTTGAATATCCACAGGGCAATACACGGCATGAAAAATACCAGCAGAGTCGGGAGATTATTAATTATTACCGTTACCGCCTCTCCGGCAAATTCCGCGGCTTTTCCGGCATTTCTCAGGTTAAAAACCTGCAGCGGCGTTTTAAAAAAGATATAATATAAATATTGAGCGCCGTAAAGCAGTCCGAAAAAAACACTCAGTGCCATAGCTGCCCTGAAACCGGATTTTTCCTTAAAGACGCTGCAGATGAGGGCCGAAACCAGAGAATATAAAATACTGAACATGATAATATAGGGCATATTTATCCAGTATACCCTGTTATATATCAAAAGCTGCAGCAGCATTTCCGATATGAGAATTGTGCCAAAAAAATAACAAAACCTGTTAAAAATATGTTGAAAATCGTTCATTATTTTACCGTAATTAAACATCTAAGCTAAAGTATGCACCTTGAAATACTGTATATTTTCCGCGTCCAACTTTGCAGTAAGCCCTGAAGAGGCGTCTTCGTCAACAGGCGGGATAGCCCATATACAACTGCCGCTGCCGCTCATAAGGGATATGCAGCCGGCATTATCCAGCATATTTCTGAGTTTTTCTATTTTGGGACAAAGCCCAAAAGCGGCAGGCTCCAGCATATTGCCTATGCCGCATGCTATAGCCTGCCTGTCGCCGCTGACCAATGCCCCCAGCAACTTATCGCTGCCGGAAGCGGCAGGTTTTTCAGCCAGTGCGTCAAATGCAGCGAATACCGCCCCGGTGGATAGGACTATACCGGGGCATATAAGCAGCAATTCCCTGCATACCTGCTCTGTGCAGGGTTTTACATTCTCCCCTGCCCCGCTTACTTCGGCCAGGCCGCCGCTAAGACAGTAAGGTATATCCGCTCCCAGCCCAAATCCCAGCTCCTGCAGTTGGGGCAAAGACAATCCCAGATCAAAAAGTCTTGCAGCGCCCAGCAAAACTGCCGCGGCATCCGCAGAGCCGCCAGCCAGGCCGCCCCCGGAAGGGATGCGCTTTTCTATCATAATATGCAGACCATCGGGAATAGCGAATTTTTTCTGCAGCAATGACCAGGCCCGAAAAGCCAGGTTATCTTTTTCCCGGCAGGGTTCCGGCTGACAAATGCAGCGGGAATCGGCTGTTCTGCGCAGGATAACGGTATCAAACAGAGATACGGACTGCATTATACTGTGCAGCTCGTGATAACCGTCCGGCCTTCTGCCCAGCACATCAAGACTCCAATTTATCTTAGCCGGAGCCTGCAGAATAATTTCCCTGTTCATTAACTAAGCAGCTCCGCTTTTAATTCCTTAAATTCGTCACTGAAAAACAGCAATCCCTGGCATTGGGGCTTGCCCTCTCCAAAAGGATGACGGCTCAAAGCCAGCAGCGGCGGAGCCTGCAGGCGTTTGGCAACACCAATTCCCCTGTACTGCTTCCACCAGCGTTCGATATCAGCCACAAAAGCCGCCGCGTCGGGGAAAAGATGCCTGACCAGATCTTCATTGCAGCCGATTTGGCGCGCCAGAAATCCGTCCCTGTAAGCGCGCAGATTATCAGCAGGATCCGCAGAATTATCCACCCAATAACGCAGCAGATAATCATGATAATCATAAGTCAGCGGATCGCCAAGGCCCTTGTTCACGTCCTGAGCCGCAGATAATTCCGCGGAAGGACGGATAGCCGCTATCTTATCCAAAGGCGCATCAGGAAACTGCTGCTGGAAGCAGGCGGCAGCCTGATAAACCTGATATTTCCACAGATCAGCCTGAGCGGCGAAAGCGCCGGCCAGATCACCGTAAAAAGTAGCGTAGCCTACGGAAAGTTCAGACTTATTGCCATTGCAGGTAAATATGCCGCCTAAACCCGCCGCAGCGGCGGCCAGGATACGGCAGCGTTCCCGGGCCATGATATTTTCTTTTACCGGTCCGGAAAGAGGTACGGCAAGCTGCTTTCCTGCCGCATCCGTAAAGGGATAGCCGGCAAATTCCTCATAAAGCTGCTGACAGCCATCATTAATGGGCATAGTGGCAAAAGGCAGTCCCAGCCCCTCGGCCATACCCTGAGCTAAAGATTTGGTAGTCTCGCTGTTGAAATGACTGGGCATGGAGATCAGATACACGTTTTCCGGCCCAAGAGCCTGCCGGTAAACGCAGGCGGCCAGTGCGGAATCGATACCGCCGGAAATACCGATAACAGCCCTTTGGGCATTAATAGATCTGCAAAATTCCCCGGCCCCGTGAATCAGCCCCTGGGTCAGGCGCTGATCATCACTTAGTTCAGGGGTTTTATCGCCGCCTTGCCAATGCCAGTAATAAACGCCTTCCTCATAATAAGGAGTAGCGGCCAGAACCTCGCCGTCAGCAGCATAATAAATGCTGTGTCCGGCAAAGACATAATTACTTTTACCACTGGCGAAAAGTCCTAATTGAGATAAGAAAATACTGGGCAGACAGCTTTCCGGGGCAATATCCCCCTCCCCGGCAAACACAGGCTGAGGAGTAAAGCAAATAGTAATATCCGCCCGCATGGGGTCAGCAGGCAGTTTCTGTCCATACCAATCGCCCAAAAGCGGCATGACTTTACGGTATTCGCCGTCGATTATCAGATCAAAAGGCACCACATCAGCCGGATAAGGCGGCGGCCCGCCCAGCCAGCTTGGAGGAGCGGCTGCGGCAAACAGCGGGCGCAGATCATGATCTTTTGCCATATAAAGACGACTGAACACCCGGCCATAAGCCATCTCCAGAGTGCCGAAAACTATGCGGATACCTTCGGAAGCATCAGCGATCATTTCTGCCGCGGCACGGCAATCCCGCAGCATATTATCGCAGCAGGCCAACTCGTCATGGACAGGGCCGGTCAATGCCAGTTCCGGAAAGAGGATAGCTTCGGCGCCTGCTGTTTTGGCATCAAAGATATATTTCAGCATCTTTTCAGCGTTTTTCCTGGGTTGTCCCACCCGGGCACGCATCTGCACAACTGCTAAAGTCATTAAATCATCTCCCGATCAGTTTTAAGATCTCGTCAATATGCTCTCTGGCGCATTTTTCGCCCAGTTCACGGCAAACAGCTATATTTTGGGTATCCAAAGTGCCCATAGGCTCGTCGATAGGGCTCAACACGATATCCGCGTCTATTTCCTGAAAGCTGTGAGCGGCAATATCCAGGGAGCGATTTACTATGCCCAGAATATTGGTTGGCTCGGAAGTATCGCAAACATGCAGGCTGATGGCAATGACCACATCCGCGCCCATATTCCTGACCACGTCACCGGGGCAGTTATCCAGAATATAGCCATCCACCAGCAGCATATCGCCCATATGCACCGGAGTAAAAACACCCGGCAGGGATGAACTGGCACGCACTGCCGTAGCAGTATCGCCGCTGCTGAAAACTATCTTTTTCCTGCTGAGCAGATCCACAGCCACTATCTTTAAAGGAACATCCATTTCCTGGATCTGCCTGCCCTTGGTACAGGTGCGTATCAGCTCGGTATAACCTTCAGCCGGGATTAGCCCTTTGCGGTTGGGGCGTACCTTCAGCAAAGACTGTATATCATACTCATTAAACAGTATATCCAGCTTGCGCCAATCATAGCCGGAAGCATAAAGAGCAGCTACCGCCGAACCGATGGAAGTACCTGCAACATAATCGATGGGGATGCCGTATTCCGCAAGCACTTGCAGAACACCCACGTGAGCTGAGCCTTTAAGACCGCCGCCGCCAAAAGCCACACCCACCGTCTTGCGGCGGTGGGGCAGTTTTACGGAAGTTTGTTTTTTCCTCGCAAAAATATTCATGATCATTGCCTTAAATATAACAGCTCATTAAAATTCAACAGTACCCAGAACTTTCTTCATTCTGCTGATGGCTTCTGCCATCCTTTCCTCTTCGGTAGTCAGGGTAGCGCGGAAATAGCCTTCACCGGCCGGTCCGTAACCAGCGCCGGGAGTGATGACCACCTGAGCCTCATCCAGCATTTTTTCAGCGAAAAAACCGGAAGTATAACCCTTGGGCACAGGAGCCCATACATAAAAGGTCCCCTTGGGATAGGTCAGGTTCCAGCCCATATCATTCAGACCGCCTACCAGGATATCACGGCGGGCCGCATATTTGGCACGGGAGGCCGCAACCACCTCTTCCGGATTATTCAAACCGGCTATGCCCGCATACTGAACAGCCTGAAAAGCACCGCTGTCCACATTGGACTTATAGATGGAAAGAGCATTGATGGCTACCTGGTTGCCCACAGCAAAGCCAATGCGCCAGCCGGTCATATTAAAGGGCTTGGAGCAGGAACCGAATTCCACAGCCACGTCTTTAGCGCCGGGCACCTGAAAAATGCTGGGGGCTTCATAGCCGTCATAGGTCATTTCCGAATAAGCGCTGTCATGGCACAGCAGAATATCATGCTTTTTGGCAAAGGCCACAGCCTCCTCGAAAAAGGCCAGGTCAGCTACTGCGCCGGTGGGATTATTGGGATAGTTCAGCCACATCAGTTTGGCTCTGTCGGCAATGCCTGCAGGAATGGCCGAAAAATCAGGCAAAAAATTATTCTCAGCGGTCAAACGCATAGGATAGCACAGCCCCCCGGCCAGCATGGTAGCTGTGGCATAAACAGGATAAGCCGGGTCGGGGATAAGATTGATATCGCCCGGATCGGTAAAGCAATAATGGATATTGGCAATACCTTCCTTGGAGCCGATAAGAGCGCATACCTCTTTTTCGGGATCAATATCTTCCACACCAAAACGGCGGGCATAAAAATCGGCAACAGCCTGGCGGTAAGAAAGCATACCCTGGGAAGAAGGATACTGATGGTTGACAGGGTCATGGGCTGCCCGGCAAAGCTCATCAATGATAAAATCAGGAGTTGGCAGATCGGGATCGCCAATACCCAGGCTGATAATATCTTTGCCCTCCTTGCGGGCCTGGGCTATTTTCTTTTCGATGCCAGCAAAAAGATAAGGGGGGATCTGCTGAATTCTCTTGGCTAATTCTTTCATTATTAATTATTCCTCCGTTATGTTGACATAATATTTAATTTACCGGTATTCAAGGTTTGTTAGCAGCAATAAGATACCTGCAGCTTAACTACAGGGATCCCGGTGAGCCGGCATTGTTCTTAGAGAAAATATTCCCCTTCCGCAACTATGCAGGCAGGACCTGTCATATAAACGTGGCTGTTATCAGCCCACTCTACATCCAAAGATCCTTTGGCCAGAATTACCTGGGCATGCTTTTTTATATAACCGTTAAGTATGGATGCTACCGTAGCGGCGCAGGCACCGGAACCGCAGGCCAAAGTTTCGCCGCAGCCACGCTCCCAAACACGCATTTTTATCCTGTCTTCCCCGGCCAGCTGGATAAATTCCACATTGGTCTTTTCCGGGAAAAGATCATGCCGCTCTATCTGAGGGCCGATCTTCTCTACCGGGAAGTTATCCACATCGTCCACAAAAATAACGCAGTGAGGATTGCCCATGGATACCAAAGTAACATAATACATCCTGGCCTGCACCATCAAAGGCGCTCCTACCACTCTGGTACCGTTGAATTTTGCGGGTATCTCTGCAGGCAGAAAACGGGGAACGCCCATATCCACCCGGACTATGCCCTTTTCCTCATCCAGAATAGCGGGCAGGACAGGGCCGCCCAGAGTTTCCAGGGTAAATTCATTTTTATCCACGATGCCTTCTTTTTTGGCAAAAATAGCTGCGCAGCGCAGGCCGTTGCCACAAGTCTGAGCCTGAGAACCGTCATCGTTAAATATCAGGAAGCGGGCTGCTGCGGTTTGCGGATCAAGAGGGGGCGCAATTACGATAAGGCCGTCGGCGCCAATGCCCATATGCCGATCGCAGACCTGTTTGGCAAGAGCGCCCAGATCTTCCGGAAGTGTTTCCCTGAAGCCGTTGACCATAACAAAATCATTACCTAATCCATGTACTTTGGCAAAACGCATGATCTGTTCCTCCTTTTTACTATTATGCATGAAGTGTATAATACGCGGCTTGGCCGCAGATTTTATGAAACGATTAAAACTTGTTAAGATATCTGTTCAGTTCCCAATCCGTAACCTGAATACGGTATTCTTCCCATTCCTGACGCTTGGCGTCGATAAAGCATTTGAAAATATGATCTCCCAGAGTTTCCCGCATCAACTGGCTGTCTTCCAAAGCGGCGATGGCTTCTGCCAGGGAACCGGGCAGCATCTCCAGTTTATTTTCCTGCAGCTCGCATTCACTCATTCTGAATATATTACGCTCAACAGGATCGGGAGGTGTAAGCTTTCTTTTAACACCGTCAAGGCCAGCCATTATCATTACGGCAAAAGCCAAGTAGGGATTGCATGCCGGGTCGGGGCAGCGCAGTTCCATACGGGTGGAATTCCCTCTCTTGGCGGGAACGCGTACCAAAGGCGAACGGTTTTTACCGGCCCAGGCTACATAGACCGGGGCTTCGTATCCGGATACCAGCCTTTTATAGGAATTAACAGTGCTGTTGGTGATAGCCGTAAATTCTCTGGCATGTTCCAGCAGACCGGCCAGATACTGATAAGCGGTTTGGGAAAGGCCCCGGGGGTCGGCAGGATCATAAAAGGCATTTTTGCCATCCTTACCCAAAGACTGGTTAACATGCATGCCGCTGCCGGCAATGCCGAATACCGGTTTGGGCATAAAAGTAGCATGAAGCCCATGACGCTGGGCAACATGACGCACCACATACTTAAAGGTCTGCACATTATCGGCTGTGGTAAGGGCATCGGCATATTTAAAATCAATCTCATGCTGCCCGGGCGCACATTCATGATGGGACGCCTCGATCTCGAAGCCGATGGATTCCAGATCAAGCACTGTTTCCCTACGGGCTGCTTCTCCCAGATCCACCGGAGCCAGATCAAAATACGAAGCATTGTCATTGGTCTCCAAAGTGGGCCGGCCATTGGAGTCTGTATGAAAAAGGAAGAATTCCGGCTCAGGACCCATATTTACGCTGTATCCCAGTTCCGTCGCTGCAGCAATGGCCCTGCGCAGCACATAGCGGGGATCCCCCACGAAAGGTTTGCCATTATCGGTATAGATATCGCAGATCAGTCTGGCAGTAGCATTATTGTTATCTAACCAGGGAATGACGCACCAGGAATCATAATCCGGGTACAGATACATATCGCTTTCTTCTATGCGGGCAAAACCGTCCACGGATGATCCGTCAAACATAAGCTCATTATCAAGAGCTTTTTCCAACTGAGAAGTGGTTATGGAAACATTTTTCATTACGCCGAAAATATCAGTAAACTGCAGTCTGATAAATTCTATTTTAGCGTCGTGTGCCATTTTCAGAATATCTTCCCTGGTGTTCATCAGTATTGCCTACCTTTCATAAAAAGCTGTTTTAAAACCTGAATTGCAAAAACATAATAATATTCTAAACTATTCTTATTCGCTTCTATTTTCCGCTTTCCTCTATCAACGGTCAATTATCTCTATTTTTCAAAAAAAGTATATTCCACAATATTATAAATTCTACTAATAATATGGTTAACATTGACAAAGAAATCACAAAGTATATAATATTATATTTGAGAATATTTCATGTTAATCAGCGGAGGTAACAAAATGCGCGATCTTAACGATTTGCCTGCCAACCATTTCATCAACACCCTTATCAACGAAGACCTGGCAGCCGGCAAAAATGACTGCAAAGTTCACACCAGATTTCCACCTGAACCCAATGGCTACCTGCATATAGGTCATGCAAAAGCTATTTTCGTGGATTTCGGAACTGCCCAGGAATATGGCGGACTGTGCAATCTGCGCATGGATGATACCAACCCCACCAAAGAGGATGTGGAATATGTGGACGCTATCCAGGAAGATATCCGCTGGCTGGGTTATGACTGGGGCGACCGTTTTTACTATGCCTCCGACTATTTTGAAAAAATGTACGATTATGCGGTGGCGCTGATCAAAAAGGGACTGGCCTATGTCTGCCAGTTGTCTCCCGAAGAATTTAAGGAGATGCGCGGCGACCTGACCCATCCGGCAGTAAGCCCCTACCGGGACCGTCCCATGGAAGAAAGTCTGGATCTTTTTACCAGGATGCGGGCAGGCGAATTTGCCAACGGAGCCATGACCCTGCGGGCAAAGATCGACCTTGCTTCTCCCAATTTCAATATGCGTGATCCCGTCATTTACCGCATCAACCATATGCCCCATCATCGTACCGGCACCAAATGGTGCATCTACCCTATGTACGATTTTGCTCATCCCCTGGAGGATGCCCTGGAAGGCATCACTCATTCCCTGTGCTCTTTGGAATTTGAAGATCACCGTCCCCTTTACGATTGGGTCATCAACAACTGTGATGTTCCCTGCAAAAGCAGGCAGATAGAGTTTGCCCGTCTGAACATCACCTATACCGTGATGAGCAAGCGCAAGCTGCGCCGCCTGGTAGAGGAAAATTATGTCCGCGGCTGGGACGATCCCCGTATGCCTACTTTGGCCGGTATGCGCCGCCGGGGCTATCCCGCCGCAGCTATCCGCAACTTTATTGCCGGCGCCGGCGTAGCCAAGGCCAATTCCACTGTGGAATTCAGCCAGTTGGAATACTGCGTCCGGGATGAGCTTAATCTCCATGCCGACCGGGCTATGGCCGTTATCTCCCCGGTAAAAGTAGTTATCACCAATTATCCGGAAGGCCAAAGCGAGCTTATGGAAGCTGACAACAATCCGGCGGTGGAAAACGGCGGCACACGTCAGATATCCTTCTCCCGGGAAGTTTATATTGACAGCAGCGACTTTATGGAAGAGCCTGTCAAAGGCTTCCGCAGACTGGTCCCCGGCGGAGAAGTCAGGTTAAAATATGCTTATGTCATCCGCTGCGACGAAGTAGTAAAGGATGAAAACGGCAATATTACCGAGCTGCGCTGCAGCTATGACCCTGCGACCCGCAGCGGCAACGATACCAGCGGCAAAAAGGTCAAGGGTACTATCCAGTGGGTAGACGCGGCTACAGCAGTTAAAGCTGAACTAAGGATGTATGACCATCTTTTCACCAAGAGTAATCCTGACGACACTGCCGAAGGCGAAGATTTCATTGATTTTGTCAATAAGGACAGCCTGCTGGTAATTAAGGACGCCCTGCTGGAAGCAGGACTGGCACAGGCAGAGGTTGGCGTCCCCTATCAGTTTATGCGTACCGGCTATTTTGTCAAAGACAAGGATAGCCGCGAAGGTTCCCTGGTATTCAACCGCATTGTTTCCCTGAAAGACAGTTGGGCCAAAAAACAGGGAAAATAATTAAAATATTCTTAATGCTTTGCCAGCTATATTCTTAAAACAAAATATGATATACTGTTAATGTAATCAGGAGGTATATCATATGGCTAATTCAGGGAAAAAACTTTACCGCTCCACCAGCAACAAAATGCTGGCTGGCGTCTGCGGCGGCATCGCCGAATATTTCAATGTGGATCCCACGATCATTCGCCTGGCATATGTCCTGCTTTCAGTATTTACAGTGGCCTTTCCAGGTATCATTGTCTATATTCTGGCAATGATTATAATTCCCAGCGATCCCGGATACACAGATATTTAATACCGCCAAATAATTACACAATTATGCAAATACCGGTCATCAGATGATGACCGGTATTTTATTTTGGCAGATACCCCCTATACAACAGCTAAACGCAATTAACTTATATTAAAAAATTTTTATTCTCCGGCGTGCTTTATTTCAGCCAGCAGCATACCCCAGAATATCCAGAACAGCGGCGCTACCAGGCAAAGGCTGAAACTGAAGAAAATCTGCACACAATAGGCGGTCATACCAACAGCTAAAACAGCCACAGCCCCGGATCTGTGGTATTTGCGGCAGTATACGGCTGTCAAAATCAAAGCAGCCAGATAAAAAGCCAGAGAAGGCAGACCGGTATTGACGGCAATGCTCAGGTACTCATTATGAGTATTATCTACTCTGGTCCGCCGCACAATAGGCGAATCCTCGTCCTGGGTTACAAAAACCATATCAAGCCGCTCCTTAAGGGTATCCGGCCCACCTCCCAAAAGCGGCCTTTCCAGCAGCAGCGGCCAGGTGCGCCGCCAAATACCCACCCTGCCGGAGCCCGTTTCATCATCAGCTTCCCCATTAAGGACGGCACAGGCATCCTGCAAAGCAGTATTAGCACCTGTATAATTTTTCACAAAGAACAGGCCTGCCCCTAACAGTATCAGCAAAAGCAATAAATACAGCCAGCGGCTGCGTCTGCTTGTCGGCAACAAAAAGGGCAGCAGGGCCAGGGCAGCCAGCAATCCCAATATTCCCGCCGCCACCCCGCTGCGCAGCAGCACATATATGCTGAATACAGCAACTGCCAGCAGCCACCAGGAAAAGCGGTCGTGCCTGTGATTGCGGCAAAAATAACAGATAAAAGCGGGAACAGCCAGGCAATATAAGGCGGCAAGCAGACCCACATTGCCGATAGTGCCCAAAAACTGTCCGCTGTAAGCCGCCCCACCGCCAAAATAATCATAGCTGCCTGGATAAAGTCCCAGAGGGTTGTCGCCAGCCAGCTGCCAAACAGCCAGTATATCGTTGATCAGCAATACCAGGGAAAGCAAATATAAGTACAAAGGCCTGAATCTGCCAAAAGCAGCAACAGCAAAAAAAACCGCCAGATACATGGCCAAAGTAAGCATACCTTCATAGCGCCCGCAGCCGAGCCAGACCGTATCCTGATAAGGCGACATCAGGGCCGAAATCAAAGACAGCAGACCATATATCAACAGCAAAAGCTGGGGCCAATGCAAGCGCAGGGAAAACCGGGGAAGCTCGCCCCGGCGCAGCCTGCCCAGGGAGCAGATCAGCAATGCCAGCAGGTAAACACCGGAAACAGCCATAAAAAAGACGTATTTGCTGCCTGTAATATTTACATAACCCCGGCTGCCTGCAAACAAAGGGAAAATACCCAGCATAATAACCAGATAAACGCCGGTTATAATACTGGGCCTGTTTTCTTTGTTGATCCACTGAATATGCAGTTCGGCCAGCTTTTCTTTCATACGCGCTCTCATTAAAAATCTGCGTGCCGGCAATTAATCATTGGTCGCATCACCATTGCCGAAAACAGGTATCACCTCACCCAGCAGGGCAGGCTCAGGCATAAAGACGCACTGCAGAACATCCTTGCAGCGGGCGGCTATCTCCCGCATATCCCTATAAAACTGACCTCTGTAGCGCTGGGTATCGGCAGCAACGCCCACCGTATCCAGGTCTAATCTGTCAGCGATATACAAAGCCCGGTACAGATGATATTTCTGGGTAACTATAATCAGCTTTTGTGCCTGAAAGATATCCCGGGCCCGGTAAAGGCTATCATAGGTAGAGAATCCGGCATGATCCATAAATACATCCTCCGAGGGTATGCCCCGCTCCACCAGATAAGCTTTCATGGTATTGACCTCGTCATAACCGCTGCTGCCATGATCGCCGCTGACGATGATCTTGGGCGCAGCTCCCTGCTGATAAAGGGCAAGCCCCTGATCCAGACGGTCAGCCAGCATCAAGGTGGGACTGCCGTCATCGCGAACCCCGGCGCCCAGGATCAGTATGCAGTCATAGCCGTCATCCAGATCAGCCGCCTCAACTATCCTTTTACCGCAGGCCAAGGTCAGGGCGTCCATAAAAAGCACGGCTGCTACTATCAGGGCGCAAACAATTATTAAAATATTCCTCAGTTTTCTTTTACGGGAACGCTTTTGGTTATCCATTTTATCTTTCATAATAAACTCCTTTATTTACCCAAAAGCACCTGTTATGCCTTGGCATTCCAGGTGCTTTATCTTGCGCCAAATATTTACTGACCATCAAGCCCTAAATCCGTCCTGATCGCCCGCTCCATATCTTCTTTATCGCAAACCAGATGGTGGCGAACAGGCAGCTCGCTCAGTTCAGCCAGTTTTTGGGGAACAGGCATGCCGCTAAGACGGCAAAGCGCCTTTGACAATTCCATTTCTTCAGCATTTTCAGGCCTGGCCTGCAAAGCGCTTAACACTGCCTCGGGAAATTTATATGGGCTGGCTGTTGATACCAGCAGCAGCGGACAGGAGGGAGCGTCGCCCCTAAGGGATCGGGCCACCTGATAACCCACTGCGGTGTGGGGATCCATTACATAGTGGTATTGATCGAAAACATCTCTGATGGCAGCAAAACAGTCGGCTTCTTCCGCATAGCCTCCCCGCATCTTATCCCCTATTCCTTCCCGATAGGCAAGGGGCATATCGAATCTGCCCTTTTCCCGCAGCTCACGGAAAAGCCGGGAGGTTACTTCACTGTTATTGCCGCTGATATCAAAGACAAAACGTTCGAAATTGCTGGATATCAGAATATCCATGGAAGGGCTGGCGGTTTTATAAAAAGGACGGCAGCGGTCGTAGATATTCTTTTCCAAAGCGTCAGTTAACACATTATTGCGGTTGGATGCACAATAAAACCTGTTTACCGGCAACCCCATGCGCATAGCGTACCAGCCTGCCAGGATATTGCCGAAATTTCCTGTGGGTACGGCAATATCAATAAGATCCCCCATCCTGATGCGGCCTTTACGCACCAAATCGGCATAACCATAAAAATAATAAACGATCTGCGGCAACAGCCTGCCCCAGTTTATCGAATTGGCAGAAGAAAAATAGAAGCCTTTGGCAGCCATATCAGATGCCAGTTTGCTGTTGCCGAAAATATCTTTGACCCCGTTTTGGCAATCGTCAAAATTGCCCTTAATACCGATTACCCTGGTGTTTTTACCGCCGGTGGTATTCATCTGCAGTTCCTGGATAGCGCTGACTCCCTCCTTGGGATAAAAAACGATGATGCGCGTATGGGGAACATCGCAGAAACCTTCCAGGGCAGCTTTGCCGGTATCCCCGGAGGTAGCTACCAGAATGACTATCTCTTTATCCGCCCCGGTTTTACCCAAGGCAGCTACCAGCAGATGAGGCAAAACCTGCAAAGCCATATCTTTAAAAGCCGAAGTAGGACCGTGCCACAGCTCAAGCACTTGCGTATCTCCCAGATAAGTTGCTGCCACCGGGCCGTCAGGAAAAGCCTCCCCGCTATATGCAGTATCAATTATCCGGCTGATCTCATTTTTGCTGAAATCAGTAAGATACTGGGAAAATATTTCTTTTGCTATATCCTGATAGCTTAGCTCGGCCAGATCCTGCGGAAACCAGACAGGAATGGAAGCCGGCACATAAAGCCCGCCGTCTTCAGCAATACCCCTGACTATTGCTGAAGACGCAGACACACTCTGGGCATTGCCTCTGGTGCTGATATATTTCATTTTTTCCTCCATTGACCGCAGCAGATAGGTATTCCCTTACGGCGGTACCTTGTTTCGTATTCGCTGATAATACCTGCCTCTTCCCGGGGTTGATCAAAAGTACAGGATAATTCCTCCCAGTCATTTTCTGAAAAGCTGTTTCTGGACCAATGAAAAAGATCGGCATTATCGGTTTTAAAACGCAATATGCCATCGGCAGAAAGGATAGCTGCGTACTGCTGCAAAAATGATTCTGCGGTAAGACGGCGCTTGGCATGACGGCTTTTGGGCCATGGATCGGGAAAGTTGAGATATATGCGGTCTACCTCACCGGGAGCAAAAAGCTCAGGCAAAACCCCGGCATTGACCCACAGAAAACGCAAATTAACGGGTATATCCTCCACCCGTTCCAGCGCCTCCATTATCATTTCTTCCCGCAATTCCAGACCGATAAAATCAATATCCGGATTAGCCGCAGCCTGGGCCAGGATAAACATTCCCCGTCCCATGCCTATTTCCAGATGCAAAGGGGCGTCATTGCCAAAAAGCTCCCGCCAATGCCCCCTATGTTCCTGGCCTTCCTTTTCATCCAGCACAAACGGACTGGCCGCAACCGCTTCGGCGGCGCCGGGTATATGTCTCAGCCTCATTATGCTTCATTCCACAGGGCATCTACTTTGGCATTGATATCCTGCTCGCTCATACCTTCTTTGACAAGACGCATTTTGATTGCGCCTTCCCAAAAGGCGCATTTCTCGCCCATTTTACTGAATTTCTTGCGGTTGGCGTCCTTCCGGGCAGCCCGGGCCTTGGCATTATTGGCCACTATCATGGTAATGCCCTTTGCCTTGATAAGCTGATCCGTATCCATATCCTGATAATTCTTCATCAAATAATCGATAACAGACTGATAATATTCCTGAAACTCCGGCAAAGGCAGTTCATCTTCCATTTTGATGTATTCGCCCATTTTTGCAAACAATTCTTCCATGATATACCTCCACAAATTTATACTGCAAATATTTAAAACCGAGCAAGTCTGTAAGCCGGGTTCTGTCTTGGATGAACATCTATCTTGGCCTGATGTTGCCATCAGGCTCACGCGACCTCTGCGAGGGTGTGAGCGGGCCGCTCCTGCCCCTCTGTACGGTCTTGCTCCGGATGGGGTTTACCTAGCCGGCCGGTCTCCCGGCCGCTGGTGCGCTCTTACCGCACCGTTGCACCCTTACCCCGCATGCGGGGCGGTTTATTTCTGTGGCACTATCCTTAAGGTCGCCCTCACCGGCCGTTAGCCGGCATCCTGCCCTATGGAGCCCGGACTTTCCTCAAGCAGGGGCTTTCGCCCATTGCATGCGTCCATCCGGCTTACTCGGTTTTTATCATTATTAATTATTGGCAAAAGCGGTATGCTCCGCTTTTACCTGCGCCCCAATAGCTTATTCCTTGTCTGGGGTATCCTGATCTTCTTCTACAAAAAGCACCCTGCCGCATTTTTCGCAACAGGTAGTTTGTCCATTAACAGTGCGGCGGTAAGTAGCCGGCGTAACAATAGTAAAACAACCGCCGCAGACCTGCCCCGAGCTTAGCTTGGCTATAGGGGTACCGTCGCATTTATGACGGATCTGCGCATACCAGGCCAACTCGTCGCTATCTAAAGAAGCAGTAATTTCTTCTTTTTGGCGGGCCAGCTCCACCAGTTTTACCGCACCGGATTCCTTTATCTTTTCATATTCTGCGCTGGCCTTGCGGAAATCCGCATAGTCCTTGGCCATAGCCAGCTTTAATTCTGCCTGAGCATGCTCTTTCTGTTCCTTTTCGCCCAGATAAAGAGAATTCAGCGCCTGCAGCTCTCCGAGCTTTTCCGTCAGGGAAGCAGCCTGGGTCTCTCTTGCGTTCAGTTCTTTGAGATTGCCCACAGAACCGTCATATATGGCCTGATTCTCTTTTTCGATCTTCTCTTCAATTTCTTTGAGCTGCGCCGGAAAAGCAGCCAACTGTTCCTGCAGAGAATCAATATCCTCCTGTGCCTGCAGAAAACGGGCTTTTTTAGCGTCAAAATCAGCTTTCAGCTTTTTCATCCGCTGATAAACGTCAGATTTTATACCTGCGGTCTGAGCCTCTCTTTCCGCAACTTCGATCTTTTGCAGTTCAAACAAATCCTTCAGCATGATATCCTCCTAAATTCTGGTTTGGTCTGAAGCAATCCTTTCCATAATATTTAAAATCCGTAACCGCTCCGCCTGCAAATCCCGGATACGGTCGCTGCAGCCTGTGCTTTCCAAAGCAGTAAGCTGCCTGATGAGCGCGGATAAAACATCTGTTTTATCTTGCAGATAATGCCTGAATTCCGGCGTCCCCCGGGCCAGCAAACATGGTCCGAATTCAGCCTCCGCGGCATTAAGCTTCATTATTCCCTTTTGAGCGGCTATCAAAGGGTACCATATACCGTCTTCTTTAACCATTTTTTCTTCGACTATGCGCCACCCTGTCTCCGCCAAAAAATACCTCAGGACATCCGGGTTTTTCTGGGGGGAAAGCACCAGCCTTTTTCCGGAAGCAGCAACTTCTGGTGTTGCCGCCAAAATGCTTTTTATCAGGCAGCCGCCCATGCCTGTAATGATTATTGTGGCGGCTTCCCCCGGTTTTAATACCGCAAGCCCGTCACCGCAGCGGATATCGATCTTATCTGCCAACCCCAGACTGCTTATATAAGCCGCACCATTTATGCACGGAGAAGCGGCTTTATCGGTTGCTATGACATATGGACATATTCCCTGTTTTATCAGATGAACAGGCAGATGCATATGGTCTGAGCCGATATCTGCGGCAGGCGCATCAGGCAATACCATATTTGCAGCAGCAGTCAGCCGCCGGGGAAACTTAAATGAGGTCATTTATCCTCCATATAATTTTGTCTCTATTATTTTCTACCTTCTACCTCCATTACCTGCCCTGAACCGGAAAAATCGCCTCAAAAATAATTAAAAACGACAAAAACTGCAATATTTTTTTTTACCATTGACAATCCGCTGCAGGCGTGTTAAAATCTTTAACAATCAAATATAGTCAAAGGCTGTGACGAAGACGGTCGGGAAATTTTGTGCGCAGAGAGTCGGCGGTTGGTGTAAGCCGATAACAGGGTTTCTCAAGTACCCATCACTTCCGAGCCGGGAAACTGAACATTCCTTCTGCCGATACGCCAATAGTTTACGTATCCCTGATATATGCAGGAGGATAAGTAGGGATCCCCGTGAAGCTGCGTTAAGGCGACGGGCTTGTTGGAGCCCTTGAGGTGGCGCGAAAGCGCAATTTGAGTGGTACCGCGGATCATTATCCGTCTCAAAGTATTTGCTTTGAGACGGATTTTCTTTTACAAAAAAATCAGTTAAACGGAGGGTAAAAAAATGTCCAATATCAACAATATGCTGGCAGAGGTTGCCGGACGCATCAAAGCTATGAGGGAGATAGCCGGTTACAGCATTGAATATATGGCGGAAAAAACCGAAGTTTCCATAGCCGAATACGAGCGCTACGAATCGGGAAAATCAGATCTGCCTTTTACATTTATCCATAAATGCTCACTTGCCCTGGATGTTGATATTACGGATCTGCTGGAGGGACACAGCGCCTCTCTTTCTTCCTACTGCGTAACCCGTAAGGGCTGCGGGCAGATAACCGCTCAGGAACCGGGCATCCTCATCAGCAATCTGGCTCCCCTGTTCCGCAATAAGATAGCCGAGCCCTACTGGGTGCGCTACAGCTACTCCGAGGATCAGCAAAACCGGCCTATCCATCTTACCACCCACAGCGGCCAGGAATTTGACCTTATCGTCAGCGGTCAGTTAAAAGTACAGGTAGGCAAGCACAGCGAGGTGCTTTCTGCCGGCGACAGCATTTATTATGACAGCTCTACGCCTCACGGCATGAT
>CAKQQU010000026.1 GCA_934271085.1 uncultured Bacillota bacterium | reverse complement strand
GCCACCCCGTAAAGCTCGGAGTGGATACTTTCCAGAACCGCGAAGAAGGCCATCTCCTTGGATTCGTAGAATTTATAGAATGAGCCTTTCGCGATGCCGACCGCCTTCGTCAACTGATCCACGGAGGTTTTCTTCATCCCCAGCGTGACCGCACAGCGCCGCGTTTCCTTCAGCAACGCCTTGCGAAGCTGCTCAGTCTCGTAATCGGTAAAAGCCAAGCCCACGCCTCCTTAAATATGACCGCTTTGGTTCTATTGGTCATATTATACCGTGCTTCTTTCTGATTTGCAAGGGGTGTAGAGAAAAACATACTCATTTTAACAAAAAAACTATTTTCCCTTAACGCATTATTTCCGGAAGGCGCTCCTCTTCCTTCGGCAAGGAACTGCCCCCCCTCTAAACCGTAGTTGCACCCCCTCTAAACCGTAGTTGCACCCCCCTTAACGGGTTTCTATCAAAATTACGGTTCTTTGCCAAAAATCCCCAAAGCGCAGGAGCTTTGGGGTTTTAATTTTATAATGCCAGCACCGTATATATAAATGTATTATCTGCATATAGGCAAGTCTCAATAAAGAATTATTTTAATTAAGAACCGCTTTGAATCAACCCTGCCCCATAAATAAGAGCCGCCAGAATATATCTGACGGCTCTTATTAAAACTTGGCAAAAAATAGCTAGATCAGCTGCTTATTTACCCGGCTGCATTTATCTGATCAGTTGTCGCAGAATCCGCTGAATTTGATAACAGCCAAAGCGGCTCTGGAAATATCGGCGCCGGAGGTATTGACGCATAAATCATAATTAGCTTTATCTCCCCATTTTTGGGCAGTTAAAAACTCATAATACCTGGAGCGGTTTTTATCCACAGATAATATATGCTGGCGCAGTTCCTTATCACTCATTTTTTCCTGTTCCGAGGCCCTTTTGCGGCAGCGCTCCATCTTAAAGTCCATATCTGCATATATAAAAAGGCGAAAAGGTTTCATATCCTTAAGTACATAATCGGCGCAGCGCCCCACAATAACGCAATCCGATTTGGAAGCCATTTCCTTTATGATCTCGCTTTCTTTCTGCATCACAGAAATCTGCTGATCTATCATAGGGCTTGGCACAGACCAAAATGTTCTTGCTGTAGTAATTGACCAAAAAGGTATAGGCCGTCTTTCCTCTATACTGCGTATATATTCTTCCGCCAGATTAGTCCTTTTGATAAGCTCGGTAACGATCTCATGATCATAATAAGCAATCTGCAGCTTATCCGCCAGCTTTTGGCCAAGCTCCCTGCCGCCGCTGCCAAACTCCCGGCCTATGGTGATGATCCTGTTCATAATATCCCCTTTCTGATACCTGCTTTAATAAGGACTGAATATTGATGCAAAAACTATTCGGGCAGAACTGGCCGCAAATACCGTTTAGAGCCGGCTAAAGAACTACAGACGGATATCTTCGTAAACAGCGCTGCCGTTATCGTTTAAATCAAGGGTGGCCAGATAAGAATCCACCTGCTCCTCGCAGCGGCCGATAAAATCATGAGGACGCATTACCTCAGCGATCTCCTGGGCGTTTAAGGGGAAATCCTTATCTTCAGCCAGGGCTTCCAGCAAGCGCACGTCTTCACCCTGCTTAAGCCTGGCAGTCTGCTCCATTGAATTACGACGGATGACCTCATGGACGGTTTGCCTGTCCCCGCCTTTTTTAACAGCAGTCATCAGCAGATTTTCCGTAGCAATAAAAGGCAGATATTTTTCCACAGCTTTGGCTATGACCTTATCATTGACCACCATGCCTGAGGTAACATTTTTCATCAGCCGCAATACAGCATCAACTGCCAGGAAACCCTCGGGCAATGAGATACGGCGGTTGGCAGAATCGTCCAATGTACGCTCGAACCACTGGGTAGAAGCTGTCATAGGGGCGTTCATTGCATCCGCTATCACATAGCGGGCCAGGGAGCAGATGCGTTCGCAGCGCATGGGATTACGCTTATACGCCATTGCCGAGCTGCCCACCTGATGCTTTTCAAACGGCTCCTCCATCTGATTCATATGAGCCAGCAAACGCAGGTCTTCAGCAAAGCGATAAGCGCTCTGGGCAATGCCGGAAAGCACGTTCAGGATGCGGCTATCCTCCTTGCGGGGATAGGTCTGGCCGCAAACAGAAAACAGCTTATCAAAGCCGAAAGCAGCAGCTATCCTGCGATTCATTTCATCTATTTTAGCGGTATCGCCGGCAAAAAGGCTGAGGAAGCTGGCTTCGGTACCGGTGGTACCCCGGCAACCCAGAAAACGCATGGTAGCCAGCAAATGATCCAGCTCATTAAGATCGCTTTCAAAGTCCTGCAGATAAAGGCAGGCCCGCTTGCCTACGGTAACCAGCTGAGCCGGCTGACAATGAGTATAGCCCAAGGTAGGCATGGATTTATATTTCGCCGCAAAATCGGCCAGCTGCCGCATTACCTGAATCAGCTCACTGCGGATATAGGTAAGAGCCTCCCTGTAAATGATAAGATCTGCATTATCCGTAACATAGCAGCTGGTGGCGCCCAAATGGATGATACCTCTGGCTTCGGGGCAGCATTCCCCATAGGTATGGATATGAGCCATAACATCATGACGCAGTTCAGCTTCCTTTTGGGCCTCCAGCTCATAATCGATATCTGTGATATGCTCTTCCAGATCAGCCACCTGCCGGGCAGATACCGGAAGGCCCAGTTCATGCTGAGCACGGGCCAGCTCTACCCACAGTCTGCGCCAGGTTTGATAACGATGATCCGCGGAAAAAAGGCGCTGCATGGCATCGGAAGAGTAACGGGAGCAAAGCGGGCTTTCATAATGAGTCCGGGACATAGCTATTTCCTCCTTTTATCTGCTGAAACCCTGGGTATTGTCTTTAAGGACAACGTCGTGGGCGCCGCCTTCGACAATACTCACTGAAGATACCAGGGTAAGTCTGGCCTTCTGTCTCAGGGTATTGATATCCAAAGCACCGCAGTTACACATGGTAGAACGGATCTTGCTTAAAGTGATATTCAGGTTGGCGCTGAGGGATCCGGCATAGGGAACATAGGAATCAACGCCTTCTTCAAAAGAAAGCTTGGCCGCCCCGCCCATATCATAACGCTGCCAGTTGCGGGCCCGGGCAGAACCTTCGCCCCAGTATTCCTTCATATAGCTGCCATTGACCAGTACCTTGGCAGTGGGGCTTTCGTCAAAGCGGGAGAAATAGCGGCCCAGCATACAAAAATCCGCTCCCATAGCCAAAGCCAAAGTTATATGATAATCCAGCACTATGCCGCCATCTGCACAGATAGGCACATAAATGCCGGTCTCCCGGTAATACTCATCCCGGGCGCGGGCAACATCAATAACAGCAGAGGCCTGCCCGCGGCCAATACCTTTGGTTTCTCTGGTAATGCAGATAGACCCGCCGCCGATCCCTACCTTAACGAAATCAGCGCCTGCTTCCGCCAGAAAGCGGAAGCCATCCCGGTCCACCACATTGCCTGCGCCTATCTTAACAGAATCTCCGTATTTGCGGCGCACATAGGCAAGCGTGCGGCTTTGCCACTCGGAAAAACCCTCGGAGGAATCAATACAAAGTATATCCGCTCCCGCATCCACCAGAGCGGGAATACGCTGCTCATAATCACGGGTATTGACGCCGGCGCCAACTATATAACGCTTATGGCTGTCCAGCAGCTCCAGAGGCTGATCCTTATGGGAATCATAATCCTTGCGGAAAACAAAGGAGCCCAAAGTGCCGTCCTTGCGCAGGATAGGCAAAGTATTGAGCTTATGCCCCCAGATAATATCATTGGCCTCGCTTAAAGTAACGCCTTCCTCGGCATAAACTATTTTTTCGATAGGGGTCATGAAATCCCGCACCGGCGTATCCGGCGACATTCTGCTTACTCTGTAATCGCGGCTGGTGACCATGCCCAACAGCTTGCCATGAGGCTGTCCGTTATCCGTAACTGCCATGGTGGAATGGCCTCTGGCCTCTTTCAGCATCAGAACATCATAAAGAGTCTGGTCGGGCATGATATTCGAATCGCTGGTAACAAATCCGGCCTTATAATTTTTGACCCGGCGTACCATCTCCGCCTGATTCTCGATAGGCTGGGAAACATATATAAAAGAGACGCCGCCCTCCTTGGCCAGGGCAATAGCCATTTTATCATCAGATACTGCCTGCATAACGGCTGAAACCAAAGGAATATTCATAGAAAGGTCAGGCTCGTTCCCTTTGCTGAAACGCACCAGCGGCGTCTTTAGGGAAACATTCGAAGGGATGCAATCCGCCCCGGAGTATCCGGGGACCAGCAGGTATTCGCTGAAAGTATGAGATGGTTCATCAAAGTAATAGACCATTTTTGCCTCCTTTTTGTCTAACCGCTTTCAGGCATTTTCAGAAAGCTCGTTCTAACCGCGAAAATACTTAACTGCAGCGGCAAATATCTGCATATCAAAATTACCGGGAACATTACGATACAGATCCGCGCCTATGCGCTCGGAATGACCCATTTTGCCCAAAACCCTTCCGTCAGGGGAAGTGATAGCTTCCACTGCTGCTACGGAACCATTGGGATTATCCCAAATAAGCATGGAAGGCTCGCCGTTTTCATTCACATACTGAGCGGCGATCTGACCGTTGGCAGACAGCTTAGCCAATAATTCTTCATTACAGATAAAACGTCCTTCTCCATGCGAAACCGGTATGGTATAAATTTCGCCAGGCTGGGTATTGGCCAGCCAGGGGGATTTATTGGAAGCTATGCGGGTACGTACCAGCCGGGACTGATGGCGGCCGATAATATTATAGGTCAGAGTCGGGCTGTCCGCATCCGCATCCACTATTCTGCCGAAGGGCACCAGCCCCAGCTTGATAAGCGCCTGGAAGCCGTTGCATATACCGCACATCAAGCCGTCACGTTCTTCCAAAAGCCTGGTGACTTCTTCTTTTATTATGGGATTGCGGAAAAATGCTGTAATAAATTTTCCGGAGCCGTCAGGCTCATCACCCCCGGAAAAACCTCCGGGTATAACTACGGCCTGGGAGCTTTTCAAGGCAGCGGCGAACCGCTCTACCGAACGGGAAACACCTTCCGGGGTAAGATTATTAAGCACCAGTATCTCTGCCCTGCCGCCTGCAGCTTCTATTGCCCGGGCAGTATCATATTCGCAGTTGGTGCCGGGGAAAACCGGCAGAAGGAAAGTGGGTTTGGCCACGGCCACCTTGGGATGCGCCCGATTGGGACCGGCCACGCTATAGGAATAGGCCTGGGGTTTTTCACCTGCAGGCTGGGTATAGGCAGGATAAACATCCTCCAGTCTGCTTTCATATACACGCCTTAATTCATCAAGGCGTATCCTGTCCTGACAACCGGTAAGATATATGCTGTCATCAGTATACCCCAAAACCTTGCCGATTTCCATATCCTCTGCCAATTCCAGGATAAAAGCAGCGATAGTATAGCCGAAAATATCCTGTACAGTCAGGCTATCATCGTAATGGAAACCAAGGCTGTTGCCCAGACACATTTTCATAATTGCTTCGGCAACACCGCCGAAACCCGGCACATAGGCAGACAGTACCCTGCCGTCAGCTATCAGCTTTTGCACCTGAGCCAGCAGGCAGTTAAGGCTTTCTGCATCAGGCAGACCGTTTTCTTTTATCTTTGCCTGCAGCAGCACCACCCTGGAGCCGGCCTTTTTGAACTCCGGAGAAATAATACTGCTGCTTTTTGCCATGGTGATTGCAAAAGAAACCAGCGTAGGCGGCACATCTAATTTTTCGAAAGTACCGCTCATGGAATCCTTGCCGCCGATAGCGCCCAATCCCAGATCCAACTGAGCGTCAAAAGCGCCCAGCAGCGCAGCGGTAGGAAGCCCCCAGCGCAGAGGGTCTTCTCCCAGCTTGGGAAAATATTCCTGGAAGGAAAGATAGCAGGAATCCAGAGGCGCGCCGCTGGCTACCAGTTTCTGCACAGAGCTAACTACTGCCAGGTATGAACCGTGATATGGACTCTGCTCACTGAGATAAGGATCAAACCCCCAGCTCATCACAGAGCAGCTATCCGTATTACCGTGCATCACAGGCAGCTTGGCAGCCATGACCTGGGTGGGGGTAAGCTGCTTTTTACCGCCAAAGGGCATCAGCACCGACCCTGCTCCGATAGTGGAATCAAACCGCTCGGCCAGCCCTCTGTGGGAGCAGCAGTTGAGCATACCGGCCAGATACTTGTAAGAAGAAACATAGCCGGTCCCGATTGGCTCCTGCTCCAGACGGGCCCTGGGTATTTTCACCCGGCTGTGCTTGCTGGCGCCATTGGTATCCAGAAAAGCACGGGCCAGATCTACAATAACTTTGCCCCGCCATTTCATAACCAGACGCGGTTCTTCCGTTACTTCAGCAACCACGGCTGTTTCCAGATTTTCCGCATCAGCCAGTTGGGCAAAGCGCCGGGCGTCACCCGCTGCCACCACAACAGCCATTCTCTCCTGAGATTCACTGATAGCCAGCTCAGTACCGTCCAGTCCTTCATATTTTTTAGGCACCTTATCCAGATCGATCAAAAGTCCGTCGGCCAGCTCACCGATGGCTACAGAAACGCCGCCTGCGCCAAAATCATTGCAGCGCTTGATCATGGATGCAGCTTCCTGGTTGCGGAAAAGCCTTTGCAGCTTGCGTTCTTCCGGCGCATTACCCTTCTGCACCTCCGCGCCGCAGTTTTCAATGGATTTTACATCATGGGATTTGGATGAACCGGTAGCGCCGCCGCAGCCGTCACGCCCGGTACGGCCGCCCAGCAAAATAACGACATCGCCCTGGGCAGGCTGCATACGTTTAACATTGGCTGCCGGCGCCGCGCCTACCACCGCGCCGATCTCCATTCTTTTTGCCGCATAGCCCGGATGATACACCTCGTCTACCAATCCGGTGGCCAGTCCTATCTGATTACCGTAGGAGCTGTATCCGGCAGCAGCCGCGGTAACTATACGCCGCTGGGGCAATTTGCCTTCCAGCGTATCGGCAAAATCCGCCGTAGGATCAGCCGCTCCGGTCAGGCGCATGGCCTGATATACATAAGAACGGCCGGAAAGAGGATCGCGGATAGCGCCGCCCAGGCAGGTAGCAGCGCCGCCGAAAGGTTCTATTTCAGTAGGGTGATTATGGGTCTCGTTTTTAAAAAGCAGCAGCCAGTCTTCATCCTTACCGTCTATATTGGCTTTGATCTTGACAGTGCAGGCATTTATCTCCGGAGATTCATCCAGGTTTTTAAGTATGCCCTTTGCCTTAAGATAGCGAGCAGCTATAGTTGCCATATCCATCAGGCTGCAGGGTTTATCTTCCCTGCCCAGCTCTTTGCGGACATCCTGATAGCGGGCAAAGGCGGCTGCTGCGTCCGGGTCTTCAATTTCGCAGCTATCCAGCACCGTAGCGAAAGTGGTATGGCGGCAATGATCGGACCAGTAGGTATCCAGCACACGCAGCTCCGTCAATGAAGGATCGCGCTGCTCTGAACGAAAATAATCACGGCAGCAGCGCAGATCCGCTTCATCCATGGCCAGGGCATAGCGTTTTACATAATCAGCCAGTTGCTCATCAGAGCAGGCGGCAAAGCCATCCAGAATAGCTACATCTGCGGGACGGGCGTATTCTGTTTCCAGAGTGGTTGCCTCGGCCAGGGATGCTTCCCTGCTCTCCACCGGGTTTATCAGATACTTTTTGATAGCCTGCAGATCCGCGTCACTGAGCCGACCGTAAAGCAAATATACTTTAGCAGTACGGATCAGGGGTCTTTCCTGCTGGGATATAAGCTGAATGCACTGGGCCGCGGAATCAGCCCGCTGATCGAACTGGCCGGGCAAATATTCCACAGCCAGATAATGGTCGGCCGCAGGCAGGCCATGATAAATATCGTCAGTCTGGGGCTCGGAAAAAACCGTATGCAGGCAGTAATCAAACAGCTCCTTATCCAGCCCTTCAGCGTCATAACGGTTGAGCAGGCGCAGCTTTTCCAGAGAGCCTATGCCCAACAATGACTTAAGCTCATTGAATAAAGAGCCTGCTTCCTGCTGCAGGCCTTCTTTTTTTTCCACATAGATCCGATATACCATAGTCATCCCTCTTATATTCTTATAATTTATTTGTTTTCACCGGCCGCCAGCGCTCTGGCACCGATATCATGACGGTAATAAGCATTGGCAAAGCTGATCTCTGCCACGCCCTTATAAGCCTTGTCAATGGCAGCGGACAGATCATCAGCTACTGCTGTAACTCCCAGTACCCGGCCGCCGGCAGTGACCACCTGACCGTCTGCCAACCGGGAGCCGGCATGGTAAACTATAATATCCTCCGGACTGTTATCCCGGATGGGGAAACCGGTATCATAAGCTGCGGGATACCCCTGAGAGGCCATGATAACACAGCAGGCTGCGCCATCCCGAAAGCGTACTTCGGTCTCGGCCAGCCGTTCCTGCTCCACTCCCATCATCACCGTAAGCAGATCGCTTTCCAGCAGCGGCAGCACTACCTGGGCTTCAGGGTCGCCAAAGCGGCAATTGTACTCTATGACCTTGGGGCCGTAATCTGTAAGCATAAGGCCAAAATAAAGACAGCCGCGGAAGGGATGCCCCTCCAAAGCCATGGCATTTACAGTAGGCAGGAATATTTCCTTCATGCAGCGCTGGGCTATTTCGGGGGTATAATAGGGATTGGGGGCCACGGTACCCATGCCGCCGGTATTAAGGCCTTTATCATTATCCTGGGCCCGCTTATGATCCATGGAAGATACCATGGGCTTGATGCAATGCCCATCGGTAAAGGCCAGCACCGAGACCTCGGGGCCGGTCAGGTATTCCTCGATTATCAGCTTATCACCGCTGCTGCCAAAAATTTTATCGCCCATAATGCGCTGCACCGCGTCTTTGGCAGCGGCCAGATCCTCCACAATAAAAACGCCCTTGCCCAGGGCCAGGCCATCGGCCTTGATAACCTGGGGGAAGCTGCATTTTTCCAGATAAGCCAGGGCGGAAGCCATATCGCAGAAGGTCTGATAAGCCGCGGTGGGTATGCCGTATTTATGCATCAGCTCCTTGGCAAAGCTTTTGCTGCCTTCAATACGGGCGGCCGCCGCATCCGGGCCAAAGCAGGGTATGCCGATTTCATGAAGCCTGTCCACTGCCCCCAGCACCAACGGGTCGTCAGGAGCAACCACTGCAAAATCTATTTCATGCTCCCGGGCAAAATCCACTATGGCGTCCAGATCTTTGGCGCCGATAGCCACGCACTGAGCATCAGCGGCAATACCGCCGTTACCGGGCAGGGCATAAATCTTATTTACAGCCGGGTTCTCCCTGATCTTTTTGATAATGGCATGTTCACGGCCGCCTCCGCCGATAACCATAATATCCATAAAATACCTCGCTGAAAACGCATTGATTGGTCTACAACTATTTTAGCGCAAATTTTAATGATGGAAAAGACGCAAACCGGTCATAGCCATGACCATGCCGTATTTATCACAGCAATCTATAACCAGATCGTCGCGGATAGAGCCGCCCGGCTGGGCAATATAGGAAACGCCGCTTTGGGATGCCCGCTCAATATTATCTGAAAACGGGAAAAAAGCATCGCTGCCCAAAGCCACACCGGAGAGACTGTCCAGGTATTCCCGGCGTTCCTCCTGGGTAAAAGGCTGAGGCCGCACTGCAAAGAAATTCCGCCAGACAGCATCACCCAGCACATCGTCAGCCCGCTCGGAAAGATAGGTATCTATCACATTGTCCCTATCCTGTCGATGAAGGGTATCGGCAAATACCAGACCCTGTACCTTGGGATGCCGCCGCAGGAACCACAGATCAGCCTTGGTACCGGCTAATCTGGTGCAGTGGATGCGGGACTGTTGGCCGGCGCCTACGCCGATGGCCTGCCCCTCGCAGGCATAGCAAACGGAATTGGACTGGGTATATTTAAGGGTGATCAAAGCCACCAGCAGATCTCTCTTTGCTGATTCAGGCAGATCTTTGTTGGCGGTGACGACATTGGCAAGCAGGCTGGCATCCAGAACAGCGTCGTTCCTCCCCTGCTCAAAGGTGATGCCGAATACCTGCTTATGTTCTACCGGGGCAGGCTGATAATCCGGGTCTATCTCCACAATATTGTAATTGCCCTTGCGTTTGCCCCGCAGCAGCTCTAAAGCCTCTGGAGTATAGCCGGGAGCAATTATGCCGTCGCTGACTTCTCTTTTGATAATTGTTGCGGTGGTGGCGTCGCAGATATCCGAAAGCGCTATCCAATCACCGAAGGAAGACATTCTGTCGGTACCCCGGGCGCGGGCATAAGCGCAGGCCAGCGGAGAATCATTGATACCGGGAATATCATCCACAAAGCAGCTTTTCAGCAGGGTATCATCCAAAGGCAAACCCAGGGCAGCGCCGGCCGGGCTGACATGTTTGAAGGAAGCTGCGGCGGGCAGGCCCAGGGATCTTAGCTCATGCACCAGCTGCCAGCTGTTGAAAGCATCCAGAAAATTGATATAACCGGGACGGCCGTTAAGCACCCGGATAGGCAGCTCGCCCTCTTCCATATAAATGCGGGCCGGCTTCTGATGAGGGTTGCAGCCATATTTCAAAGCAAACTCTTTCATATTATCCTCCTAGCAGTTGCGGTTAATGATGCGCTGGCTGTATTCTCCGTCTGCCAGCGAGATATAACGGGTGACCAAAGAAACCTTATTATCAGCATTAAGGCTTCTCCACAAAGCAGCGGTAAACTCATCGATATCGGCAAAGGGAAGTTCCAGACGTACAGGCTCACCGCAGAAGCGGGGCAGCGGCTCGCCATTACCCAGATAGGTATGGATAAAATGCCCGGTACCGGCCACAGCCTCGTAATCAAAGAACTGGCGCAGGCAGGCCGGATTATCCGTATCCAGCCTTTTGAGTATACTCAGCTTATAGGTGCAGGCAGCTTCCGCCACCGTGACCATACCGCTGATGCGGGAAGTATAGTTGGGCGCATCCGGCTCATAGGTGCGCTTATGCAGGGCGTCCTCAAAGCAGCCGCCATTTTGCAGCGCCTCATAAACAGTATCGGTCTGATCGCCGTTAGTAACAATAGTATTATTGGCGCTGACCAGTATGGGAGAATAAATTATCAGGGAAGGATCTTCCATTTTGCTCTCGTCAAAAGCCCGGATCAGCAGGCCGTCGCCGTTCTCCACAAAGACCCGGTTGCGGCTGTTTACCGACCTTCCCATCAAAAAATAGGCGATAACAGCGTTTTTGCCGGCCTTATCCAGACCAAGGATGATACCCCGGCCGGCATACTCATTATTACTCAGTAAAGCGGTAATATCTTTTCCGGACATTATGCTTCCTCCCTGTTTTTACAAATATTTTCAGCCAACATTTCGGCGGCCTGAGGCAAAAGCACCCATTCCGCCTGCTCCATAACTCGTTTTTGCAATACTTCCGGGGTATCCCCCGGCAATATATCCACCGCCTTTTGCAGGATGATCCGGCCGCCGTCAGGCACCTCGTTGACAAAATGGACGGTTGCGCCGGTCACTTTAACCCCATAGTTAAGGGCAGCTTCATGCACTTTTAATCCATAAAAACCCTTGCCGCAGAAAGAAGGGATCAGCGAGGGGTGAACATTGATTATCCTGTTGGGCCAAAGGCTGGTAAAATCACCGGAGAGTATGGTCAAAAAGCCGCCCAGCACGATCAGATCTATCTGATACTGCTGCAAGAGCTCATTGATACGGCTTTCGAACTCAGCTTTATCCCGGCAGGAACGCAGCTCCACTACTGCTGCAGGCACCCGGCTGGCTGCTGCTCTTTCCAGGGCATAGGCATCGGCATGATCCGAGATCACCAAGGCTATCTCGCCATGCTCCAGGCGTCCATCCTGCTGGGCATTGAGCAACTGCTGTAAATTGGTGCCGCCGCCGGAGACCAGCACGGCTATTCTGGCTTTCAGCATAATTCCACCCCGCTGTCACCGGCAACTACCGTTCCCAATACCCAGGCTTCCTCGCCATTGGCCTGCAGCAGGGATATGGCTTTGTCCGCATCCTCCTCGGCCACGATGATAGTCATGCCCGTACCCATATTAAATGTATTGAACATATCCCGCCGGTCTATACTGCCGCTCTTCTGGATAAGATCAAACACAGGCAATACCCGGCAATCCGCCTGGGCTATGCGGGCGCTCAACCCCTGAGGCAGGCTGCGGGGTATATTCTCGAAAAAGCCGCCCCCGGTGATATGGGATACTCCGTGGACATTGACCTGATTCATCAGTTCCAGCAATGGTCTGACATAGATCCGGGTGGGAACAAGCAGGGCCTCGCCTAAAGAAGAACCCAGCTCCTCATAATAGCGGTCAATATCACTGTGTTCCAGATCAAAGACCTTGCGCACCAGGGAAAAGCCGTTGGAATGAACGCCGCTGGAAGGCAGAGCCAGAATAACATCACCGGCCTTGACCCGACTGCTGTCGATGATCTTCTCCTCATCTACGATACCTACGGCAAAGCCTGCCAGATCATATTCATTGGCCGGATAAAAACCGGGCATTTCCGCAGTTTCCCCACCGATCAGGGCAGCTTTGGACTGAACACAGCCTTCTGCCACACCGGATACTATCTGGGCGATGCGCTCAGGCACATTCTTGCCGCAGGCAATATAATCCAAAAAGAACAAAGGCCGGGCGCCGCCGCAAATAATATCGTTGACGCACATAGCCACACAATCTATACCCACAGTATCATGCTTATCCATCATAAAGGCTATCTTAAGCTTGGTGCCGACCCCATCGGTACCGCTGACCAGCACAGGCCTTTTCATACCCTGGATATTGGGGGCAAAAAGTCCGCCAAAACCGCCGATAGCGGACATCACGCCATCGGTTTTCGTGCGGGCGATATGGGTCTTCATCAATTCCACTGCTTTATAGCCTGCGGTGATATCCACACCTGCTGCCTTGTAACTATCGCTGTGACTAGCCATTATTTATCCTCCCGGTACTAGAGTTTACGTTTAAGACGTTCTTCCATCTCATATTTGTCGGAAGCCTCGCTGATATCTATGGGATACTTACCGCTGAAACAGGCGGTGCAGATGCCTCCCCGGTAATGCTCGGGGATCAAGGGCAGGCTGTTCACATCCAGATAGCCCAGAGAATCAAGGCCCATGGCTTCCGCGGTTTCTTCAACAGTACGGTGAGCGGCTATCAGATAATCACGCTCGCTGATATCCGTACCAAAATAGCAGGAATGGAGAAACGGCGGCGCTGTGACCCGCATATGTACTTCCCTGGCCCCAGCCTCCCGCAGCAGGCGGACGATACGGGCTCCGGTAGTGCCCCTGACGATAGAATCATCTATCATGATAACTCTTTTATCCCGCACTGTGGATTCCACCACATTCAGCTTGATACGCACCAGGTTTTCCCGCTGCTGCTGGCCGGGCTCGATAAAGGTGCGGCCGATATACTTGTTTTTGATAAAGCCTATGCCGTAGGGAATGCCGGATTGAGCGGCATAACCGGTAGCGGCGTCTATGCCGGAATCAGGCACACCGATGACCACATCGGCATTGACCGGATGCTGCAGAGCCAGCATAGAGCCTGCCCGCTGGCGGGCAATATGTACAGAGCTGCCCTCCACCATGGAATCGGGACGGGAAAAATAAATATACTCGAAAATACAGAAGGAATGAGGCCCATCTGAACAATGATCGGTAATGGAACGCAGGCCGTTTTCATCGATAACAACTATTTCTCCCGGGCGGATATTGCGGATAAATTTGGCGCCTATTGCGTCAAAGGCGCAGGTTTCGGAGGCCAGCACATAGCCGTCTTCTATTTCTCCCAGGCACAGGGGACGGAAGCCCTGGGGGTCGCGAAAGCCGATCAGCTTTTGCGGGGACATCAGCACCAGAGAATAAGCGCCCCTGAGTATATCCATAGCCTTACCCACAGCTTCCTCAATGGAATTGCTGTTCAGACGCTGCTTGGTCAGTTCATAGGCTATCACCTCGGTATCGCTGGTGGTCTGAAATATGGAACCATGCAGCTCCAACTCATTACGGAGAGTGGCGGCATTGACCAGGTTGCCGTTATGAGCCAGGGCCATCGCGCCCTTGATATGGTTGATTATCAGCGGCTGGGCATTGATACGGCTGGTGCCGCCGCTGGTACCGTAACGCACATGGCCAATAGCCATATTACCATGGCCCAGCTCTTCCAGAGTATCCCTATGGAAAACATCGTTAACAAGGCCGTTATCCTTATGACCACGCATTACCCCCCGGTCGTTGACTACAATACCGCAGGATTCCTGACCCCGATGCTGCAGGGCATAAAGACCATAATACACCTGAGCCGCCACATCCCTGCATTTATTGGTATAGATACCGAAAACGCCACATTCTTCATGAATACCGCCGCAAATCCCAGATCTCATTTTTACCTCCAGAAGGATCAATTATTATAGAATAAGCGTCTGCACGCATTTACTTTATTCTGCTGCCAGCTTAGCCTGGAGACTGGCATCTTTGGCCAGTACCTTTTGGGTCATGGCAGTTCTTGCCGCAGACAGTTTATCCGCAATAGCCGGGTCTTCCACACCCAGTATCTGTACTGCCAGCAAGGCGGCGTTATAAGCGCCGTCAACAGCCACTGTAGCTACAGGCATACCCGGAGGCATCTGCACGGTAGCCAGCAAAGCGTCCATGCCATCCAGCACTGCCGATTTTACGGGAATGCCTATAACAGGCAAAGTAGTATGGGCAGCTACCGAACCGGCAAGATGGGCCGCCATACCTGCTGCGGCAATAATAACGCCAAATCCGTTATTTCTGGCCGAAGATACAAAATCGCGAACCTGATCCGGGCTGCGATGGGCCGAAAACACATGGGCCTCAAATTCCACACCGTATTCCCGCAATACAGGAAAAGCCTTTTCAACTACAGGCAGATCACTGTCGCTGCCCATAATCACCGCTACTTTTTTCATTATTGTTCCTCCGCTTTTTAAAACTTTTTGCGCATAACTGTATGCTTGATTATGCCGTCAGCATAATACTCGGCCGAACAGAAAATAGGCTCGCCCCCGATATCATAATCTACCTCATCCATATAGAGCAAAGGCGTTCCCTGGGGGATACCAAAAATACCGGCAAGACGGGCATCGGCTACAGCAGGGCGTATTTCCGTAAGATCCATAGCCGAGGTCAGACCGCAATACTTTTCGAGAAAATGAAAAATCGGCATGGTCAAAGATTCCTCATTATAGGAGTTATCTTTGATCTTGCCGCAATCAATATAATCCTCGCAATATATGGCAGGTTTTCCATCAGCAGTGATAAGCCGGCTTACTTTCAGTACCGGCTCCCCCTGGCTGATCTTAAGTCTTTTGGCGATATCCTCTCCGCAATAAAACTCTTCATGTTCAACAAAAGCAATGCTGGGGCAATAACCGGCATTGCGTATCATATCCATAAACTCTGTTTCCAGATCCATTCTGGTAGTAACATCCAAAACATGATGATTGATGACCGTACCAATGCCGTGGCGGCGGCTGATAAAGCCCTCTCTTTCCAGTGACCCCAAACTATCCCGCAGCTGAGTCCTGCTTATACCCAGCATCTGCGCTAAAACACTTTCCCTGGGCAAGCGCTCCTGGCCCGCAAAAATACCGCTGCGCATTTCTGTAAGAAGTTTTTCTCTGACAGTTTGTCCGGATCCATTTCTTACCACAGGAACACTTCCTCTCCGCACAATAAAATTAAAAAGAAATAAAGGCAACACCCAAAGGTATTACCTTTATTATTATACATTTATCTGCACTAAAGTCAAGCTTAGTCTGTTATATTTTAAATTTTTTATATTTCAGCGGTTTTTACTGCTGTTTCAGGTACTTCTTTTACAGGTTTTACCTATTTATCCTGAAAAAAAGTCGTATCCTTGGGCAAACGTTTTTCCGCCAGTATTTTGTACATGGCAGAAGCTTCTTCCGCCCGCACATTTTCAGCTATCACCAGTATCTCGGCTTCAAGTATTTTACTGCCCAAGGTTATCTCCAGCTTATCCCCTACAGCCACCTCGCTGCCGGCTTTTGCCTGGCGGCCATTGATCCTTATCCTGCCTGCGTCACAAACTTCCTTGGCGACAGTGCGCCGTTTAATTATACGGGAAACTTTTAAATACTTATCAAGACGCATATTATAACCCCTTTTCCTTGGCCTCATCCCACAGCCTGTCCATTTCCTGCAAAGTCATATCATTAAGATCTTTTCCCTGAGCGGCGGCTGATTCTTCAATATAATTGAATCTGGCCATAAACTTATGATCTGCATGACGCAGAGCATCTTCAGCTTCTATATGCAAAAAGCGCGCCAGATTAACTGCGGCAAACAAAACGTCTCCCAATTCGTCATACTGTTCCTCGGGGGTGCCGGCAGCAGCCAATTCCGCCAGTTCTTCCGATAATTTGGCTTTAGGGCCGCTGATATCAGGCCAGTCAAAGCCAACCCGGGAGGCCTTTTCCTGCACCTTCTGGGCCAGCATAAGGGCAGGAAGATTATCATTTACCTTCATAACGCCCCGTTTTTGTCTGCCGGAACTATCCTTTTCCGCTGCTTTTATCTGTTCCCACATGGTAAGCACCTGGGCTGAATTATCCGCATGAGCCTCGCCAAAAATATGAGGGTGGCGGCGTATCATTTTACTGTTGACCGCATCTAGCACATCATCAATGGTAAACCTTCCCTGCTCTGCAGCGATCTGGGCATGGAACACAACCTGAAGCAACACATCCCCCAACTCGTCGCATAGGGCAGCATCGTCATTGGCATCTATAGCGTCCAATACTTCATAGGATTCTTCCAGAAGATAGCGCTTGAGGGTCTGATGATCCTGTTCCTTATCCCAGGGGCAACCGTTTTCCGAACGCAGTTGCGCCATTATTTCAATAAGCTTTTGCCATTTTGCAAGATCAGCCATAATATCTCCTGTTCATTGGTCTTTCGACTTTTTATTTAATAGCCTATTCACCGCAGAGGCAGCCAAGTCCTGCCTTTAATATAATGCCAAAGCCAAATATGGTGATGAAAATATGTATCCCGAAAGCCCGCAGGCATTCGGGTATAATCTTAGGAATCCATCTGTTTGGCAAGGACGGCGGCGGCGCTTTGGGCTACCTTGATCTCCATATCTCCCAGCGTATCATTGGAAGCAATGATAACAGCGCCAACCGGATCTCCCTGGACAATAATGGGTACTGCCAGGCACCCGGAAAGAGTAAGATCGCCCTCATTATCCTCAGCCAGCCAGGGCTCATTATTGTTATTATTCAGCAGGCTGCGGCGCTCAGACATGGCGCGCTCCACAAAAAAACCGATACGGCGGCCGATATAATCCTTTTTGCTCACTCCCTCCGCTGCCACTATACTGTCCCTGTCCGAGACGAAAACCGGCAGGCTCAGTGAATCATGGATGGCTGAAGCATATTCGGCAGCCAAAGTGGAAAGCTCGCCTATTGGCGAATACTTTTTTAAAATAACGCCGCCGTCTTTATCAACAAATATTTCCAGGGGCTCCCCTTCTCTTATCCGCAGATTACGGCGAATCTCCTTAGGAATAACTACCCTGCCCAAATCATCTATCCTTCTGACGATACCTGTTGCTTTCATAGACGAAATTCCTCCGTTTACTGATTTTACCTTTTCTGCAACTAGTATCTGTCCGGCAAAAGAAATTTATACCACTTTCAGCGGCAATAAAACAACTTTCCTGCCGCTACAAACTGCTTAAAACAGCAATACCGGTTGTAGTCGGCTCTTTATTTTGCTAAAATTATCCTGAAAATATTTTTTAAGAGGTTATCACCATATGGCAAAAACCTGCTGTTTTACAGGACATCGCCCCCAGTTTTTTCCCTGGGGCAACGATACCCAGGACCCGCGAGCGCAAAAACTGCTGAAAAAACTGAAAAGCGCAACAGAAACTGCCATCAGCCAGGGAGTCGATCTCTTTTATTGCGGCGGCGCCCGGGGCGTGGATACCTGGGCTGCCAATATCATTATCCAGCTAAAAAAGGAAAACCCCAACATAAGGCTGATAATAGCCATTCCTTTTGCCGGATTCAATGCGGATGTGGCGGAAAAGGATTATCTGGACTCTTTAGCCGGGGCTGACCAAATAATAGTTACCTCCCAAAGAACCGATGAGGAAAGCTATAAGATACGGGACCGCTACATGGTGGATAACAGCGATCTGGTAATAGCGGTTTATGACGAAAGAACCGGATTACGCAGCGGTACATATCAGGCCTGGAAATACGCACAAAAGCAGAAAAGGGAAATAATTCAGATACGTTGGCTGGACCTGCTGCAGTAAATAATCTTCCAAAGTGAAAAAGTTTTTAGTCAGGCATACAATTACAGCCTATCTTGAAACTATAAAATTAAAAGTGTATAATTAATTATTAGTATATTAAGGAAGGTGAATCTTTTGAGCAATACTGATTCTTTGATCAGCAGCGCAGACGTGGCTTATGTGGCCAAACTGGCTCATCTGAGCTTTGATGAGCAGCAGGCTCAGGATATGGTCGGCAAATTAAGCTCTATTTTAGAGTATATGCAGCAGCTTAATGAGATCGATACCACCGGCGTGGAACTGACCACCCATGTTCTGCCAATAAATAATGTTTTCCGTGAGGACGTACCCGGAGTTCAGCTTTCCAATGACCAGGCTTTGGCCAATGCTCCGGAACGGGAGGATAATTTCTTCCGTGTGCCCCGCATTTTATAATACTTTTAAAGAGGTTTTGATATGGCAATCATCGATATGACTATCAGCGATATGGCCGCAGCTCTGGCTGCCAAAGAGTTCTCCTCTGTGGAAGCCACCAAAGAGCATTTGAGCCGCATCGAAAAAGCTGACAAAGAGATCAACGCATATATACGCGTTACTACCGATCAGGCCCTTGCCGCAGCAGAGGCCTCTGATAAGCGCAGGGCAGCCGGGGAGACCCTGGGTCCCCTGGACGGCATTCCCATGGCACTCAAGGATATCATCTGCACCAAAGGTGTGAATACCACCTGCGCCTCCAAAATTCTGGAGAGTTTTGTGCCGCCCTATAACGCCACCTGCTGGCAAAAGCTGGAGGATGTGGGCGCAGTCAACCTGGGCAAATTGAATATGGACGAATTTGCCATGGGCAGCTCCACCGAGACCAGCGCTTTCGGCGTATGCCGCAATCCTTTTGATACCGATTATGTTCCCGGAGGCCGCTCCGGCGGCTCCGCTGCTGCGGTAGCTGCCAATATGGCAGTATATACCCTGGGGACCGATACCGGCGGCAGCATCCGCCAGCCTGCCCATTTCTGCGGCGTGGTAGGAATAAAGCCCACCTACGGCCGGGTATCCCGTTTTGGCGTTATCCCCTATGCTTCTTCTTTGGATCAGGTAGGCGTGCTGGCGAAAACCTGCGCTGACGCAGGTACCGTGCTCAGCGCCATTTCCGGCAAAGATAAAATGGATTCTACCAGCGCGCCCCAGCCCGTGCCGGATTATGCTGCGGCCTGCGGCAAAGATATCAAAGGACTGAAAATCGGTATCGCCAGGGAATTTATTGAAGCAGGCATCGATGAGGAAATACTGGATCAGCTGCGCCGGGCTGCCAAGGCCCTGGAAGAAGCCGGCGCTGTAGTGGAGGAGATATCTCTGGCTCATACAGCCTATGCCCTGCCTTCCTATTATGTTCTGGCCTCTGCGGAAGCCAGCTCCAATCTGGCCCGCTATGACGGTGTGCGCTTTGGTATGCGCGTCCCCGCCGACCATCTCCATGAAATGATGATAAAGACCCGCTCCGCTGGTTTCGGGGACGAGGTAAAACGCCGCATCATGCTGGGTACCTATGCCCTTTCTTCCGGCTATTATGATGCTTATTACAATAAAACTCTACAGGTACGCACCCTGATCAAACAGGATTATGACCAGGCCTTTGCTGCCGGATTTGACTGCATCCTGACGCCTCCCGCTCCTTCTGCTGCCTTTAAGCTGGGGCAAAACACGGATGATCCTCTGACCATGTATATGCAGGACGTTTGCACCGTACCTGTTAACCTGGCCGGTCTGCCCGCCCTGGTAGTTCCCATGGCGCTGAACGATAACGGCCTGCCTATGGGCGTACAGCTTATAGGCCAGCCTTTTGGCGAGGAAAAACTGCTGGCTTTGGGCTCGGTATTGCAGGGCCCCATCCTTACCCCGCCTGCTGCTGAATAATCAATAATAAGATAGATTACGGAGAAATGATATGAGCAAGTATTTGACTACTATCGGGCTGGAATTCCATGCCGAGTTGAAAACAAAGACCAAGATCTTTTGCTCCTGCCCTACTGATTTTGCCGGAGACGCCAATACTCATGTCTGCCCGGTGTGCCTGGGGCTTCCCGGCGTATTACCGGTGCTGAACCGCCACGCCGTAGAGCTGGCCGTCAAAGCCGGCCTGGCCCTTAACTGCCAGATCAGCCGTTTCAGCAAATTTGACCGCAAAAACTACTTTTATCCGGATCTGCCCAAAGGCTATCAGGTAACTCAGTTTCCCCTGCCTATCTGCCGCAGCGGCTGGCTGATTGTGAAAGACGCTAAGGGCAATGACAAAAAGATACGCATCAACCGCATCCATATGGAAGAGGATGCCGGCAAGCTGGTTCATTCCGGCATGAGCCTGGCCGACAGCGATTATTCACTGTGCGATTACAACCGCGCCGCTGTGCCGCTTATCGAAATAGTCACCGAGCCGGATATGAGCAGCGCCGAGGAGGCCCGCAGTTTTGGCGAGAATCTGCGGCTGATGCTGGCCTATGCGGATATTTCCGACGTAAAGATGGAACAGGGCTCCCTGCGCTGCGATGTAAACATCTCCCTTAGACCAGAAGGCACAGAAGAGCTGGGCGTAAAGGTGGAGATAAAAAACCTGAACAGCTTCCGTTCGGTTTACCGCGCCATTTGTTACGAAGAAGAACGTCAGGCAGAAATGCTGGATCAGGGTGAGCGTATTATTCAGGAGACACGCCTGTGGGATGAGGCTGCCGGTATCACAAAATCCATGCGCAGCAAGGAAGACGCTCACGATTACCGCTATTTTCCCGAGCCGGATCTGCCGCCTGTTATAATCGATAACGAGTGGATGAAAGAGATCGCTGATTCCATGCCGGAAATGCCTAATGCCATGAAAGCCAGACTCACCGGCGAACTGGGACTTTCTGACTATGATGCAGGGCAGATAACCTCCCAGCCGGCTTTGGCCAAATTCTTTAATCAGCTTTACGAGCAATGCAGTGATGCCAAAGCTGCAGCCAACTGGCTGCTGGGAGATATATCCCGTCTGATGAACGCGGCAGAAGAAGATTTTGACAGCGTTCCCGTAGACGCTAAAGAGCTGGCATTCCTTATAGGCGAAATCAAAAAAGGCGCTATCAATAACAACAGCGCCAAAACTGTTCTGGAAGAAATGTTCGGCAGCGATAAAAGCGCGGCTGATATTATCGCGGCGCACGGCTTTGCCCAGATATCCGATACATCCCTGTTGGATGAGGCTATCAACAAGGTGCTGGAGGCCAATCCCCAGCCGGTAGCCGACTATAAAGCAGGCAAAAAGGCTGCGATAGGCTTTCTGGTAGGCCAGGTAATGAAAGCTACCAAAGGACAGGCCAATCCAGGTATGGTCAAAGAGATGCTGGAAAAGGCTCTGAGCTAAATTTCAAAGAATAAGCATATCAATATGGGAGCTCCCGGCGGTCACGCCTCGGGAGTTCCTTTCATCTTAGATCAATACTAGCAAACCGCAAGTAAGGAGCGATAAAATGAACGCTTGCCAAACTCAGGCGGAATGGGATAAAATGGCTGCCGCCTATGAAGAATTCACCGCCGGCGAGGATTCTTACAGTAACCGCATAGAATGGCCATGCATCCAAAAATGCTGCCAGCCCTGCAGGGTAAGGATATAATAGATCTGGGTTGCGGCAGCGGACGCTTTACCTTTTTGCTGGAAAAAGAGAAACCTCATACAATAACCGGCATAGATATTTCTCCGGCTATGCTCAAAATAGCTGAAAAACACAAGGATGCCTTGGA
>CAKQQU010000025.1 GCA_934271085.1 uncultured Bacillota bacterium | reverse complement strand
GACAGAGGGTTCCAGTACACCAACCGTACCTTCCACCACAAGCTTGTGCAGGCTGGGATGACGCAGAGTATGTCCCGCGTGGCGCATTGCATTGATAACGGCCCGATGGAGGGCTTCTGGGGCATCCTGAAACGGGAACGCTATTACGGCAGACGGTTCATCAGCAAGCACGAGCTTGTTCAGATGATCCAGCAGTATATTCGCTATTACAACACGAGACGTGTCCAGCGCAATCTGGGCGTCCTGACGCCGATGGAAAAGCACACGCTTTGCCTCGCCGCATAAAAAGCGGCCAGCAGCGAATGGCTGCTGGCCGGGAAAACTTTATATTTTTTCTCTGTCCTCTTGACGGGGTGCGGTTCATGGCATATGCGCTGTTTTTATTATGTATAATGGACTTTATTAAAACAACAGCTATTAAGTAATGCATATACTGGTTTAGCTTGGGATAGCGGTATTTTTTGGCTGCTTTTTAATAATTGACCAAATAAAAAGCAGGACGGCATGGCATAAACCATCCATCCTGCTTATCCAGTGCTTCTGCAAAAAACGCTAGTTGACCTTATCGGCTATTTCCTGCTGCAAACGGGCAATAACGCTGTCAACAGCAACAGCACCTAAATCTCCTTCACCCCGTTTGCGCAGGGCTACGGTGCCGTTTTCCATCTCTTTATCGCCAATAACCATCATATAAGGCACTTTTTCCGTCTGGGCGGCCCTGATCTTATAGCCTATCTTTTCATTGCGATCGTCCAGCTCTACACGGATATTGAGTGCTTCCAGCCTATCCTTTAATTCCCGGGCATAAGGCAGCTGCCGGTCGGTAATAGGCAATATCTTGACCTGGACAGGAGAAAGCCACAGAGGAAAGGCCCCGGCAAAATGCTCTGTTAAAATACCGATGAAACGCTCGATAGAACCGAAGACCACCCGATGTATCATAATCGGCCGGTGTTTTTCACCATCTGCGCCGACATATTCCAGCTCAAAGCGCTCAGGAAGCTGGCTGTCCAACTGGATCGTACCGCACTGCCAGGTGCGTCCAAGGCTATCTTCCAAATGGAAGTCCAGTTTAGGACCATAAAAAGCGCCGTCGCCTTCATTAATGACAAAGCTTTTGCCCATATCGGTAATTGCCTCTTTAAGAATGTTCTGATTGATCTCCCATTCTTCTTCGGTGCCAATATGATCTTCTGGCATGGTGGAGAGCTCTATCTCATATTTCAGACCAAAGAGGGAATAAACCTCATCAAACAGTTTTACCACATTTTTGATCTCATCCTTCATTTGATCCCTGGTCATAAAAATATGGGCATCGTCCTGGGTAAAGCAGCGGACGCGGAACAGACCGTGCAATGCGCCGGAAAGCTCATGACGATGTACCAGACCCAATTCCCCGGCACGCATAGGCAGATCGCGATAAGAATGTGGTTTTGACTTATAAACCAGCATGCCGCCGGGGCAATTCATGGGTTTGACAGCATAATCCTCATCGTCGATTTTAGTAAAATACATATTGTCTTTGTAATGATCCCAATGGCCGGAGCGCTCCCATAATTCACGGTTGAGTATCATCGGGGTGGATATTTCCACATAACCGTAACGCTTATGCACTTCCCGCCAATACTCGATAAGATTATTCTTGAGGATCATTCCCTTGGGCAGGAAAAAGGGGAAGCCGGGGCCTTCGTCCAGCAGCATAAACAATTCCAGCTCCTGACCCAGCTTGCGATGGTCGCGGCGCTTGGCCTCTTCCAGCTTAAAGAGGTATTCGTCCAGCTCTTCTTTACTGGGGAAGCTGGTGGCATAAATACGCTGGAGCATTTTGTTCTTGGAATCTCCATGCCAATAGGCGCCGGCTACGCTCATCAGCTTAAAAGCCTTTACCATGCCTGTGCTGGGAAGGTGCGGGCCTGCGCAAAGATCCACAAAATCCCCCTGCTGATACATGGAAATAACGGCGTCATCAGGCAGACGCTGGATAAGATCAACTTTATATATCTCGCCTTTTTCCTTAAAATAATTAAGGGCATATTCACGGCTGACTTCGCTGCGCTCAAATTTATAATTGGCCTTAACTATCTTTTTCATCTCTTTCTCGATAGCAGCCATATCGTCATCACTAAAGGTATGCTCGCTATCCAGATCGTAATAAAAGCCATCCTTGATGGCAGGACCTATACCGAATTTGGTATCGGGGAAAAGATGCTGTATGGCCTGAGCCATAATATGCGAGCTGCTGTGACGGAAAGCATGGGCGCCTTCTTCGTCATCAAAGGTAAGAAAATGGATATCATCACCGTCATGAAGAACACAGGTCAGATCCTTGACCTCATCCCCTACTTTGACCGCGCAAAGCTTTTTAGCAGCATCCTTATCAATGGCGGCAGCCACAGCAATGGCGGACATACCATCAGCAAATTCTTTTATTCCCTGACCGGCAATATTGATTTTCATACAAACCTCCTGAAATAATAAATTATAGATTAATTAGGTAAATAGCTGTGCAGGATATAAACAAAAAAGCTTCATCCCCTACGGGATGAAGCTCTGCTCCACGGTTCCACCCGAATTATATTGCCTGACGGCAATATCACTCATAGCCTTAACGCAGCCTCACGGTCGGGGTTCGCCCCAACACTCACCGGTGGTAATCCGGGGAACGTACCTGCCCTGCTCTCACCTATCAGGGCTCTCTGAAAGGACGTGGATCCCAAATCGTGTCCGGATCATCGTTTTACCTGTTCAATTGTTATGATAATATCATCAGCATCTGAACTTGTCAAGCGGCTGGCTTAAATTTTACCCTTGGCAACATCAGCAATATTGCTGGCATGATCCCCTACCCTTTCCAGATTACTGATAACATCCAGGAATAAAACACCGGAGGAAGGATTGCATTCGCCGGCAATAAGCCGCCTCATGTGGTCGCAGCGCAGCTCTTTTTCCATATCATCTACCATTTGCTCGTTTTCATAGGCCAAGTCGGCAGCGCGCATATCGGAATCTGCCAAAGCTACCAGAGCATATCCATAGGTCTGATCGGCAATACGGTACATCTCCTGCAGACCTTCAACTGCCACCGCGGAATAAGAAAGGTTTTCATTGATCGTTATCTCTGCCTGCTCCGTAATATTGGTAGCATGGTCGCTGATACGCTCTATATCGTTGGCGGCATGCAGCAGGCCGGTATGGAGCACGGACAAGGGTTCAGACAGACTGCTTTGAGATATCTGGGAAAGATAGCGGCATATCTCTTTTTCCAGCTCGTCCACGACCTCTTCCTGCTCCTTAACTATCTCTATCTTTTCTGCATCCTTATTCAACAGGCTCTCGATGGACCACCGCAAATTCTCTCTGGCCAGATCAGCCATATACAGCAGTTCTTTACGAGCCAGCTCTACTGCGAATTCGGGAGAATCTATTACATGCCAATCCAGATACTTTATGTTCTTGGAGGGAGCCGGCCCCTTATCCGGCACTATTTTCTCGATCAATTTTGCGTATTTGCTGATAAACGGCAGAAACAGTATTGTAGCAATTACGTTAAACAAAGTATGGGCATTGGCTATCTGTCTTGCTACACTTACCGGAGAAATAACTACAACCAACTGTTCGAACCAGGGCAGGATGATCATGAATATTATCGAGCCTATTACATTGAAGAAAACATGGGCCAGCGCTACTCTTTTGGCTGCCATGGAAGTGCCGATAGATGCCAGTACCGCAGTAATGCAAGTACCTATATTGCTGCCCAGCAATATAGGCAATGCCGCTTCCAGAGGAACCAGACCCGTGGTAGCCATAGCTATCATCAATCCGATAGTTGCGGCGCTGCTCTGTACTATGGCAGTAAAAATCATACCGGCAAGCAATCCCAGTATCTGATACTTGCTAAGGAAGACAATGGCATTGTAAAACCACTGGGAGCTCTGCAACGGGTCTACAGACTCGGTCATTGTTACCATTCCCAGCAGCAGAATCCCCAAAGCAAAAAAGATATAGCCGGCATTCTTCATTTTTTTACGCTTGACGAAGAAATAAATTAAAAAGCCCGCAGCCAATGGAACCGCCCAATACTGAGTGATCTCAAAGGCTACGAGCTGTGCTGTGATCGTGGTACCGATATTTGCACCCATAATAATGGCAATAGCCTGTTTTAAAGTCATCAAAGATGCATTGACAAAGCCCACAGCCATGACAGTGGTCAAGCTGGAGCTTTGCACAACTGCAGTTATACCTGCACCTATAGCTACCCCAATAATAGGGATATTGGTAATTACATTAAAAAGCTTTTTCAGCTTATCTCCGGTCACCCGCTGCAGGCCATCGGCCATACACTGCATGCCATAGATAAACAGAGCCAAACCGCCCAACAAACCGAAAATCATTAAAAACATTTAGTCCTCTTTCTCAATTCTCCGTAGAATTGACGCAGAAATTGTCACATACTATTCACAATATAATATAGCATTATCAAAGTACTAAAGTCAATAAAAAAGAACGATGGTACCACCGTTCTTTTTGCTGTATCATTATTGCCCTCGCTGCGTCACAGACGGCAACCAGCAGCGCGGCACCTGTAATTCTACCTCGGCCACCTCGCCGGGGGCAAATATTTTGCCGCCCGGTATGTGAAGTACCGCATTGGGACAGTGTCCGGAGCCGTTCACAGCCCCTCCCCGTCCCGGACCGCCGCCGGCACAGGCACAGTAACGGCCATCTTCTTCAGCATAGACCACGAGCTGCATATAAAAATCAAAAGGCACATGGGCCTTGACCTGTTCCATTAGGCGCACCGGCAGTAATTCCGGAGCCGGCAGAGGTTTATGCAGATAACGATAGATCAGCGGCCTCAAATACCACCGGGCGGTCAATTCTGCGCCGCCTGTAGGCCCTACCAGACCCAATACCGGAGTATTATCATCTGCCAGGGCAAAGCTGGTATGCTTACCTGGTCCGTGGCCTACCTCATATACATAGACCTCGCCGATACGGTTCAGTACCGCAGCGGCAAAATCTTTTCGGCCTTTAGATGAGCCAGCGTTAAAGACCACCATATCGTAATCAGCTACTGCCTGCCTGGTCACATTGGTAAGCTGCTCCAAATCATCAGGGATGATGGGGTAGACCACCGGTTGGCCGCCCCAGGATTGGATCAATGCGCTCAGCACAAGACTGTTGCATTCCACATTTTTGCCCGGCGGCAGCGGCAGACCGGCAGGGATCAATTCGTCACCGGTGGGGATGATCGCTACCTGAGGCCTGCGGTATACAGCCACCTGCCGCAGCCCGGCACTGGCCAGCAGACCCAAGTGTGATGGGGTCAGAACAGTATCTGCGGCGATCAGCAATTGCCCGGCTTGCAAACGGCTGCCTGCGGGCCTTATATTATCCCCGCAGCCGGCTGGTGGACGCAGAATGGTCAGACGTTGATCTTGGTCAAAGGCCACATCTTCGATTAAGCTCACCGTATCCAGATGCTCGGGAACAGCCACGCCGGTATTGCTGAATTCATACTCCCTCTGCTGCTGCCATCCCCGGCAATCTCCGCCGCATGCCAGATAATCTTCATAGCGGTAAGCAATACCATCCATGGAACTGACCGGACGGTTAGGCAGGGTATGTACCGCCCGTGCTTCCTTAGCCAGCACTCTCCCCACCGCCTGACTGACAGGTACTGTCTCCTGCCGGCTGCTCAGCCGGCTGAGAGACAGCACCAGTTGGGTCATTTCTTCCCGGTTGGGCTGAGGAGTTTCTTCCCTGCGCATGGCCTTATTGCAGGGAGCCGGAGGAACCGGCCACCATGGATTCATAGTCAGCATCGCTCAGTTCAAAGCCATACCACTGGCGGTAAAAATCGATTACATACTCTTTTACGTCAATATCAGTCAACAGATCGGGATAAACCTGTTTAGTGAACCAAACTATCTGAATAGCCAGTTCCGGACCGAATTTCTCCCATTTCATCACTCCCTGGGGATTAGCGATGATTTGACCTTTCTGCACAGCAGACAGTTGCTGCCAAGCCGGATCGCTGTTGATAGTGGCTAGGGCTGCTTCCTGGCTGGAACCGCCGACCAGAATGTAGTCCGGGTCTGCGGCAATTATCTCTTCCATGCTAATCTCCACATCGCCGCCGTCAACCAGATCCACGGCAATATTATTAACACCGCAAATATCCATCCAGGTCTGGGTGATGTAATTAGCACCGCAGGTCAGCAATGGGCTATCGCCGTGCTGGGCGGAGTTATAATACAGGGATACCCGTTCTTCCTGGGGGATGGTTGCTGTTGCTGCGCTCACTTTTTCTACCATCTCATCCAAATAGTCGCAATAAGCGGCAGCTTTGGCCGGTGCATCTCCTCCCAGCAGCTCGCCCATTTTCACGCAGAATTCCTGCAGAGCCGGAACGCTCTCCTGCGCTCCCAGCATACAAACGCAAGGCACACCTGCAGCACGGAAAGCTTCCGCTGCGTCCTTATTAGAAGTTATGACCACATCCGGATCCAGGGCCAGCAGCATCTCCGCGGTAGCATCACCGGTAAAGCCAGTCACATCCAGCAAACGGGGGCAGGCGGCAGTCAGCCAACCCCAACCCTTCTGTACGCCGGTCAGGGTACCGCTGATAGTATCACTCTCTCCTAAAAAGACCTGCATGGCAGTACTGGCAGGCCAGAGATGAATAACCGAATCGATCTCCGTGGGCAGCTCAACTTCTGCGCCGGTAAGGTCAGTGAAAATGCGGGAGCCGTCGGCAACATCCTGCTCTGTCCCGGACTGTCCTCCCTGGTTAGCCTGATCCTGATCGGAGCAGGCAGCCATGGCTAACATGGCAAAGACCAATAATGCCATAACAGCAATGCGTAACCAGGCTCTCTTATTATGCTTCATTTGTTTTCTTACCTCCTGATTATGATAATTATTGAAACCGCTTTAGCGGCGATTCCCCTTGGGAAAATGACAAAAACAAGCCTTACGGCCCAGCTCATTAATATACAGCACATCAACGTCAATGTTATACAGTTCTTTTAACCTCTGCCTGCAGATCAGCTCCTCAGCCGGGCCGCAGCAAAAGCCCCGGCTGGTAAAAAACCCTACCTGACCTCCAGTCAGTAAGGGAGCGTCCGGCATATGGGTGGATGCCATAACAGCATAACCCTCCTTTGCCAGGGAATGGAGTAACAGCAGCATACGATACTGGTTACCATAATCCAGATGATTAGTTGGCTCGTCGAACAGCAGTATCGGGCTTTGCTGTACCAGAGCCCGGGCTATCTGGGCCAGCTGCCGCTCGCCGCCGCTGAGCTCTTGCAGCCGCTGATCAGCCAGATGAGCTATGTTCATCCGCCGGAGCGCCTGATCTGACTTGTCATAATCTGCCGGCCCCGGACTATGCAGTAGTCCCAGATAAGGAGCACGTCCCATAACCACATAATCCCTAACCGTAAAACGGCAGGTGCTGTTTTGTAATTGCGGCACATAAGCCACCCTGCGGGCCAGTTCCTCTCTGGAAAGCTGGTCCGCCCCATCACCCAGCACGCGGATACTGCCCTGCCGGGGACGCAATTGCCCCACCAGACAGTTCATCAGCGTGGATTTTCCCGAGCCGTTGGCGCCCAGCAGTTGCATAACCTCTCCTCTGTGCAGGGTAAAGCTTACATCATGAAAAATATCACTGCCCTTTTCATAGGCAAAGGCCAGGCCTTTTACCTCAAGAGCAGGTTCCAAAGTCAGGTCCGGATCATTCATTGTATCTTCCTTTTCTGCAAGGCCAGGAGCACCACAAACAGCGGCGCACCTACCAAGCCTGTGATGATGCTCAGAGGTATCTCCGCCCCGGTAAGATTACGGGCCAGCCAGTCAGCCAGAATCATCATAGAGGCACCTATCAGGATAGCTGCCGGCAGTAAGCGGCGATTATCCTCGCCTACCAGCAGGCGGGCAAAATGGGGAGTAACTAACCCCACCCATCCTATGGTACCGCTAAGGCAAACAGCACTGGCAGTGAGCAGAGTGGAAAACAGGATACACACTCCCCGCAGGGAAGCTACATTAACGCCAAGGGAAGATGCTTCCCCGTCGCCCAAGGCAAGCAGGTTGATCCGCCAGCGCAACAGCAGCAGTACTGCCATGGATATCAGTATCACCGGCGAGAGAGCCTGCAGCATCACCCGCTCTATGCCGGTAAAGCTGCCCATTGTCCAATAAACTATAGAAGCCAGCTCCTGATCCGGATCAGCAACATACTTCATCACGCCAAAGACGGCATTCATAAAACCGCCCACCACCACCCCGGCCAATACCAGCATAAGTGCGCTTTCATTGCGAAAAAGCCGTGGTAAACGGGTAGTAAGAAACACGGCTGCTAGGCCAAAACCCAAAGCCAGAAGCTGCGTGATAAGATTTCCGGCATGGAGCACGATGGCAATAGAAGCACCTGCACAGGCGCCGGCAGATACCCCCAACAGATCCGGAGAAACCAGCGGGTTTTTGAATATACTTTGATAAGTAGCACCCGATGTAGCCAGAGCCGCCCCAACCAGCAGTCCTGCTATAATCCGGGGCAAACGCACGTTCAATACCACATTTGCCATACCATCGCTCCAGGTCTGCGGCACTGTCCACAGACGGGAGCAGAGAATGCTCACAGTCTGATCAAATGGCACGGGATAACGTCCGCAGCACAGGGAGAGACCAAGTGAAGCCAGCAGAAGCAATATTAAAAATGAAAAGACCATTGCCGAACTATTTCGTTTCATAGTCCGTATACCGCTTATAGCAAATACTCATGGATAGTAGCATCATTATATTATCCTTAACTTAGAATATTATATTAGAAATATTATATTATTTAGAAAATAATGTCAAGAATAATATGCCCTCCCAAAGTTTTTGGCACGATATGTTTATATGAAAACTGGAAAACAGATTATAAGCAAGCTGCCAGGGATGATTTAAGTATACTGTGATATGTAATGGGTATTTTAAACGCAAGTTCTATTGATCACAGCAACCCTTATCAGCACATCCGCGTGCATACGGCAAGGAAGGTGCAGAGCCGCCTGCACCCTAGCTCAGAATATGGCCAGGCTGCTCCTGGTCATTGAGACAGTAGCAGAAAAGTATTGGGCGGCCGCTATGTAAACTTTGTTGGCAAACACAGCAAATAAGGTTTTAAAAACGGTAATAACTACTGTGTCGGCATTGTTTTTTCAGCACTGCTTGCCAGTTATAATCCAGCTATAATATAAATAAAAAGACCACACCGCAGGCTGAAATGCCTGATATGTGGTCTTTTTGTCAGAACCTATCAAGAATGTTACTCAAAACTACAGTTGTTTAGGCAATCACCAAGTTAATGCAGTAAAGTCATTCTTCCCTTAACACTTTTTTGATTCATATTTATCCTATTTTATCCAACCAGTTTTCTTTATCCTGTAAAGCTTTGGCAGCGGCTGCTACCTCGCTTTCCTTTTTGCTGCCGCCCTCGCCTTCTGCCAGAAGCAATTTTCCGCAATAAACTCCCGAGCGGAAATGAGGTTTATGATCCGGGCCGCTGCGCTCCAATACCCTGTAGGTCACGCCATAGGGAGCCTTAGACTGAATGATCTCCTGCAAAAGGCTTTTTTTATCCTCATAATCCAAAGGTGATAATTTTTCCATGGCCGGACCCAGTTGGTCGATAATGAATTCCCTGGTTTTATCATAACCCATTGCCAAAAAGATAGCGCCGGTAACAGCTTCGTAGGCATCTGCCTGAACCGAAGGACGATGCCGGTCTCCGCCTGCTTCCGCCCCTCTGCCCATACGCAGGCAGGCATCCAGGCCCAATTTCTGGGCTGCTTCCGCCAAAGAGGCTTCGCAGACCAAATATGCCCTCATTTTGGAAAGCTCGCCTTCCCGGGCTGCCGGATAAAGCTGATATAACCGTTCTCCCACGATCAGATCCAGCACAGCGTCACCCAGGAATTCCAATCGTTGATTATCATCGCCTACAGAGCAATTACCGCCATGACGGCTGCCCTCAAAAAAGGTGCTGTGAGTCAAGGCCAGCTCCAGAAGACCCGTCTTTGCCGCCGGAAAATGCAGATATTCCGCAAGCTTTTCCAGCTGGTGATACTTATTGTCCGAGTGTTTGCTTTTAGATGTGCTCATTCTTTAATTCTCTCCAGAATAATATCTGTCATGCTGCCTAATGTTTCCAGCTGCAGCAATTCCTCCTCATCAAGAGAAATATCGAATTCCTCTTCTATTGCTACCACCAGTTGCAGCAGATCCAGAGAATCAACATCAAGATCCGCCAGGTCAAAATCCCTGGTAAGTTCTGTTTCATCGATCTTAAGCTGCTCAGCAAATATTTCCCGTATTCGGTCTTCCTCAGTCATAGTAAATCCTCCGCATATGTGGTTGCTTACAGGGCGCTGGCCAGTTTGTTGACAAAATCAGAATTATAACATTTCTGAGCCGCTTCCCCGGCCTTAAAAATGGTCTTGGCAATGGAACTGCCGTGACAAACTACGCTGATACCGTTGACTCCCAGCAAAGGAGCCCCGCCATAATTATCGACATCCAAAAAATTCTTAACATTATGAAGTCCATCCCTGACCAGCAATGCGCCGATCTTGGTTTTCAAAGAGGCGGTCAATTCCTTTTTCAGCAGGGACATCATCACGCTCATGGCGCCTTCCATACTTTTAATGGCTATATTGCCGCTCATACCATCGCAGACCATTACCTCATAACCGCCGGTCATAATATCCCGGCCCTCGCGGTTGCCCAAAAAATTCAGACCGCTTTCTTTAATAAGAGCATATGCGGCAGCAGTCAATTTATTGCCTTTATGATCTTCTGTACCATTGGTCAGCAAACCCACTCTGGGCTCAGCATAATCCAACAGTTGCCTGGCATAAACATCGCCCATCTTGGCAAAGGAAAGCAGCAGTTCCGGGGTGCAGTCAGCATTTGCCCCCGCATCCAGCAGCAGCTTGGGGCCTTCAGGAGTAGGCACGATAATAGATATTGCCGGACGCTCACAGCCCTTTAGGCGGCCCAGCAGCAAGGTGGCAGAGGCCATCTGCGCACCGGTGCTTCCGGCAGATATCACCGCATCCGCCTCCCCTTTTTTCACCATCTCAGTGGCTACCCAGATAGAGCTGTCCTTTTTTTTCAGCAAACTGCGCACATCTTCATCCATGGCCATAACAGATCCGCAGACCACAGCCCGGGCATTGGCAGGTACAGCTTTCAGATTATCCAGAACCTCTTCTGTACCAACCAGAATAACATCATCATGAGGGTAAGCGCGCGCAAAATCCAGGGCTCCCTTGACGATAGCTTCAGGAGCATTATCGCCGCCCATAATATCAAATGCTGCTCTCATATTATCTCCTATTCATAAACCGGCATACTCTATTGTTTGCCAAGGTTTTTTCCACGGCAAATGCCATTATGCCGCCCACTGAGAAACAAAGCGGCAAAGTAAATATAAAAGAGGAGCTCGGATATGAGCCCCTCCTTTTAATAAACTTACTCTGCTTTTTCTTTTTTGACAACAACAGGCACGCCGTTGTAAAAACCACATTCGGGGCAAACGTGATGAGGCTTCTTGACAGCATGGCACTGAGGGCATTCGCTCAGAGCAACAGCATCCAGAACGCATCTGGAGCCTCTGTTCATCCTTCTATTGGCTTTGGAGGTTTTACCTTTGGGTACACCCATTTTTCAGCACTCCTTTCTTACTTATCGGGGGTAAACTTAAAATTTTTCAGCTTTTCCCAGCGGGGATCGATCTGATCCTCCCGACAGGTACAAGCCTTTTTATTCAGGTCAGCTCCGCAAATGGGACATAAGCCCCTGCAATCTTCGCGGCAGAGAGGCTGCATCGGCATATCAAATGAAATACTGCTCATGATCAGGCCATCCAGGCAGATATTGTCGCCGTCCAGCCGGCGGATATCCACCTCGTCTTCCTGCACAGTCAAAGGATCTTCGCTGAATAATGCATTTAACCGGCCGCTGACGCTGCTGACGCAGGGAGCAAGACAACGACTGCACACATAGGATATCTTTCCCTGGTAATTGCCTTCCACCTGAAAGGTACCGTTCCCTGTATTGGTAACTTTACCATCAAAGATCACCGGATCTTTAAGGGAAAAACCGGTATAATCCGCCGTAACAGACGGTGGTATGCAGCCGGAAACATGATAATCCTGAGTTAGGCCAGGTTTAAGCTTGATCTTACCTATAGACAGTAGCATGATAACAACCCCATACCGTGATATTATACAGATTAGACGGCAGCTTGTCAACAAAATTTACATATATGGCATAAATAGAGCAGGTCAGACTATTTGCCGGAAACCAGGGCCATGGTATCGCGGGCGATCATCAGTTCCTCATTGGTGGGGATGACAAAAACGCGTACTTTGGAACCGGGCTTGCTGATCTCTATTTCCTTGCCGCGGCAATCGTTAGCTTCTGCATCAAACTCAACGCCCAGATAAGACAGGTTAGCGCAGATGCGGGCACGAGCGTCGATAGCGTTTTCGCCGATACCTGCGGTAAAGATAATACCGTCAACGCCGTTCATCTCGGCAGCATAAGCGCCGATATAACGCAGAACGGTCTTGGTAAGCACATCCAGGGCCACGGCAGCGCGCTGGTTGCCTGCTTTGGCTGCTTCTTCAACATCACGCATATCAGAGCTGACGCCGGAAATACCAAGCAGTCCGGATTTCTTATTGAGGACAGTGTTCATTTCTGCAGGGGTCAGGTTTTCCTTTTCCATGATATAAGGAATGATGGCCGGGTCAAGATCGCCGGAGCGGGTACCCATCAATACGCCTTCCAAAGGAGTGAAACCCATGGAGGTATCATAAACTTTGCCGCCTTTTACTGCGGAAACGGAAGAACCATTGCCCAGATGGCAAGTGATTACTTTGGCATCCTTGCCCAGGATCTCAGCAGCACGCATGGCTACGAAACGATGGGAAGTGCCGTGAAAACCATAGCGGCGAACCTGATATTTTTCATAATATTCATAGGGAAGGCCATATAAATAACTGGAGGCCGGCATAGTCTGATGGAAAGAGGTATCGAATACGCCTACCATGGGAACGCCGGGCATTTTGTCGCAGCAGGCACGGATACCCAAAACACTGGGAGGATTATGGAGAGGAGCCAGCTCGCTCAGTTTTTCGATCTCTTCGATAGCTTTTTCATCGATGAGGCAGGATGCGGGGAATACCTGGCCGCCATGAACGATGCGGTGGCCCACTGCGTCGATCTCTTTCATATCTGCGATCACGCCGTGATTTTTGTCCAGCAAGGCAGCGACTACCAGTTCAATAGCTACGCCATGATCTGGAATAGCAGTTTCTATCTTTACTTTATCCATGCCGGCGGGCTGATGAGTTAAAACAGAACCATCGATACCGATCTTCTCTACCAGACCCTTGGCCATGACGCTCTCGTTATCCATATCAAAAAGCTGATACTTCAAAGAAGAAGAGCCGCAGTTCATAACTAAAATTTTCATACAACTAACCTCCAAAATCCTTATAATTATTTTCCGCCGCAAACAGGAGCGCTTCCCAGGGAACCCTCCAGATTATCGGCTATATCAAGCATATTGACACACATCAAACTGAATTATAACACAAAAACCGGTTGGAGAAAAGAAAAATTGCCAAAAAAGCCCGCAAACAATAAAAATATCCCCGTAATAATGACCATGGTCGCCCTGATAACTCTGGCGGCATCAATGGTATTCTTCCCTCAGCAAGCCTATTCATCCGCATTGTTGGGCCTTAATCTATGGTGGGAAGTAGTCACCCCTGCCCTGCTGCCATACTTTTTCATCAGCGAGCTGCTGCTGGAACTGGATATATCACGCTTTCTCGGCAAAGCAATGAGCCCGCTGATGAGGCCCCTGTTCGCATTGCCCGGCAGCGCCTCCCTGGCGGTAGCCCTGGGATTTTGTTCCGGTTTTCCCAGCGGTGCGGCTATCAGCGCATCTCTGCGCCGCCGGGGAGAAATAAGCCGGGAGGAAGGATCAAGGCTGGTATGCTTTACCAATAACGCCGGGCCTTTATACATATCGGTAGCTGTAGCAGGAGGACTGCTGGAATGTCCCAGGGCTGCTGTTATCCTGGCCATAACCCAATATGGCGGAAATCTGCTGCTGGGAATAATCCTGGGGCTGCTTGCCAGAAAAAAGAAGGCTCTGTCGGACATGGGAGCTTGTCAAATACAGCCTCATCATACATCGCATAATATTGATCTGGGCAGGACAGTAAAAACGGCAGCTTCCAGAGCTGCCGCAAATATAACTTCCATAGGTTGTCTGATGATCTTTTTTTCCGTGCTGAACGGCTTTTTTACAACCATCCCGTTTAATGCCGACCCTCTTGCCAGCGGAGCCATCCAGGGTTTCTGGGAAATGAGCCTGGGCGTAAACGCCCTTGCCGACAGCGGTCTGCAGCTTACCTATATCATACCTGCAGTAGCTGCTATTTTAGGATTCGGCGGCATTTCTGTGCAAATGCAGGTTTTAGCCATGATAGGAGATACAGATATCAGTTTCTGGCCCTATCTTATCTGCCGGCTTATCCATGCGGTGGCAGCCTATTTCAGCGCCAGATGGCTCTGCACTTTTATCAGTCTGCCGGTAAGCAGCGTCAATCCGGTAATCAACACAGGAAGCATTCTCCTTTGCTCACTTACCGCAGCCGCCATAGCAATGGGCATACTATTCGCTTTATCTCTGCTCAGCCTTATTTTTCTTCCTCTGCTGCAGAGGTTTGATCATCGAGATCATAATAACTGAATTTATGAAGATCCTCCCGGTTCTTACGGATACTGGCAAGCATCTTATCCAAAGCAGCCTCCAGCTGACCCATTACATCATCGCAATAATGCAGGGAATCATGGCGCAACTGATTGGAAGCCTGCTCGGCCTTGGCTATCATAGCGTCCGCACGGGCGGCGGCTTCCTGATAAATAGCGGATTCCTCCGTCATTTCCAGCGCCTTTTCTTTGGCCTCGGCAATAATACGCTGACCCTGATCTTCAACATTCTCCAGCAGTTTATCGCTTTGCTCCAATACTTTTTTAGCCTGTTTGATCTCATCAGGCAGGGCAGCGTAAATTTTATCAACGCAGCCGATTATAGCTTCTTCATTGACCATAACTTTATTGGTGAGCGGTACTCGGCTTGCGTTGCTTACGGCTTCTTCCAATTCCTTAAGGATAGTAGCAAGTCCCAGGTTTACATTATCGTTGGCTTCCATTTTAATTCCTCCTAATTCTTAACGGCATTTTCAGGGTTTATTCTGATAAAAACGGACGATAGTATCGCCGTATTTTTTTTCTCTTATTATTTCCAGTCCCTCTGCCGGAACGGCCGGGGATTTGGATGAAGACTCCGCAATAATAATACCGTCATCGGCCAGCCAGCCCTCTGACATTATAAATGCAATTGACTGACCCAGTAATTCGCTGCGATAAGGAGGATCCAGAAAAACCAGGTCAAAATGCAGATCCGGTTCCTCCCGCCGCAGCCGGCGCAAAACTGCAAAAGTTTCTCCTTTAAGCAAATGAGCGCCTGCCAGGCCGCAATCATGAATATTTGCCTGACATATCCTTTGGGCTGCAGGATTTTGCTCGCAAAACCATGCTTCGGCAGCGCCCCGCGATAAGGATTCCAGGCCCAAAGCAGCGCTGCCAGCAAAGGCATCCAGAACTCTGCTTCCGGGAAGATAAGGCGTAAGGGCGCTGAAAACAGCCTCCTTTACCCGGTCTGCGGTAGGCCTGGTATTATCGCCTGGCAAAGTTTTTAAACGGCGGCCACCTGCCGCACCGGCAATTATCCTCAAATCTATATCTCCGGTATCCTTCCAACATCATGGGACTGGTTTTCACATAAATAGCTTTGACTTTTTATTTTCGCCTTTTTCCATAGACTTCCTGCATATACCAGAATTTTACATGCAGATAAAACCGGCGCCCCGCACATAATAACATCATGGATACATTAAATAAAACAAATAAAAAAATGCCGGGATTCCCGTTTGCCCCATCCCGGCTGGATCTGGCAGTCGAAGCCAATTCCCTGCTTAGGGGCGAAGCCAATGTAGAGATAAAAGGCGTATCGGAAGAAGTTTATCATCAGGCAGGCTGCCTTATCCATATTATAACCATACTGGACGAGCAGGGTGCGGAAATAATGGGCCGTCCCCGGGGAAGATATATAACCCTCGATATTCCCCACTGCGAATCAGAAGATACTATAGCTGATATTGCTGCGGCGGCTGCAGGGCAGCTCCGCTCTCTGCTGCCTCTGCCCCTTAAATGCGGACCTCTGCTGGTGGTAGGTTTAGGCAATGACAACGCTACTCCCGACGCTCTGGGCCCCACTGTAGCAGAATCCACCTTTGCCACCAGGCATCTGTTCCAAAACGGCCAGGCGCCGGCAGGGATATCGCCGGTATGCGCCATTTCCCCGGGGGTTTTGGGCAATTCCGGAATAGAAACAGCGGAAATAATCCGGGGCATCTGCCAGTATCTAAAGCCGGCCGCCCTCATAGCTGTGGACAGCCTGGCGGCGGCATCTGTTACCAGAGTAGGCACCACTATTCAGATCTCCGATACAGGGATCAGGCCCGGCAGCGGCGTGGGCAATGAAAGAAGATGCATAGATAAAGAACTTTTGGGCTGCCCGGTAATAGCCATAGGCGTACCCACTGTGGTAGACAGCGCAGCGATAATAGCGGAAACTGCCTCTACCCTTAACGATTATTGGCAAACCCAAAAGATGCCGGCTCCCCAGGCGGATGCAGCGGCCTGCGGCTATGCCGAAGAAAAACTGCTCAGCCGCTTTCAGGGCAGACTGATGGTCACGCCAAAGGATATCGATACCCTGATAGAGCAGGATGGACGCATTATCGCAGCGGCCATAGCTATGGCTGTGCATCCTGCTGCCAATAAGGGAAATTACCGTAACTTTATAGATTAGCTTAAGTCTAAACGAATTGTTCAAAAACCTGATTGCCCAGAAGCACCCCTCTTTTCGTCAGGCGCATACCCTCGTTATCAACTTGCAGCAGCCCTGCTGCAGACATTTTGCCTATAGCCCGGCGGAAGCGCCGGCGGGGGTCCAGACCATACTGGGTCTGAAAAGCTGCAAAATCTATACCTTCGCTTAAGCGCAGCCCCAGGAAAATAGCCTCTCCGATCACCTGATCTATATGCAATATTTCTTCGTCCATCAGCGGCAGCCTGCCTTCACTGACAGCCTGCTCATAATCCTCATAGTCCTTGTAATTATACAAACGGTGCTCCAGCAGGCAACCAGCGGCAGCCACCCCTAATCCCAGATAGTTTTCCCGGCGCCAGTAAGCTAAATTATGGCGGCTTTCATAGCCAGGCCTGGCAAAATTGGATATTTCATAATGATTAAATCCGGCCTGCTCCAGCCTGTCCATGGCTATTTCCAGCATATCTGCGGCCAAATCCTCATCTACCGGCGCCAGTTTGCCTTTATTCACCATACTGCCCCAGGGCGTGCCCGGTTCTATAGTAAGTCCATACAGGGATATATGTTCGGTCTCCAAAGCAAGGGCCTGCTCCAGATCTTGCCGCCACCCGTCTGCCGTCTGGCCGGGCAGACCATAGATCAGGTCTATGCTGATATTATCAAAACCTGCTTTTCTGGCAGCGGCCACCATCTCTATGGCCTGAGCCGGACTGTGACCGCGACCCATGGACTGTAGCAGCTTCTCATCAAAGCTCTGTACGCCCATACTAAGCCTGTTTATGCCTGCCTGTCTGAAGGCGGCCAGCCTTTCCTCATCCAGGGTTTCCGGATTGGCCTCCAGAGTCACCTCTTCCGCAGGAGGAAAAAGGGAAATAAGCCCGGCTATCTGAGAGGGCTCCATCAGGGAAGGCGTACCGCCGCCGAAATAAATGGTATGCATTGAGTCAAGACAGATTTTGTTTTGGTAAAGCTCCAGTTCTTTTTGGAGCAGGCCGCTGTATTTACTTAGCCTTTGCCGGCAATCGTCTGCCGGAAAGGAAACAAAATCGCAATAATTACACTTACGCAGGCAAAAAGGGATGTGGATGTATACAGAATTAACTTTCATGATTCCTCCGCTTTTACTGTTACTTTTGTTTTCTTATCTACATAGAACAAATCCGCAGAAGGGCTACTTCCAGAAGATCGCTGAGATCACCTTCCCCCCGCTTTTGAGCAATATCCGCATTAAGTAGCAGTTCCAAAGCCTTGGACAGTTGTCTTTTGGTATAAAGTCTGGCCTGTGCGGCACATTTTGAGGCAGCGTATGGATTCATGCCCAGGCGGGCGGCCGCTTCCCTGCTGGTGAATCCTCTTTCCATCAGATCCTTAACAGCCAGAGTATTATGGTATTGGGTCCCCAGCATGGCCAGCAGCTTTTGGGGGGCTTCCCCCTGCAGGCAAAGCCGGCGCAATATTTCTACCGCTTTTCCCCCCTGCTTTTCGGCCATGTAATCCGTAAGATCAAAAACTCCCGCCAAAGAGCTGCGGCTTACTATAGCCCTGGCATCATCCATAATGATCTCTTCATGGCCAGCGGTATAAAGCAGCAGCTTATCGGCTTCATTCTTAGCGTTCAGCAGGCCTTCGCCGCTCATCAGCGCCAGATATGATACCACGCCGCGTCCGGGTTTTTTCCCCGACTGCCTTAAATAATTATCCAGCCATTTCTCCTTTTCACCGCCGCGGAAAAGAGGGAACTGGGCTGCCCTGCCGCCTTTTTTAACCGCCTTCAGCAGGCGGCTGTTAGCCTGCACATTACCGTTTACCATCAGGATAAGAACAGTATCCGGATTAGGGTCTGCGGCATATGCGATCAAAGGTTCCAGATCCACATTGGCCGCCTCCTCATTTTCAGGAGTATCCTTGTCTTTTTTACTGCGCTTAAGCCAATTGATATTACGAACTGTTATCATGCGCCGCAGGCCCATAAACCCGCCGCTCTGGGCGTTAAGCACCAGCTCTGCAGGTGTAATATCATTTCCCTGATAGCTTTCCTGGTTCCAGAGCATATCCTCAGGCAAGGCCAGGGATGCTATTTGAGAGGCCTTTTCTTCCATCAATAACTGCTCGTCGCCGTAAAACAGATATATGGGGCAAAGCAGCCCCAGCTTTAAGGAATTTTCCAGATTATGCATTATCAATAATAGGTAACGATCTCATATTCCGTACCATTGCAGAAAACGCTGACAGCGCCATCCTGATCGGTACGATATACCGCTCCATGCTCCTGCCAATATTCTACCACGTTTAAGCCGGGATGACCATAGCTGTTATCGGCGCCCACGCTTATCACCGCCGCCTCGCTGTCCAATATATCTGCCAGATCAGAACAATAGCCGGTCTTGCTGCCATGATGCGGTATTTTGATAATCTGGGCCGTTATATCATTATCCTCGCAGATATAAGCCAGTTTGCTGCCGCCCATATCCCCGGTGAAAAGCAAACCAATATCGCCGTAGCTGATTTTGCATATCAGGGAGTAATCGTTTCCCTGGGCGCTTTCGGGAACAGCGGAAATACCTGCCGTGGGATAATAACATTCCAAAACCACCTGATCCCCCAAAGGCAACATATCCCCTGCCCGCAAATCGATCAGCTGTGCCTCATCTGCCTCAGCCAGGCTCTTCAGCCGGTCAGCCACGCTGTTTTCCGGCCAGATATCCGCCATAGCCAGGGCATCTACCTGCAAGTATGTTAAAACGCTGAGCAAACCGTCTGCATGATCCTCGTCCGGATGGCTGTTTACCAGCAGATCAATATGATCTATACCGCGGCTTTTCAGATAAGGCAGCAAGGAATATTCTCCCACATCCCCCGGATTCCATAAATCGCCTCCACCGTCTATCATAGCGGTATAATTATCCGGCGTTATTATCAGGGCGCTATCCCCCTGCCCCACATCCAGAAAAACTATCTCGCAGATATCTCCATCCAAAGAGCTTTCCTGCTTTTCCGGAGGGACAAGGGCAAACAGGACCAGCAGCATCAGGACAGCCAGCCAATTAACTATCCTGCCCTTCTTTTTCAGCAGCGGCAAAAAAGCGGCTGCCAGATAAAAAAGCAGCACTGACCATAGGGGAACAGCCCCTGCCACCCTGGAAAAGTTACCCGCCCAAACACAAAGGTGATAAACCGGGGTAAGCCCATAAGACGCAGCCTGCAAAAACAATCCGGCCAGCCATGGAGAAAAAACCGCTATTACCGTAGCGCAAAAGGATAATATCACCGCTATACCCGCAGCCACGATCACTACCGGCGAAAGCAGCCATCCCAACCAGCTTATATGATAAAAATAGTAGCTGATAAGGGGCAGGGTACCCAATGTTGCGGCAAAAGTAACGGAGAAAAAATCCCTGATGCCTGCCGGGAGAACCGCTAAAAGACGGCGAAACATGGGCATAAAGGCTATGATACTTCCGGCGGCAGCAAAAGAAAGCTGAAACCCGGCGGAGAACAGCCATAAGGGATGCGCCAACAAACAGACAAAGGCAGCTATCGCCAAAGCAGTAGGCCGGTCATCCAACTCATCCAAAACAGAGGAAAGCAGCAGGCATAGGGCCATTACAGACGCCCGCAAAACCGAGGCCACAAATCCGGTAAGGCTGATATATATTGCCAGCAGGCCCGCACATACCCAAAAACGCAGTAACCTGCGGCGGTAAGCGCTACCGGTCAGCAGCATGGCCAGCATAACGATATAGCCCACATGCAGGCCTGATACTGCAAATGCGTGGAGCGCCCCGCTTAGGCCCAGGGCGTTTTTCATCTCGTAATCCAAGCCGCTTTTATCACCCAGAAAAACGCCGTATACCAGAGCCTTCTGCTCGTCGCTGAGACAAGCCGCCGCCTTATCCAGGCCGCTGCGCAGCCACTGGGTTATATCCCCGGGCCAAAAGGCGGGACCCTCCTGCAACAGGATAACTTCTCCGGTGAATAAAGTGCTGACAGCGCCTGCGATACCCTGCTGATGCAGATAATCATTGTAATCAAAGGCATTCATGTTGCCGTATGGTTCCGGTTCGAATACTTGGCCTATAGCCTGAATACGGCTGCCGCCTGCAGGCATGCTGCCCTCGCCGTAAATATAAATATCCGCGCATTTCAAGGGGTTGCCATCGACCTGCTCCACCCGCAGCCTTGCCCGCCAGTTTTCTCCCCTGTCCTCTGCCTGTATAACTTTGCCTGTTACTTCCACATTATGCCCGTTGGCAAAATCCCAGGCGGAAAGAGAAGCCATCTGCCCCCAACAAAGGAACAACCCTAAACACAGGCAAAGAGGCGCCCAGAACAGCCATTTGTTTTTTCCGGACCAAATGGTGCCTGCCAAAGCAGCCAGCAAAAAAACGCCGCTCAGGCAAAGAATAACGCCCGGCGGCACAGCTAAAAAGTATTCCAAAACTATACCGGCCATAAAAGCCAGCAGCAGGCACAATATTATCCTTCCCCGCAAGAACGGCGGTACCAGTTTATTCCACACTGATATTATCCTTTATTTTGTCAAAAGTTCCCTGGCCTATCCCGGACACGTTCATGATCTGCTCTTTGGTCAGGAAATTACCGTTCTTTTCCCGATAAGATATTATGGCGCCGGCCTTGGCAGGGCCGATGCCGCTTAGCATCTGCAGCTCCTCCGCTCCGGCAGTATTGATATTGATCACACCGGTAAAAGTAACCTTTTCCTGATTGTCAGAAGAAGCAGCCGCACTTTGGGAATTGTAGTAAATACCCCCGCGGGAGGCTGCAATTTCATTCCAGTTCACCTGCCCGCTTCCCTGGGGTATAATAAGTTCGCTGCCATCCGTAATGAACGCGGCCCTGTTCAGCAGCTCCGGCTGCGCGTCCTCACTAAGCTCCAAAACTTCCAGTAAATCGCTGATCCTGCTGCCTGCGGGCATCTCATACAGACCGGAACGCTCTACAGCACCTTTAACATCTATACGGCAAGTGCTTTCTTCGGCAAAAGCCAGCGCATCGGTATTCTTTTCCGCCAGATAATTCCCGAAACGGGTTCCCGCGGCAAAAAACAGCAAAAGCAATGCCGAGCCGATAATAACGGCCTGCATACTTATTGTTGGCAAGCGCTTCTTTCCGTCCTTAATATCCATGTTCAGGAC